>JANLSZ010000352.1:0-8126 GCA_031362685.1 Vicinamibacteria bacterium | reverse complement strand
GTCCCTTTGGGCAAAGACGGAGCGGGGCCGGGTGTTGAGGTGGGTCGCTGGCGTCGGGGCGTTGGGCGCGAGTCGCCGCAGTCTGTCTGAAACCCTTCGCGACCATCGAGCCGAGAAAGGAGCCACACGATTCCGAAGTCCTGGTGGTCGCAGTGGCGACGCACGAGGCGTCCCCGTCGCCGCGAGCCCACCTCAGCGCCTGGCCCTGCGGGCCACAACTACCAAGCTTTCTGCCGCCCAGACTCCTAGCGTCGCCCAGGCTCACGCGGATCGGCGGCGAGAACGGGTCGCGGGCGGTGCGTAGGTGGGGTCGACATGCAAGGCCAGCCGGTTCAGGGCGTCCCGGGGCCGGAGTTTCAGGAACTTCGCGTGTGACCGCACCGACTGCGCGTGGAAACGTTCCGCTTCCCGGCGCAAGGCGGAGGCGAGAGCGACATCGCTGGCGCGGAACCGGTCCGCCTGCTTCATCAACCAGCGCGAGAGCACGATGCGGTCCTGCGCGTCGCCCAAAGCACTCTGAAGCGGCTTGAGCAGAGTCACCCGAGCCTGCGCCGAGGAGTCGACTTCGGCCAGCACTTCCACCGCGTAGCGCAGGCTGCGGACGCGTCTTCGCAGCTCGTGAAGGCGGAGGGGATCGTAGCGGCGGCCCAGTGACCGAATGACCTCGAGGGCGCGCCGACGCTGCTGCCAGGCCTCCGCGCGGGTCCGCCGGATGATGGCGCGCAGGGCGGGTTCGCCCAGGTCGAGAAGGTCAATGAGCAGGCGATCGAGGGTTCGGGGCCAACTTGCGGCGCTCCGGGTGAGCGCGACTCGACGATCACTGTCGCACAGACCGAGGATCCGGCGCTTCAGCGCGGCCTCGTCGGGGTGTCCCGCGGGGAGCTTCCCCAGAAGAAAGCGCCCGACGTCCCGGTCGCGCACATCGGCCAAAGCGCAGGTGGCGGTGCGCAGAGCTCGTCGCGTCTTCCCAACCAAGGCGCTACCCGGACGCCTGGTCAGGGTTCGCAGGGCCGCCCGCAGCGATCGAGCGGCGACCCGGAAATCATGCACGCTCTCGACCCGACCACCGAGGGCTGGATCCACCAGTGCCAAAACGGCCCCCACCCGGGGGCGCAGGAGACTACGCGTCCTCAAGAGCGCGGATCTCCCCGTCCGCCTGCCGGAGCCGAAGGGCCAGAGCCCGGGCCAGGCCGCCGAGGAATTGGTGGGCAAGCCGGGGGTGCTTGTCGGCCAGGGTATCGAAATGACTGCGCGTGATCGCGTAGACATCGGTGGGTGTTTCCGCGATGGCGTCGGCGGAGCGGATCCCGGAATCGAGGAAGGCCATGTCTCCGAAGAAGTCACCCCGGCCGAATGAAGCCACGTGGTAGGGGTCGCCGGGGCCGATGGAAAGCGAGATCCGGATGCGGCCCCGCCTTACGAAGAGCAGTTCGTCGCCGTTGTCCCCCTGCCGGAAGATCGGTTGACCCGCGTCGTAGTGACGGGTCTCGATGGCTTGCTCCATCTCGCGCATGGTCTCGGCCTTGCGGCCCTTCAGGAACTCGAAAGCGTCGAGGTTCAGAAGTTCCTCTTCAGCTTCCTCTCCGCCCCCTTCCGAGGCGAGGATCGCGTCTTCCGCCCACTCGATGGCATCGGTGAGCTGCACGAACAGCCGTTTGCTCTTTGGGCTCGATAACAGGCCCACGGTGGTGAAATAGTCGCGCCCGGCGATGCCCGAAGGGAGAGCCCTTGGGAGGTTGCTATAGATCAGGCGACCGCCGCGTTCGTGGATCCGCGCTTCGATCTGCTGCAACAGGTGCACCCCGGTGAAGTCGATCGACTCGATGCGGCGCAGGTCCAGTACGAGGTATCGGCACGTAGCCAGATCGGCATCGAGTTCGGTCAGCAACTGGTCCGTGGTCCCGAAGAAGAGGTCGCCTTGGAGCTCGGCTACCACGATTTCATGCCCCCGGCGCTTCAGGATCTCGAGCTGCGCGGGCAGGCGCTTTCGGCGTGAGGACACCTGGCCACCGTACATCTTCCGATGGATGACCCGGCCCCTTACCTGATCGCGGATGAAGAGGAGAATGGAAAGGAAGACTCCGGTCAGGGAGGCCGCGATCAGATCGACGAAGACCGCGACCCCGATGACGCTTGCAACCACGCCGAAGTCGAAGACGGTGGCGCGCTGGCGGGCCAGGGCCAGGCTCTTCCAGTCGAACATCCGAAGAGCCACCACCAGGAGGAGAGCGGCGAGGGCCGGGATCGGCGCCCAGGCGAGCACTGGACCGAGGAGCAGGTAGGCAACGAGCGCAAGCGTGCCCGCGATGGCGCCCGACCTCCAGGTGGCGGCGCCACTTGCGAGATTCACCAGGGTCGCCCCCGAGGTGCCGGCTCCGGGAATCCCGCCAATGGCGGCGGAAACGATGTTGGCGATGCCCTGGGCCCGGACCTCGCGGTTCGATTGGTGCCGGCTGCGGGTCAGGGCGTCGACCAGAACGCAGGTCTTCAGGGTGTCGATCGAGAGCAGAACCGAAAGGGTGAGCGCCGGACCCGCGATCGCGACCAGATCAGTGAACCCGACCAGAGGCAGAGCGGCGGCGCGGGCCGCGAGCCCACCCCACAGGGAACCGCTTCCCGGCAGAGGACCAATGAGGAGAGGGTTGTCATGAAACGTCAACAGACTGCGGTCTCGCAAGGCCAGGCTGAAATAGGCGGCGACGCCCGCGAGCAGGCCCACGATGGGCCCCGGGATCTTCTTGGTTAGACGCGGCGCCGCCCAGGTTGCCGCCATGGTCACCGAACCGATGGCGAGAGATGTGGGATTCCACAAATTCGGGTGACTCAGGCCCGCCCCCGCGGTCATTCCCTTCGGCAGGCCCATGAACGACGGAAGCTGCTTCAGGAAGATGACGATGGCCACCCCTGAGAGATAACCCGTGACCACCGGGTAGGGGATGTACTTGATGAGGGTCCCTCCGCCCAGAACGCCGTAGAGAATCTGGAGGGCCCCGGACATCACGGCGGCCAGACTGAGAAGCAGAAGAATGGAGGCCGGCTCACGGTGCGGATCGCTCGAAAGGGTCAGGGCCAGCGCACCCATCACCGCGGCGGCGGGCGCGCATGGCGCGGAGACCAGGCGCGGCGCGCCTCCGAGCCAGGCCGCGATGGTG
The DNA here is from genome assembly GCA_031362685.1 of Vicinamibacteria bacterium. GTDB lineage: Bacteria > Acidobacteriota > Vicinamibacteria > Fen-336 > JAGNNV01 > JAGNNV01. The sequence goes on along the minus strand of JANLSZ010000352.1, from coordinate 4,974 downwards.
CCCATGGCAAAGGCGCCGAGGAGTCCGGAAAGAGCGCCCGCCCCTGCGTAGGCCGGCCCGAGCGGCGCTATCACGGCGACGCCGAAGGCGAGCGAGGCTGGGAGCGCCACCAGCATCGCGGACAGGCCTCCCCAGAAGTCGTTCATCAGATTCGAGCGGGGATCGGCCATCGATGGGCATCATGCACCCGCTCGCTCCGCGGGGCAAGGGTCCATTTGCATCGTTCTACCTACTCACGAGCCCAACCGGAGCACGTTGTTTCGCTTGGTTCTCGCCGAACCCCCCAGACGAAACTCATCAAGTAGCGGCCGGAGCTCACTGCCGACATCCTCCGCAAGGACTATTCCGAACTGAAGGCTCGTCTCGCTCCGATCGCCACCGCCGTGAAAACGGCGCCCAGGAAGCCGGTGAGAAGCGAGGCGAAGAAGTCCATGGCGCCGCCTCCACCGAGCCGAGCCTTGTGCGGCTTCTCGGGATCGTACCGGACCGTCACCTTCTCGCCTTCCTCGTAGGCCTTGGGCCAGTTGCCCTCCGCCATCTCGACGGTCTTTGCCGTCCCATCCGCGAGCCGGAATTCCACCACCGCATGATAGAGGTCCGAGGTTCCCTCCGAACGGGATCGATCATCGGATTTGCGCGCATGGTAGCGAAGGATGTTGTTCGTTACCACCCCCGGAGCACTGATCTCTTTGACCAGCGACTGCCGGGTGACCCAGAAGATGCCCGCGGACACCAGAAGCAACAAGAGGCCGACCGACAGGAAGACGTTGCTCACGATCTTCGCGACGTCGACTCCGTTCCCTGCGGGCGGAGATTCCACGCCGCCAACGTCGTCGCTCCAGTTCTTCTCATCGTCATCGTCATCGGGATCGTGGTCAGAGTCTGCGCCGTCCGCGCCCGAGCCAGCCGTTTTGGCCTCGGCACGCCTTTGCTCGCGCTTGTACTCCTCCACCTCCTCCCGCATGGATTTTTTGCGATGGGGGTCGTCGGACATTCCTACTTCACCACTTCAACTCGAACCCGACCCGTCCCCGGACCGATAAGGCCGACCTGCTTCGCCGCGCCGCGCGAGATATCGATCAGCCGTCCCTTGTGATTGGGGAACAGGTCGTTGATGCGGACCACGACACTCTTGCCGGTCGAGAGAAGAGTCACCCGCAGCTTCGTGTCGCAGGGGTACGTGCCGTGCGCGGCGGTGAGGGCGTCCTGATCGAACCGGTCGCCGCAGGCCGTCCGTTTGCCGTCGTAGCCTGGGCCGTACCATGAAGCAGTGCCGACCTCGGTCGTGCCGATCTTCGCCTGAGGCCGGGTGCGCGGGCTCTGCAGCTTCGGGCTGGACGCACAGGCCGGCAGCAAGACGGCGAGCACGGCGATGCTGGCGTGCGCCCATCGGGCGCTTGAAACCGTTCGCGGCCAGGTCGGGTGGTGGTACATGGTCATAAGCGATGACATCGTTTCGAGGGCAGGACTACTCGATAACCCGTCTGACCAGCTGCCGGGGAGCCGCCGGTTCGGCCGAGACTTCGAAGGCGCCGCTCATATGGGCGAGGGCCGCGTCGAGGCGCGCCTCGGTGTTGTAGTGAAGGGTGGCCAGCAGGTCGCCCCGATCGACGCGGTCTCCGACCTTGCCGCCGAGTTCGATGCCGACCGCGGAGTCGACCTGTTCCCCCACCGTGTTGCGTCCGGCGCCCAGCAGCATTGAACCCTCTCCCGCCGCACGGCAGGCGATCCGGGTAAGAAAGCCTTTCACCTCGGAGCGGATCTCGTGTCGGCCGCTCGCGCGGGGCAAGAGGCTGAAGTCGTCGCAAACGCGCGGGTTTCCGCCCTGGGCTTCGATGACCCGGCGGAAGAGTTCCAGCCCGGCGCCCGAGCCGATGGCTCCTCGAATCCTCGCCCGCCCGGCTTCGAGGTCGGGCTGAACCTTCGCGAGGACAAGCATCCAGGCCGCGAGTTCAACCGAGAGGTCGGTCAGGTCCTTCGGTCCCTGGCCTCGCAGGGTTCGGATCGACTCTTCGATCTCCAGCGAGTTGCCGATCATGTGGCCGATGGGCTCGTTCATGTCGGTGATGACGGCGGCCACCCGGGTGCCCATGCCCTTGCCGATGGCCACCATGCGCGAAGCGAGGGCGATCGCATCCTCCTCGCGCTGCATGAATGCGCCGTCGCCGGTCTTGACGTCGAGGATGAGAGCGTCGATGCCTTCCGCGAGTTTCTTGCCCATGATCGAGGCCACGATCAAGGGGAGCACGGGCACGGTGGCGGTGACGTCGCGCAGAGCGTAGAGCTTCTTGTCGGCGGGGGCGATCTCCACGGTCTGACCGATGAAGGAAAGCCGATGTGCGCGCAAGGTGCGGCGGAACTCATCGAGAGTCAGGTCGACCCGAAAGCCGGGGATGGACTCGAGTTTGTCGAGGGTGCCGCCGGAGTGAGCAAGCGCCCGGCCCGAGATCATGGGGACATACACGCCGCAGGCCGCGGCCAGAGGAGCGAGGACGAGACTCGTCTTGTCGCCGACCCCGCCGGTGGAGTGTTTATCCACCTTCGGGCCGTCAAGGTCCTTGAGATCGAGTATCTCGCCGGAGTGGAGCATGGCACGGGTGAGATGGGTCGTCTCCTCATCCGACATGCCGCGGAAATGAACGGCCATGGCGAAAGCGGCCATCTGATAGTCGGGGACGTCGCCCTTGGTGTACCCCGTGATCAGGAAGTCGATCTCCTCGCGGGTGAGAGCCTTGCCGTCCCGCTTTCGCTCCAGAATGGCGGGAACGCGCAGCGACTCCGGCGGGCTCGCCGTCACTTCGCCTCGCCCTCCGTCTGCTCCTTCTTCTCGTTGATTCGGCCGAGGGTGGCCCAAAGGTCGCGCCGGGGCTTGGGCGAGGGTGCGGGGGGCACATCGGGCATCTGGGGCATGTTCCGGAGGACCTGATTCATCAGGCTCTGCTTGGTCTCCACCTTCTTGGGTGGTCGCTTCGGAATCTTCCCCTGCTTGTAGTCGTGGGTGTTGTGGCAGGTGCGGCAGGTGGTCTTGGCGATCTCGCCATTCACTATGCTCGCGATGTCATGCGAAAGCAGGAGATGGCAGGAGGTGCAGTAGTCGTCTTCAACTTCGCCGATTCGATGCACAATGGACATAGGTCTTAAGAACGCTCCTTGAAGCAGCCACTTGGGGGAGGGCGCAATCTCGCCCGTGCCGGGCGACCCTCCGATCTGCGGCTCACGAAACGCGGTGGCGAGCCTTCAGTTCGTCCTGAGCCTAGCAAACACCCGTGCCCAGACAAGCCATAGGGCCAACATCAGTCCGGTTACCAGGAAGTTCGCGGGCTGATACAGGCTCGATCCCGCGAGGTCGTTCCAGCGGGTGAGGCCGAAATGAACCATCTGCGCGCCCACGCAAATCGCGGCAAGGCGGTGGAAGGGATTGCGGAAGGGCGTGTGGATTTTCGTCAGCAGAGCTCGTATTCCCGCGGCCCCGGCGGCGGCGATGGCGGGCCAGGCGTAGGCCAGTGGTCGTTCGGTGTTGTTGGAGATGATGAGCGTCCCATACGTGGCGAGGGTGAAGAAGGTCAGGTCGAGGTTTTCGCGAACGCGCCGGGTGAAGGCGTGGGGATCGGCCAAAGCGAGGGGAAGAAAGACTCCCCAGGTGCCGATGGTGAGGACGTACCACTGATTATCGAAGAGCCGGCGATATCGAAAGCCCATGCTGTCGACGATGCCGGAAAACCAGTCGTCCGGCGCGATGGGGGTGATGAGGGCGTGGAGCGTGAGGGAGACGGAGAGGAACGCGACGGCGATGGCCGTGGTGCGGAGGACGGCCTCCCTGATTCCGTGGCGCGCGTGGGTGCGAAAGAAAGCGAAGGGCAGGACGAGAACGAAGCTCTCGCGGACAAAGCCCGCGGCGAAGGCGATGAGGATCGCGGCCCGCCACGGCCGATCGAGCTCGATAATCAGAACCGCGGCCGCGACCAGAGCCATGCATAGCGGGTCGGACATCCAATACTGATACTCAAACCAGCGAACCGCGCCCTGGGTCAGGCCCATCAGGACGAGGGCGAGGGCTGAGATCTCGGGCGTAAACCCACGGGCGCGCAGGAAGAGGAAGGTGCAGCAAAGGAACGTGACCAGCGAGATCTGGGTCAATGCATAGAACGCTTCATTGACCGAGAGCCCCCAGGCCATCAATCCGCGGGCGATGGCCGGCGCCGCCACCCGAAACGCGTAGGGGGGATCCTCGGCCTCGTCGGGATTCGTCGCCATGTGGACGTAGTGGCGATGATCGGTCTCCATGACCGCACGCACCCGATGAATGAAACCGAGCTTCAAAGCGACGTACCCGGCATTGGCGGCTACGAGGAGCGCCGACAACGCCAGCGCCACCCGCACATCACGTCCGCTCGGTTTCATGCGGGGCGAAGCTTAGTAGCGCGGTACCGTCATTGCGAGCCCGGCACGGACTACGTCCGTGACTATTGGAAGAAACCCAGGCCGTCATGGCGAGGAAGCCATCGAAGGAGGCCTGACGAAGCCATCTCGTGAGCCTGGTAGTAGTGGCCCGCGCGGCCGGACCCTGCGGTGGGCTCGCGGCGCCGGGTAGCGCGCAGCCTGGCCTCGGGCCACGCCTCCCGCGTCGGCACTGTGTCTACGGAACGTCGGAATGGTGTGCCTCCTTGCTCGGCTCGGTTGGGCGCAAATGTCGCGCACGGACCCTGCGACTCGCGCCCAAGCGCGAAGCCTCCCCTCGGGGGACGCCCCGGCGCCTGCGACCCACCGCAGCGTCGGCCACGCTCCATCTCGCCCAAGCCTCGATTTCAGAAAACCACTTGAAATGGGGCGAATTCGCACGGGTTTCTCAGCAGCGAATTTACGGATTTCATCCGTGACTTTGGTGAGAAACGGGTAGAGGGTGGACTCTTCCCGATGGATCTCAGCAGCTATGGCCGATGCCGCCTTTGGTACCTTAAGTGTCCGATCAGCAGC
>JANLSZ010000289.1:0-3164 GCA_031362685.1 Vicinamibacteria bacterium | reverse complement strand
CGATCGAAGCCGGCTCTCCATCCGCCGACGAAATGCCCCGCGCTACGGAGCCTCTCGACGGTGAATCGGACGACGATTAGACGGGGCATGGATGCTCCGCCGGCGACCTGCCGAGGAAATCTCTCCCCCGACCGCAGGTCGTAAATAGGCTCAAGGATGAGCCGGCCAAGCTCCGGAGGTACCACCCCTCCGGAGCCCGATGCCAGGCCCGCTGGACCCAAGGTTCGGCGGGCCTGCTGCTTTTTTGGTAGCCTCCAAGGAGCCTGAGGAGGCTCGCATGATCCGTGTCCCGGAAAACGCCAAGCGCGACCTGCTGCACGTCTGCCGCCGGTTGTACGAGCGCGGACTCGTGGCGGGGGCGGACGGCAACGTGTCGCTGCGCTTGTCGAAGGACACGCTGCTCGCGACCCCAACCGGTGCGAGCAAAGGCTTCCTGGGCGAGGACGACCTCGTCGTCTGCGACTTGGACGGCAAGCAATTGAGCGGCAAGCGCCGACTCACGACCGAGATCAAGATCCATACCGCCGCTTACAAGGTCCGCGACGACGTCTGCGCGGTCGTGCATGCACACCCGCCCTATGCGACGGCCTTCGCAGTCGCGGGCCTCGTGCCGAGTGAGAAATTGATGCCGGAAGCGTACATCGCGGTCGGCAAGGTGGCGCTCGCACCCTATGGCACGCCGTCGACGGACGAACTCGCGGCAACCCTGCGGCCGTTCGTGAAGGATCACGATTCGGTGTTGCTCGCCAATCATGGCGCCATGACGATGGGGCGCGACGTGACCGCTGCCTATCACCGCATGGAGGCGCTCGAGCAGTTGTGCCGGATCACTTGCATCGCCGGCTCGTTGGGCGGCGCGCGCTCGTTGACGCCGGAACAGATGGCGCAGTTGGATGCGGTGCGGAGTGTCTATGGAAGCGTTGATCCGCAGCAGCCGTGCTACCAGTGCGGGGCGCTGCCGGCGGATGCGGCGAAAGCGGCCTCGCCGGTGCAGCCCGAAGCGGCGAGCCGGCCACTCGAGCGGCCGGCGAGTTACGTGGCACCGGAAGTGCATTGGGCCGGGAATCCGCCCGTGTGGGAGCGCCCCGGGTTCGAAGCGACGATCGACGAGGCGCAGATCCGCGATCTCGCGCGTAGCGCCCTCCGAGAGTTGCGCCGGCCATGACCGCCCGGCGCGAGATCCTCATCGACGCATACAATGTGATCTTCGCCGATCCCAAACTCGGGCCGCTTATCCGGCAGGACGCCGAACGAGCCCGCAGCGAATTCTTAGCGCTCGTCGCGCTCCGCATTCCGGCCGATGGCACCTTGGGGATCGTCGTCTTCGATGCGATGCGCGATCCGCGCCCGACGACCGAAACGGGCCGCACCGGCCGCACGTACGAACGCGGCTTGCACGTCATCTTTGCCCGCGAAAGCGCCGACGATTGGATCCGCGAGCACATTCAGACCCACGCCGATCCGACTCTGCTCACCATCGTGACATCGGATCGCGAGATCCTCGAAACCGCGCGCGTCCACCACGCCGGCATGATGCGCGTCAGCGATTTCCTGCAGCTCGCCGCCAAGCGCCATGCCCGCACCCGCGAAATCCGGGAGTCCGAAAAACCGAACCACACGAGCCGCCGCGAGATCGAGGAATGGCAACGGTTGTTCGAGAAGCCGCGCGACGAAGAGTGAGTGCAGACGTCCGCAGTAACGGGGCCCGCACGCTATATCCGGAGCGCGGCGGTTCGCGTCCGGCGTCAGGCGCAGGTCGGCCACGGCGTCGCCCACGGCACGGGATCTCGGAATCCCGCCTTGAATGTGGCCGAAGGCTCAGTCCAGGAGACGCTACAAAGACGCTACGGCGCTGGGGCGAACTTCTGGATGCGGCTGTTGAAGTAGTCTGCGACGTACACGTTGCCGCTCCCGTCCACCGCCACGCCAGTGGGGGACACGAAATCCCCGTCGCCGACGCCCGCCCTGCCCCACTGGGTGAGGTAGGTGCCGGTGCTGGTGAACTTCTGGATGCGGTCGTTGCCGTAGTCCGCGACGTAGACATTGCCGCTCCCGTCCACCGCCACGGCACCGGGGTCGTTGAACAGCCCGTCGCCGCTGCCAACCGAGCCCCACTGGGTGAGGTAGGTGCCGGTGCTGGTGAACTTCTGGATGCGGTTGTTGCTGCGGTCCGCGACGTACACGTTGCCGCTCCCGTCCACCGCTACGCCATAGGGGGCGCTGAATTCCCCGTTGCCGCTGCCAAGCGAGCCCCACTGGGTGAGGTAGGTGCCGGTGCTGGTGAACTTCTGGATGCGGTCGTTTTGCCACTCCGCGACGTACACGTTGCCGCTCCCGTCCACCGCTACGCCAATGGGGGACCCTGTACCCCACTGGGTGAGGTAGATGCCGGTGCTGCTGAACTTCTGGATGCGGGCATTGCCTTGGTCCGTGACGTACACGTTCCCGCTCCCGTCCACCGCTACGCCAGTGGGGGACACGAAATCCCCGTTGCCGCTGCCCAGTGTGCCCCACTGGGTGAGGTAGGTGCCGGTGCTGCTGAACTTCTGGATGCGGTTGTTGCCGGAGTCCGCGACGTACACGTTGCCTTCGTCCACCGCCACGCCCCAGGGATACCTGAAATACCCGTTGCCGGTGCCGTCGGTGCCCCACGCAGTCACGAACGTCGGGGGCGTGTAAGCAAGCGTCGCCCCGGCGGCCACGTTGGACAGCGCAGAGATGTTCGGCACTTCATCGGAGGCCTTCATGGCAAAGTAATAGGTCGTGTTTGCCACGAGCCCCGCGACAATCATGGACTGTGCTGTGCCTGCCACGGTGGGGGCCGGCTCTCCCGAGACCTGAGTTGCGGACGCGAAGTTGGCCTCGGTGATCGTCGATGTGGAGTAGCGCAGGTCGTACGAGGGTGCCGTGCCCACTGCCCCATCGTCCCCAGGAGCGGTCCATTTCACGGTGATCGAGGAGACGGTCGTGGTTGTTGTGGCCAAGTCGGCGATGGATGCCGGCGACGTGCCGTCACCCTGTGACTTTGTTGGCGTCTTGTTGCAACCAGATACGAGGGAGAGTGCCAATAGCCCAATGGCACCCCACAGCGAAATACACGCGCGCCTATCCACTCTGACCTCCTGGCTAGGAGACGTTGCTGTCGCAAGAGAGACTCTCGTGCC
>JANLSZ010000083.1:0-15024 GCA_031362685.1 Vicinamibacteria bacterium | reverse complement strand
CAGCCCTACGTCCTGCGCTATTGGGAGACTGAGTTTCCGACCCTGGCCCCGGCCAAGAACAGTTCGGGCCAAAGGATCTATCGGCGTCGCGATATCGAAACCGTCATCCGCATCAAGGAACTTCTCTACGGCGAAGGCTTCACGGTGGCGGGTGCTCGCAAGAAGATCGAACAGGAACAGGCCGGCCGCGTCGATACTCCCGTTTCCCCCGCCGCCCTGGAGAGCGCCTTCGAAGGAGCGGAGCCCGACACCAAGATAGGTCCCACCCCATCGGCCGCCGCGATTCGTTTGGCGATGGCCCATCCGGCCACCTCGAGCGAGCCCGCGGTGGCCCGCGACGACAAGACGCGAGCCATCCTCCAGGAAGTGAAGGAAGAGCTGAAGGCTCTGCTGAACGTTCTCGACCGAAAATAGCCGCGCGGACTAAACGTGGCCGGGGCCAAGGTTGCGCCCACGATGGGCGCGCTTGCGGCCTGACGGTTTGAGCCCCTATCGGCTCGGGCGCCTGAGCGTAGGCCCAATTCACTTGGGCCGAAGCGAACGGGGGTCTGGGGGGCTGAGCAGGAAGTCCGTACTGCGTGTGCGGCCCCCCAGCTAGAAGATGGTCGGGATGGGAGGATTTGAACCTCCGACCCCCTGCACCCCAAGCAGGTGCGCTATCCAGGCTGCGCTACATCCCGACGTACGTCGAACTGAGGCGGCGGAGTCTACCAGCCTTCATCGAACCGAGAACGTCGGAGTTCATGGCTTCTTGGTCGCGTCTTCGAAACCCGATAGGCTGAGCGGATGGCACGGCCCCTCATTCTGATCACCAACGACGATGGCTATCGTGCGCCCGGGCTTCTGGCCCTGCGCGAGGCGGTGGCCGACATGGGTGATGTCGTGGTCATTGCGCCCGATCGGGAACGCAGCGCCTGTGGGCAGGGCATCACCATCAAAGGCCCCCTGACCATCGAGAAGATCGATGAGAGCACGTACGCGGTCGATGGGACGCCGGCTGATTGCGTGATTCTGGCTCTGGCCCATCTGCTGCCGAAGAAACCGGACGTCGTTCTGTCCGGCATCAATCGCGGCGCCAATCTGGGCGACGATGTGTACTACTCAGGGACGGTGGGCGGGGCGCGTGAAGCGGCCTTCTGGGACATCCCCGCGGGAGCGTGTTCCCTGGTGACCCGGGGCCGACGCCTCGATTTCACCGAAGCGGCCAAGCACTCGCGCCGGCTGTGCGAAATGCTGCTCACCACGCCCCCCAAGCCGGGAGTGCTGCTGAATCTCAATGTGCCCGACGGTCCGGCGTCGGAGATCATCGGGGTGAGGGTCACCCGGCAGGGGATGCGCGGGCACGCTTCCGGAGTCTCGGTGACCAAGGATTCCCGCGGTCGATCCTTCTATTGGATCGCGGAGCCGTTCGATAAGTGGGACGCCGCCGATGGCGACGACATGGGCGCCATCCGCGCCGGTTACGTTTCCATCACGCCGCTCGGCAAGGACACCACTTCGCACGGAGAGGTCGACGAGATCGCCCGGCGTCTGGTCGAAAAGTAGGGATGCGGCGGTCGTGAGCCAGCCTGCGCCTCTGCCTTGGCTGCGGTTCTACGGCGAGGTGCCCGAGACACTCGACTACCCCGCCGCCACTCTTTGCGAGGTGGTGGCGGCCACGGCGCGCCGCGTCCCCGAAGCGGTTGCCTGGGATTTTCTCGGCACAACTTCGACCTATCGCGAACTGGCGGCAGGCATCGAACGCTGTGCGGGCGAACTTGCCGCACTCGGGCTGAAGCGCCAAGACCGCATTCTCATTTCGATGCCGACTTCTCCCCAGGGCGTCATCGCCTTCTATGCGGCGAACCGCCTCGGCGCGGTGCCCGCGCTCATTCACCCGCTATCCACCGCGCCGGAGATCACGCACTACCTCGATGCGAGCCGCGCGCGCATCGTGCTCATCCTCGACGCTTTCTATGGCACGTTTGCCGCGGCCACCCCGAAGGTGAAGGTCGAGACCATCGTGGTCGCGCGTATCCCGGACTATCTTCGGCCGCTCCAGAAATTGGGCTTCTGGCTCACCAAGGGGCGGAAGATCCCCAGGGTTCCACCCGACCCGCGCGTGCGCTGGTGGTCCGAAGTCATGGGGGGAAACGGCCGCGCGGCGCCACCAGCCCCGCCGCCCATCGCCACCACCGAGGATCCGGCCGCCATCCTCTTCTCGGGTGGGACGACCGGGGGACCGAAGGGCATCGTGCTGTCGAACCGCAACTTCGTCGCCGAGGGCATGCAGGTGGTCGCGTGGGGCGGGATGCGGGCGGGCGACGCGATGCTCGCGATTCTGCCGATCTTCCACGGCTTCGGGCTGGCGGTATGCGTGAACGCAATGCTCATGGCCGGAGGCAAGACCATCCTGGTCCCCGTCTTCAGCGCGGAGGTGGTGGCGAAGCTGTTGCGGGCAAAGCGGCCGAGCGTGCTGGTGGGCGTGCCGACCCTTTATGAAGCGCTGGCGAAGGACCCCACCCTGAAGACCGCCGATCTGTCCTGCCTCCGCGCATGCTTCTGCGGCGCCGACACCCTGCCCCGTCCGGTAAAGGAGCGTTTCGAAAAGCTGGTCAAAGACCGCGGCGGCACGGTGAAGTTGCTCGAGGGTTACGGGCTCACCGAGGCGGTCACCGCCATCATGGCCACCCCCCTGGACGAGTACCGGGAGGGCTCGATCGGCGTGCCCTTCCCGGACATGAGGGCCAAGATCTGCGCCCCGGGTGGCAGCGATGAGATGCCGATTGGCGATGAAGGCGAGATTTGCGTCTCGGGCCCGGCGGTCATGCTCGGCTATCTGGACGACCCGGAGGCGACCGCGAAGGCCCTGCGCGTGCACCCGGACGGTCGCACCTGGCTGCATACCGGCGACCTTGGCAAAATGGATGCCGACGGCTTCTTCTATTTCACCGCACGGCTCAAACGCATGATCAAGTCTTCGGGGTTCAACGTCTACCCCGCTCAGGTCGAGGCCGTGCTGTACCAGCATCCGCTGGTGGTTGAGGCCTGCGTCGTCGGCGTGCCAGACCCGGCGCAGGTGGAGCGCGTGAAGGCGTTTGTGGTGTTGCGCGATCCCTCGCTGGCAAGCCACGAGACCGAGACCACCCTGATCGACCATTGCCGCGAGCGGCTGATCAAGTGGTCCTGCCCGCGGGACGTCGAATTTCGGGCCGAGCTGCCGAAGACGCGGATCGGCAAGATCGACTACCGTGCGCTGGTGGAAGATCACGCGACTCGGCATGCCGCGGGAAAGACGTCGGCGTGACCGCTCCGAACCAGCCCGGGCACGGAGGCGAACGCATCGCGGCCGCGCTTTCGGCTCATGGCGTCAAAGTGTTGTTCACCCTGTGCGGCGGGCACATCTCACCCATCCTGGTTGCCGCGAAGGCGCGTGGGATCCGCATCGTGGACACTCGCGACGAGGCCACCGCGGTGTTCGCGGCCGATGCCGCAGCACGCCTCACGGGCACGCCGGGGGTTGCCGCGGTCACCGCCGGCCCCGGACTCACCAACACCATTACCGCCCTCAAGAACGCGCAGCTCGCGCAGTCGCCGGTGGTGCTGATCGGGGGCGCTGCGCCCACCGCCCTGCAGGGTCGCGGCGCGCTTCAGGATATCGACCAGCGGCCGCTCATTGGCCCGCACGTGAAGCAGATGACGCAGGTTCGCCGAGTCGCGGACCTCGGGCCGGCCGTAACCGAAGCGCTGGCGGTGGCCCGGGACGGCGTGCCCGGGCCGGTGTTCATCGAATGCCCCGTCGACCTGCTTTATGAGGAGGCGACCATTCGGCAGTGGTATGCCGACGCCGCCGGCAAGGGCACGTCGCTGGCGGACCGTTTGTTGCGCTGGTATCTCAACCGCCACGCCGCCCGGTTGTTCGCGGGCAGCGGGGAAGTGGACGCACCCCGGGTTCGCGATGTGTCAGTCCCGGAGGCGGGTGAGCGCGCGGTGGCACGCGCGGCCAAGGCCCTGGTCGAAGCCGAGCACCCGCTGATGGTGATCGGAAGCCAGGCACTGGCCCGCTCGACCAATGCCGCGCGCCTCGCCGCCGCGGTGTCCCAGCTCGGGGCTCCGGTGTATCTGTCCGGCATGGCTCGCGGTCTGCTGGGACGGGACCACCCGCTGCAGATGCGGCACGAGCGGCGAAAGGCCCTGCGCGAATCGGACTGCGTCCTGCTCGCCGGCGTGCCTTGCGACTTTCGTCTCGACTATGGGCGCCACGTGAAGCGCTCGGCCACCCTCATCGCGGCGAACCGCAGCCGGAAGGACGCGCGGTTGAATCGCACCCCCACCATCGCGGCCATCGGCGATGCCGGCCTGTTCATCGAGCAGCTGGCCGACCGCCTGAATGATCGCGCCCAGCGGACCGCCTGGCTGGGCGCGCTGCGCGAGCGCGATCAGACGCGGGAAGCGGAGATCGACACCCAGGCCCAGGGTTCAGCCGCGGGTCCAGCGGAGCACGTGAACCCGGTCTCGTTCTTCCGTACCTTGGACCGGGTGGCGGGAGAGTCCGCGGTGTTCGTCGCGGACGGCGGCGACTTCGTGGCCACCGCCTCCTACATCCTGAGGCCGCGCGGGCCGCTCACCTGGCTCGACCCCGGCGTCTTCGGTACCCTGGGTGTTGGCGCGGGCTTTGCTCTCGGCGCGTCGCTCGCCCGGCCGGACGCGGAGGTATGGCTGTTATGGGGGGATGGTGCGAGCGGTTACGGCCTCGCGGAATTCGACACCTTCGTGAGGCACGGCATCCCCGTGATCGCGGTGGTGGGCAACGACGCAGGCTGGACCCAGATCGCGCGCGAGCAGGTGAAGATGTTGCACGACGACGTGGGCACGGTGCTCGCGCGCACGCCGTATCACGAAGTCGCCCGCGGTTTCGGCGCCTTTGGGATCGAAGTCAAGCGCCCGGACGAAGTGGACGATGCCCTGCACCACGCCCGCGCGATCGCCGCCTCGGGCAGATCGGTCCTGGTCAACGTGTGGCTCGACCGAACCGACTTCCGTGAGGGGTCGATCTCAATGTAGGAATGGAGCGCGGCTTGGGCTACCATCACCCTCCCTGCCGTGGGAAGCGCGTGAGCGAAGCTCAGGCGTACGAGACGCCGAACCAGGTGCAGGGGTAACAAGTCGATGAGAGTGGGAACAACACTTCGGGTCGCGCGCCCAACCGATCACCTCGACGAGGTGGTCCATTTCTATACCGTCGGGGTGGGTCTGACGCGGCTTGGATCGTTCGAGGACCATGAGGGCTTCGACGGAGTGATGCTGGGCGCGCCCGGAGCCTCTTACCACCTTGAGTTCACGCGCAAGCGCGGTCACGTCGCCGGCCGGGCCCCAACCGAGGACCAGTTGTTGGTGTTCTACCTTCCCGACGAGACCGAGTGGCAGGCGGCGGTCGCTCGGATGGTGGCGGCTGGCTACGAAGCGGTGCCGTCCTTCAATCCGTACTGGGACCGCGCCGGCCTCACGTTCGAAGATCCTGACGGCTACCGCGTCGTCTTACAGAATGCCGCGTGGATTGCATGAGGGTGCGCAACGACGGCCACGTGGCTCGATCGGGCGGGCATCCGAGGCGGGCCCCCAGGCGGCGGTCGGCGCTTCGCCGCGCCGCTTACGCTGAACGCCCTGCCCCGGCAAGGGAGAAGGAAATATGAGCGAGGACGACGAGTACATACGACGGACCATCGACTTGGCGCGCCAGGCTCGGGAACGCGGTAATCATCCCTTCGGGGCGCTGCTCGTCGCCGACCTCCGGATACTCCTGGAGGCGGAGAACACTGTAATCAGCCAGGAAAACCCCACTCACCACGCGGAAATGAACCTCGTTCAGGGTGCGTGGCGGTCTCTGCCGGCCGAACTGATCAGGAGATCGACTCTCTACACCAGCACCGAACCCTGCCCCATGTGCACGGGGGCCATCTTCTGGTCGGGGATCCGCCGTGTTGTTTTCTCTCTTCCCGCCCTTGACCTCAGGGAAATGTCCGATGACAAGTTCTGTGGGCCCTGCCAGGCCCTGTTCGACAGAGCAGACGCAAGGACGGAGGTCATTGGTCCCATCCTGGCGGAAGAGGGCCGGCAAGTGCACCTGGGGTTCTGGACCAAGGGGTAGAACAACGGATAGCACCTCTACCTGCTGGCGGTGGCCTTGGGCTCGCTCGTTTTCGATGGACCCTCGAGTCCAACGAGAAGCTTGAGGCATTTGACGAACAGGGGCCGGTACTCCGGCGGCAGCGGTTTGATCAACCGCGCTTCCACGAGCAGGTCGGGGGGCAGAACCTCTTTGAGCAGCGCCTCCCCTTTGGGCGTGACGTAGATCGAATAGGCGCGCTTGTCGGTCCGCGCTCGCACCCGGCTGAGCAGCCCGCGCGCGACCATGCGCGGCAGCATCTCCGCGAACGAATTCCGGTCGAGTGCGATGCGCTCGGCCAGCTGGTTCTGGGTCTCCCCGGGTTGCTGATGCGCCGTCACCAGCAGCGCCTTCTGCCGCGGGGTGAGCCGAAAGCGGCCAAGTTCGGCTTCGAAGAGGTTCTCGGCGCGAAAGTGAGCGCGGCGCAGCAGGTGTGACACCACGTCGGTCAGTACGAAGGTATCGGCGAGGGCCGTTCCCGCCGCCGGGCCGGTGCGGCGAGCCCGCGCGGCCGCAGGGCGTCGAGTCATTACTCGATCATAGCCGGTCCGGTACCGGCCCGGCGGCGAACCGCCGGCGCCCCGGCCCTGACCCTCGAACTGAAATCGAGCCTTGACGAGAATTCATGTCTCCCGTATGGTGTATACAGCCTATTCGTCCCCGGCCGAGTTCGATCGTCTCCGGCGGCGATATTTTCAGAGGAGAGTCGCTAATGACGAGACCGCAGGCTTTGGTGTGGGGCAGGGCGTACGCGCTGGCGACGGTGATCGCCTTACCAATCCTGGGGTGGGCTCAGGCCCCAAGCGGCAAAGTCTCCGACAAGCCCGACACTCCCTTCAAACTGGCGACGTTCGAAGCACAGAACAAGGTGCGCCTCGGCATGGTCCTGGGCGACAAGGTGCTGGATGTTTCCGGCGCGAATCAGGAGATCACGAAGCAGGCCAAACTCGCCGCGGTGGCCATGCCGGCCGATATGCGAACGCTGATCGAGGAATACGACCGCGTGAAACCGCGCCTTTACCAGATCGCCAACCACTTCAAGGCCGCGAACCTCGATAAGTCGACATTCGCGTTTGCCGTCGCCTCGGTCTCCTTCAAGGCGCCCATCAAGTACCCCTGGAACCTGCTGGCGGCGGCGGCGAACTACAAAGCGCACGCCGAGGGAATGGGCGCCACCCCGGGCGCCACCGCACCGGCGCCGGTGGCCGGGGCAACGGGCGCCGAGCCCGCACGGCCCCCGGCGGCGGGAGGGTTCGACCCCACCGCCGCCGCGCGCGTCGTGCCCGATCGCGACGCGCCCATCTTCTTCGCCAAGTCGCCGCGATCCTGCATCATCGATCCGGGCGAGCCTTTCTACATCGTCGACGGGCGTAAGCGCACCGACTACGAAGTGGAGCTGGCCATCATCATGGGACCGAGGCCCGCCTATCGGGTGCCGCGCGAGCAGGCCCACGACTACGTGTTCGGCTACAGCCTTATCGAGGACCTCACCGACCGGGGCAGCGAGCGTCTTCGGGAAGTCACGATGTTTCCGGGAACCAACTGGTTCGACGGCAAGAGTGTCGACCGCTGCGCCCCCTTCGGCCCGGTGATCGTGCCCAAGGAGTTCCTGCCCAACGCCTACAACCTGAGGATCTCGTCGAAGCTGAATGGCAAGACGGTTCAGGACGCAAACACGAGTGAACTCATCTGGGACGAGCCGCACATGATCGGGTTTCTCACCTCCCGGCTCACCCTCTACCCCGGCGATGTGATTTCGACCGGAACCCCCGCGGGAACGGGAGCCGAACGCCAGACGTTCCTCAAACCAGGCGATGTCATGACCTTCGAGATTGAGGGAATCGGGACGATGACCACACCCTTCAAGGCCCTGTCGGAGAAGCCGGTCTCGCCACCCAGTCGCTGAGCTGAGGACAAAGGGAGTACGACATGCCAATGACGCGACGATTGTTCATGCGCTCGATCGACGGGCTCAAGGCCCGCTCCCTCGAGGATCCCGCCATTCCGGTTTTCGCCGGAATGACGGAAGGCGCAAACTACTCTCTTTGATCTGCGCCGCGTGGCCCGCGACCGTCAGGTCGTGGTCGGCCGCCGCCGCCAGATCGCGTAGGCCGGCGCGCCGAGCAGCACAACCCCGATGCCCAGGGCAGACTGGAGGGGCTGCGAAACCATCGTGTTCAACACGATCACGGCGGCGGCCAGGACGAACAGCGCCGGTGTGAGGGGATAGCCCGGCACGCGGAACGGCCGCTCCGCGGCCGGACGTTTGATGCGCAGCGCGATGACGGCCGCTGCGCCGAGAGCGTAAAAGATCCAGCCGATGAACACCACGTAGGTCAGCAACTGTTCGAACGTTCCCGTGAGGGCGAGCACCGCCGCCCACGCGCAACTCGTCACCACCGCGATGGCCGGGGTCCCGTAGCGCGGATGCACCTCGGCCAACTTCGAGAAGAACAATCCGTCCTGCGCCATCGCGTGGTACACGCGCGGCACCGTGATCACGGTGGCATGGGCGGCGCTGTACATCGACACCATGATCGCGAGGGCGATCGCGTTTCCAGCACCTGGACCTATGACCTGCGCCACCGCCTCGCCGGCCACGCGCTCGGACGCGGCCATGCGAGCGGGGCCGAGTGCGGCGAGGTACGCGAGGTTGGCGATGAGGTAGATGCCGATCAGGATCAACGTCCCGCGGATGATCGCCCGGGGGATGGTGCGCTGCGGATCCTTCGCCTCGCCGGCCACGAAGGTCACGTACTGCCAGCCCTCGTACGCCCACAACACGGAAATAAGGGAGAGGCCGACGCCCCTCACCGAGACCGGCGCCGCGGTGTGGGCGGAAGGCGCCATCGCGGATCCCTGGCCGAGCAGGAGGAGTGCGGCGCTCATGGCCAGAATGGCGAGCACCTTGATGCCGGTGGCGAGGTTCTGCACGGACGCGCTCCCGCGCGTGCCGCGCACGTTGATCACCGCCATCACGACGATGAGCAAAAAGGCGACGGCGCCTTTCGCCATGGGCGTCATCGGCGCGAACTGAGTGAGGTAGTTGGCGGCGGCCACGGCCAGGGTGGCGATCGTGCCGCCTCCGATGACGAAGAACAACGTCCATCCATAGAGAAACGCCAGGAAGGGCCCGAAGGCATCGCGAATGTAGGCGTAGAGCCCCCCCGCCCCCGGATCCATGCCGCCTAGTTCGGCGTACGACATCGCGCCGAGCAGGGACAGCACGCCCCCCACGAGCCACACCGTCATCGCGATTGGCACCGACTCGCCGCTCTCACGCAACACCGATGCGGGCACGAGAAAGATGCCCGACCCGATCACATTGCCCACGACGAGCAGGGTCAGGTCCCGGCTGCCCAGGGTGCGCTCGAGGGTTTTCGGATTGAGCGCACTCATCGGGGGCCCGCGCCCGAACTCAACGCGGGCGGCGTTTCGAACGAGGCGTGATCAGTGAGCGGCGCGAGATCGAACAACACCAAGCCTGAATAGTATCCCGGCTCGAGAGGCGATTTGCCTGCCCTTGGGGCACGGCCCGTGCCCGCTGGAGACGGACCTCGGCCTTGGGCGCAGGAGTACCCGATCATCTAAAGCGAGGTGCCGGCCGCCCCGTCCACCATGATCGCCTGGCCGGCGATGTAGGTCGCCGCCCCGGAGGCGAGGAACACAACCAGGTTCGCCAGTTCCTCCGGCCGGCCCAGGCGCCCGAGGGGAATGCCCGACACCGAGGCCTGTCGCACTTCGTCGAACGATCGGCCGGTTCTCTCGGCGTTGAGTCGGTCGAGTTCGTCGATGCGCTCGGTGTCGATCCGGCCCGGCGCGATTACGTTCACCAGGATGCCCTGCGCCGCGACCTCACGCGACAGGGTCTTGGCCAGTCCCCAGACCCCCGCCCGCAACGCATTCGACAGCGCCATGTTCGGAATGGGTTGCTTGAGAGACGACGAGGCAATGGCGATGACGCGACCGTAGCCCGCCTTCGTCATTTCCGGAACCGCGGCCCGGACGATGCGCGCGAAACTGAGCAGGTTCTGCTCGAAGGCCTGGTGCCACTGGTCGTCGGTCATCGAGACGGTCGGGCCCGGGGGCGGGCCACCCGCGTTGTGGACCACGATCTCGAGGCCGCCGTACTCCGCTACCGCGAGTTCGACCAGACGAGCCGCTTCGGCCGGGCGGCTCACGTCGGCGGTCACCGCCCGCACGCGTGCCCCGGTGTCGCGGCGAATCGCCTCGGCGGCCGCGTCGATCCGGGCCTGGTCGCGGCTGCACACGATCAGGTCGCAGCCCTCGCGCGCCAATCCCAGGGCCGACGCATAGCCCAGACCGCGGCTCGCCGCCATCACAATCGCTCGTTTGCCCGTCAGTCCCAGATTCATATCACCCTTTCATTGGCGCCCCTCCCGCGATTCGGGTCGATTGACTCGACGCGGAAGTAAGGCGTATACAGCATATCCAAATGACGCTCGGCTATCCATCCCCCCTCGTCGCGCTCGAGAGCGGCGCGACCCGGCTGCCCCATCGGCACAACTACGTCGGCGGCCGCTTCGTCGAGGGCGGGCAGACCTTCCTCAAGCGGTCGCCGGTCCACGGTCGCGAGGTGGCGCGGGTGGGTGCTGCGGATGCGGCCCTCGTCGACGAGGCGGTGCGCGCGGCGCGACGGGCGCTGGCCGGCCCCTGGGGACGGGCGTCGGTCGCCGAGCGCGCCTCCTGGCTCGACCGCATCGCCCAGGCGATCGACGACCGATCGGAGGCTCTCGCCGCCGCGGAGTCGGAGGACACGGGCAAGCCGTTGTCAGTAGCGCGCCTGGTCGACATTCCCCGGGCGGCCGCGAACTTCCGCACCTTTGCCGCACTCATCCGAGGCGCTTCGCTCGAAGCGTTCGCGCTCGATACCGCCGACGGCCAGGGCGCCATCAACTATGCGATTCGCAAGCCCCTCGGCGTCGTCGCCGTCATCGTGCCCTGGAACCTCCCCCTGCTCCTGCTGACGTGGAAGGTGGCGCCCGCCCTCGCCTGTGGCAACGCGGTGGTGGTCAAACCGTGGGAGGAAACGCCGTCGAGCGCCACCCTGCTCGCCGAGATTATTCATGAACTCGGGCTGCCGGCCGGCGTCTTCAACCTCGTCCACGGGTTCGGCCCGAACTCCACCGGCGAGTTCCTGACCACTCATCCCGATGTTGACGGCGTCACCTTCACCGGAGAGTCCTCGACCGGTTCCGCGATCATGCGGGCCGTGGCGCCCACCACCAAGCCCATCTCCTTCGAACTGGGCGGCAAGAATGCCGCCGTCGTCTTTGCCGATGCCGACTTCGAACAAGCGCTCGCCGGCACCGTCCAGTCGGTCTTCTCCAACTGCGGGCAGGTGTGCCGCGCTGGTAAAGGGCCTGTGAAGCGGGCTTGCGCCGGGCTAGGCGCTTCCCTCATCGCCTGCGTCGTACTTTGGGCCGGCGCCACGAGGCTCGCGGAGGCGGCCCAGGCCCCCATCCAGGACACCCCGCTGGACGCGATCTATGTGAACGGGAAGGTCGTCACCGCCAACCAGAAGTTCGACATCGCCCAGGCGATGGGAGTTACGCGCGACCTGGTCACGAGCGTCGGCACCAACGAGCAGGTGCGAGCGCTGGCCGGCCCCAAGACCCGAATCATCGACCTCCGCGGCCACACCGTCGTGCCGGGACTCGGCGACTCTCACCTGCACAACGCAGGCGGCGGTCCGGGCCTCGACCTCTCGCGAACGCGCACCCTTGCCGATGTCATGGCCGTGGTGAGAGTCGGGGTCAGCAACACCGGCCCCGACGATGTGGTGGTCTCGAACAGCGACTGGCACGAGTCCCAACTGAAGGAGGACCGGCTTCCCCTGCGACGGGATCTCGACCGGGTAGCCCCGACGACCCCCGTGGTGCTGGTGCGGGGCGGTCACGAGTACATCCTCAACTCCGCGGCGCTGGCCAAATGGAGTATCACCAAGGCGACGCCAGATCCGGAAGGCGGGCAGGTCTCCCGGTATGAAGACGGCGAACCCAACGGTGAGCTGGTCGACACCGCGCGCAACCTGGTAAAGCTGCCGCCCGCGGCCAAGCTGACGCTCGATGAGCAGATCGTCGACCAGCAGGCCCAGCACGCCAGACTGAACGCGGCGGGCCTGACCAGCATCCGGTATGGCGGCATCTCCATCGCCCAGTACCGACTCTTCGAGGAGATGAAGCGCCGCGGCGTGCTGACTATCCGGATCAGCGCGTTGCTGTTCGGCCCTCGCGGGCCCACCGCCGATGCCGCGGGAGTCCGCGCCGTCATCGAAGCGTCGGGCCTCACGCCGAACGGAGGGGATGAGTGGGTGCGGGTAGCCGGAATCAAGCTCATGGTAGACGGCGGGTTCGAGGGCGGGTTGATGCGCGAGCCCTACGCCGAGCCGTACGGCAAGCATGGCGCCTTCAAGGGAATTCAGGTTACGCCGGCGGACCGCTACCTCGCGATGGTCAAGGAGATCAATCGCCTCGGGTGGCGGGCCGCGACCCACGCGGTCGGCGATGCGGCCATCGAGCAGGTGATCGCCGCGTACGAGGCGGCGAGCGCCGAACGATCGATTGTCGGAAAACGCTGGGCGCTCGAGCATGGCTTCCTGCCTGCGGACGATCATTTCGAGCGACTGAAGTCCCTTGGCGTCGTCCTGACCGCACAAAACCATCTCTATCTCGCCGGGCCCAGCATGGCCCGTTACTGGGGCCCCGCTCGCGCGGCGAGGGTAACCCCCGTGCGGTCGTATCTCGACCACGGCGTCATCGCCGCGGCCGGCACCGACTCGGGCGTTGTGCCCTACCCGCCTTTGTGGACCTTCTATCACTTCGTCTCCCGCCGGACCATCGGCGGGAAGGTCATGGGCGCCGATCAGAAGATCACGCGCCCGGAGGCGCTTCGGATGGCCACGGTCAATAATGCCTACCTGAACTTTGAGGAAACACAACTGGGTTCACTCGAGGCGGGTAAGTTCGCTGACTTCATCGTCTTGTCCGACGACATCCTCACCGTCCCCGAGGCGCGCCTCGAGGGCCTGGACGTGTTGCTTACGGTGGTAGGCGGAAAAGCCGTGCACGCGCGCGCGGGGTGGGGACCTCCGTGAGCGAACAGACCGGGAACTCCGGCGCAGTGCCAGGCGCGGGGGCGGTGCGGACCCTTCCTGCGCCTGACCGGGCACAACCACATCTCGATGGCGGCGTCCTTCAACACCGCAGATGACCGACTCGGGTCGGCCATTCGGGAGTTCATCGCTGGCTTACGGTAACCGCCGAGCGGCGTGCCCTGAGCGCACGGACGCTTCGCCCCTGCGGGTCTACGCGAGCCGGCGGACGGGCAGATCGCGCACCCGCTTGCCGGTGGCCGCGAAGATCGCGTTGCAGATGGCGGGCGCCATCGGCGGGACCCCCGGCTCGCCCACGCCGGCCGGCGGCGCGTCACTCGCGACGATGTGCACGCGGGTGTTGAACGGGGCATCGTTCATGCGCGCGACTTCGTAGCCGTCGAAGTTCGACTGCTCGACGCGGCCGCCCTTCGCGGTCAGTTCGCTCATCAGGGTGAGGCTGGTCCCGAACACCGCCGCCCCCTCGAACTGCGCCCGCACGCGGTCGGGATTGATCACGCGTCCGGTGTCGAGCGCCATGTCGACCTGGTGGATCTTCACCTCGCCGCCCGCCATCACTTCGAGGTCGACGACCACCGCTACGTAGCAGAAGAAACCGTAGTGCGCGGCAATGCCGAGCGCGCGGCCCTTCGACGGCTTGCGCGAAGCCCATCCCGACCGGTCGGCCACGAGTTGGATGACGTTCCGCAGCCGCCCGGTGTCGAAGGGGTGTTTCGGATCGCCGGCAGGCGCGGGTGTCACACCTTCCTTGCCCAGGTCGAGGGTGCGCGCCGGCCCGATCAAGTCGAGCAGGTACTCGACGCGGTCGCGTCCGGCCGCGGCCGCAAGCTCGTCGGTGAACGACTGCACGGCGAAGGCATGGTGGATGTGCCCGACCGAGCGAAGCCACCCGATGCGCGTGTGCGCCTCGGCCGGGCCGTTCTCGACGCGCAGGTTGGGGACGAGGTAGGGAATATTGGTGAAGCCCATCGCGGTCTGGCCCCTTCCGTACTGAGCGCCCGCCTCGAAAAGCGAGTCGATGGGCGGGAAGGCCGTGCGCTGCAGCCAGGCGGTGGGCTTCCCCTTCGCATCGACCGACGCCTTCAGGTGCATGGCCGCGGGTCCGTGGAAGTAGTCGAAGCGGATGTCGTCTTCACGCGTCCAGACGATCTTCACGGGCTTGCCGACCTGGCGCGACAGCAGCGCCGCCTCGACGACGTAGTCGGGCTTCGACTTGCGTCCGAAGCCGCCGCCGAGCAGGGTCACGTGGCACTGGACATCCTCCTTCTTGATCCCGAGCGCCTCGGAGACCGCGTCCTGCACCGCTTGCGGATTCTGGGTGGCCGCCCAGGTCACGACTTTGCCGTCCTTGAACTCGGCGACCGCGGCCGGCGGCTCCATCGGCGCGTGGGCGATGAGCGGCGTCGTATACGTCGCCTCGAGCGACTTACCGCCCTTGGCGAACTCCGCCTCGACCTCGCCGACGTTCCGCTCGACCTTCTGCGGTTTCGTGACCGTGGCGATCAACTGCGCCCGGTAGGTGGTGGAGTCGTAGCTTTCGTGCGGACTCGTGGTCCATGAGACCTTCAGCGCGTTGCGTCCCTGGAGGGCCGCCCAGGTGCTATTGGCGATCACCGCCGCCCCGCCGATGGCCTTGAACACATAAGGCGGCGCGGGCGAATCGAGCCGCACCACCTGCGACACTCCAGGAACCCGGCGTGCCGCGGCATCGTCGATCGACGCGACCGCCTGTCCCATCACGGGG
>JANLSZ010000252.1:0-15078 GCA_031362685.1 Vicinamibacteria bacterium | reverse complement strand
GATGCTGGAGCCCGCCCGCTTCCCAGTCATAGTTGAAGACAATCCAGCCGTCGAGCATGACCGAGTGGGTGACCACGGAAAAAAAATCGACCGGCACCTTCACGGACTGGACGGTGTGCCCGGTCATGGTCGTGTCGGTGGTGATATGGAGAGTGTCGCCTTCCACCCGGAAATATCCCGATCCGACGAGGGCGCCATCGACCTGAAGGCGCACGAAGGCGTCTTTCGGGCGGCCATCGACGCCCCGGGTGTAGATCACGTGCCTGACAAACTTCGAGTCGTCGGTAATGGCGAGGGCTTCCATGGTGACGGTGCCGTCGCGGTTCTCGGTGATCGAGAAGTCCTCGCGACCGCGGACGCTGTCGGTGGACTTCTTCTTGTAGAGCAGCCGGCCGGTGATGTAGAGCAGGGGCATGATGGCGGTGATCCTGGGTTCTTTAGGTAACGATGCCGGCGATTCGGTCTTCTTCTATGCCAAGGGGGACCTTGGGCATCAGAAGGAAGAAAGCGCCGGAGACGAAGATGGGGAGGATGCCGCACAGGGTGTAGGCCTTGTTCCAGTCTCCCTCGAAGTAGCCGACCGCGTAAGAAAGAGCGAGGGGGCCGGTGGCGACGCCCAGATTGACGGCGAGAGATCCCGAGAAGGTGACCCCGGTGGCCCGGAGCCTTGCCGGGAAGTTTTCTGCGATGAAGGTGAACTTCACCGCAGTGGTCCCGTAGAAGAAGATGGTCATAAGGCAGTAGAACAAGACGGTGGTCCAGTAATCCCTGGCCCACCAGATCATCACGAAGAACGCGACCGAACCGAGCCACGCCCAGATGATGCAGGTGGTTCGCCTGGACAGAAAGAATTCTCCGACGATGGCGGCGACGATGTAGCCGATGGCGCCCACTCCGTACGACCATCCCACCAAAGACACCGCATCGCGCATGGTGAAGCCGCGGAATTCCTGAAAATACGCGGTCAGGAGGATGGTCGACCCGTAGGCGAAGACATGAAAGTACTCGCCGAAGAAGAGAATGATCGAACGGTACGCCATCCCGGGAGCGAACAGGTCCGAGAAGCGCCCTTGCGCCGCCGCGTCCCCTCGCTCGGTTGCAGCCCTGGCCTTGAGGAAGGCGCCGGTTTCACGAAGGTACCTCTGGATGACGAACATATAGGGCACGGAAAGGAGGGCGACGAAGAAGACGGAGCGCCACCCCCAGCGATCGCTCATCACGAGCACGAACTGTGAGGCCAGGAACCAGCCGATCGGATAGCCGATCTGGAGAATGCCGGACATGAGGCCGCGATACCGGGCCGGCGTCTCCTCCACTACGATGGTTCCCACCACGGGAGACTGAATCCCGCCGGTGGCGAACCCCAGGGTTCGGAGGGCGACCACCGAGAAGGTCGTCCTGGCCCAGTACATGGCGGTGACGAAGAGCGAACCGATCAGCATCGAAAAACTAAACACCGCCTTCCGGCCCACCCGATCGGTCAGCGATCCAAGGGCGGCGATACAGGTTCCGGCGATCGCGAAGGTGAGCGTGATGTACCAGCCCCGTTGCTCCACCGTCCAGCCCAGCTCCTTTGAGATCTGCGGGAGCACGAAGGAGAAGAAGGCCTGATCCATGTTTTCGAGAGAGACGCCGATCAGGCAGACTAGAAACGCGGTGGTGGGGTAGCCGCGGATCTTCTCGCGCAGATCGCGCCAGGTTTCGGACACGGAACCGGTCATGTCTTGAGGGTTTCCGTGAAGTGGTGAAGGACGCCGTGGGGCCCTCGGATCAGGAGACACTTCACCGGGCCCTGGGGGAAGAGCAGGGCCTCGGTGACCGGCGCTACCGTTTCCATGTTCGCGGCGACCACGGCCTTCGCTACCCGATCAACCGAGGAGACGGAGAAGCGAATGGCCTGAAGTCCCCGATGGGGAAGGACGGATCGGGCGCGCAGAGACTGAAAGGCCGAAGAGGGAAGGCCGTAGTGGATGACCCCGATCATGGGCGCCTTGGCTCCCATGCCAAAATTCGCTCCCCGCAGGAGGGTTTTCTCCTTCGATCCGAGCAACTTCTGAAAGCTGTCGTTGGCGATCTCATAACTGAGCACGGTTTCGAGCTTCAGAGTGTCGCGGTAGAAGGCGAGGGCGGCATCGCGATCGGAAACTGGCGCCGAGACGCCCAGGACTTCGCTGAAGGTCCGGTCGGTCACCGTGACGTACTTGGAGAGAGGAGTGTCATGCATCTTGAGGAGGGCGCAGACCACGCCGTCGGGACCCTCGACGTGGCCTTCGGTGAACCTTCCGTCGGCCGGGGTCGAGTATTCGGCGGGAGAGGCGGCAAGCTTGAACCCTCGGGCCGCGAGGGCGGCCACCGCTTTTTCGAAATCGGGCACCATGAAGTCGACGACTTTCAGCGCGTCGGCGTCGATAGGCTTTGTGCCCTCCCGCACCGCAAGGCTGGACGAAGGCCGGAACTCGATCAGCCGGACGCCAGTCGAAGTCCCTTTGGTCTCCAGCAGGACGGTGCGGGCGGATCTTTCCGACCTTCCAAAGAGCGCCTTCACGCCAAGGGCGTCGAGTTCCTGGTCCGCGATGAGGGACAGACCGAACACGGCCTCGAACATCTCCCGCTGGCGAGCGAGGTCCGCGGTGACCACCAGAGGTCCATCGATCGACAGGATCATTGGAGGGACACCCGGCGATGAGACCAGGGCTGGCGCGGCGGATGTTTGAGCGGCGAGGGCGGTTTTGGACGGACTGCGGCCGGCGGCAGTGAGGAAGGCAAGTCGCCCAAGCAGATCGCGGCGTCGCAACATGGAAATGAAATACCCCTGTCCTCGCGCGTGGGCCGAAGACAGGGGCGTGAGAGCCTGGGAGTTCGGCCGGCTCTAGTTGTAGGAGTAGCGCAGGGTGATCGAGAGGCGGCGGGGCGGATTGAAGTAGCCCGAGGACATGCGAAGCCCGCCGACCGCGAAGCTTCCGATCAGGTAGGCCTCGTCGGTGAGATTCTCACCCGCGGCGGTGATGCGCCATCGATTGTCTTTGGTCTCGTAGGTAACGGCGGCGTCCACCAGCGTAAAGCCGTCCTCGGAACCCGTATCGGCGTTACATGAGGTGTGCCAGAAATGTCCCTTGCCGGAAACCGTTCCACCCAACGAGAACCGACCTCCAGCAACGGGATGGGAATAGAGCCCCCCGATCTGGTAACTGTAGGGAGGCGACATCTTGAGCTCCAACTCGCGTCCTCCCGTGTTCAGGTTTCCGCACAGGGCCTGCTGGTTGAAGGTGATCTTGTCGTACTGGGTCGACAACAAAGAAAGCTGGCCGAAGATCTCGAAACCGGTGGTCGGCACGACCCTTAGCTCAACCTCCGCGCCCTGGGTGTGCACATCGCCGAGGGTGGTTCGGTAGAAGTTTCCGTTCGGATCAGTGCCCGTGCCCTGCAGGTCCTTCCACTTGTTGTAGAAGATGGCCGCGTTGATCCGGGCTTTGCCCCTGGCCAGGTCCGTCTTGACTCCTCCTTCGAAGGTGTCAATCTTTTCGGGATTGATCGAGAGAAGAGGCAGGACGGCCGCCGCGGTGTTCGAGCGACCGTCAAACGCGCCCGACTTGAAGCCGCGGCTATAGCTGAGGTAGCCCATGGAACTCGGGTTGAAAGCGTAGTCAGCGGATAGTCTCGGGGTGAAGGCGGACCAGGCCTTGTCCAGGTTTTTTTGAACCGGGGTGGAGGTAAAGCCGGCGGGATCGGCCGCGTTGCAGGGCCTTGCCCCTGCGCCCGTGGCCACCAACCCCTGGGCGTTCGCGCAGGCCACCAGATGGTCGCCGGCGGGGACGAACACTCGCGTGAAAAAGTCCTTCGAGTCGTTCGTATAGCGGAGGCCGCCGGTCAGAGTCACGCGGTCGGTGGCGGTATAGGTCAAGCTCCCATAACCCGCATAGCTGTCGGTGTTGGCGTCTACCAGCCAGAAGTTGTTCTTGCCGAGCGGGTTGAAGATGACGTTCTCGGTCTTCTGGTCGTTGTGCTCATGGAAGTAGTACACCCCACCCACGTAGCGCATGCGATTCTTGGAACCCGTGACCTGAAACTCCTGGGAAAACTGGTCCTGATTCTGAAGCTGATAGAGATGAAATGCGGGAGCGTTGTTGTTCAGGCCGGCGAAATTGCCGACGCGCCCGTCCGCGTCCAGCAGCAGCTCGTTGTACATCTTCCGATAGGCGCTGATCGACTTGAGATTCGCCCGGTCGTTCAACGCATAGGAGAGCACCGCTGAATACCCGTCCTGATTGATGTCGTTGATCGGATTCAGGAGATCCGATTTGAGGGTGTGAATGTTGTTATCCCCGTCGAGCTGCTGGCTGATGTCCGTCTTACCAACCCCGAATCCGCTCGCCAGGGGTGGGAAGGGCGCGGCGGTGGAAAGGAAGGGAGCCTGCATCACGAACGCCTGTGCAAATCCCGGGGTGGAACGCTCGCGCGTGATATCCGCACTGAGCACCGCGTTGAAACGGGTGTTGGGAAGGAAGCGGAGAGCCACGCGTCCGGCCTTCACGTCCTGGTCATTCACGTCGGCGTCGTTGACCGTATTCACATCGTAACCATTGTGCTTCTTGACTAGGCCGGAGAAGAGCACGCCCGCCTTCTCGCCTAGGGGTGCGTTGATGGATCCGCGGACGTCGGTCCGGCTGAACGACCCAAAGGAACCGTCTGCGTTCGCGCGCAGCTTGTTCCCGGGCTGCTTGGTGACGAGTCGCAACGCTCCGGCGCTGGTGTTGCGGCCGTAAAGCGTCCCTTGGGGTCCGCGAAGGACCTCCAGCCTCTCAAGCTCGTACAGATCGAACTGCGCCCCGGTCTGGCGGGGGATGTAGATATCGTCAATGTAGATGCCAACCGGAGTGTCGGAGGTAAAGAAGGATTCGTCCTCTCCAACCCCGCGTATGGCGGCTCGCGAGCCCGATGAAGTACCGGTGTTCTTCTCCATCCAGAGGTTCGGGGTGGCGTAAGACGCCTGCTGGACGTTGCTGATTTGCTTGATCTCGAGTTGCCGATTGTCGAAGGCGGTGACGGCCACCGGGACCTTCTGGAGACTCTCCTCCACCCGCTGCGCGGTTACGGTGACCGATTCAACCGCGGCGATGTACGACTCGAAAGGATTGCTCGCAGTCGGGTTGAAGATGATCCGGACCTGTCCGGTCTCGGGAATGATGACGTCGCCGGTGGTGGTCTTGCCGCCCACCGTGATGGAGATCTTATGGGGGCCCGCGGACTTCGGGGCGATAGAAATGTCGCCGGTGCTCGTGGCCTGGGTGAGGGTGGAGCCGTCGGGGCCGGTCAGGGTCACGGTTGCTTGACCGGTGGCGATGATCGACACGAACGCGGTGCCGGTGGCCCCCGAGATCGAGGCCAGGGCCAGCAGCGCGAGACTCGCGGCGATCCGGCATGTGCTATTGAGGTTCATGGGCTTCTCCTGCAAGGATGGGACGGTGGACGGCTCGATCTGGGGAGGACTAAAAAAGAGAGGGGCGACCCGAAGTTGTATTAAGGATAGTACAACGGGACGGACAGTCAATGGCCCATCCTGATGGCAGCCCGAAACGGTCGCCGCGCGCCCCCCGACCACGCGGAAAAGAAGGCGGGGGCTTCTTCCAGAGACACCACCGCCTCTGTCCATCGCGATGTGTCGAACCCGGTCCTCACGAGTTCCAGCGACTCTGGATACAACCCTCGGCCTCCCTTGACTGCTCTGATCTGAAGTTCCCGCGTGAGGATGGTCCGTCCCGACAATTCCAGGGGGCCGCCAACGAGGAGGATGAGGCTTGAAGGCGCCGCGTGTCTTTCGATGATCTCCGCCACCGAGGCGTGGCCGGCGGCGTCGACGAGGATGGGCGGAAGCGGAAGGGGGAGTTCATCCGTCGGGAACACGCGCTTGCAACCCTCAGCGCGCGCGAAGGCGCGGCGAGCCTCCGTGGGCTCGACCAGGGAGACCGTGCGATCGCGCGCCAGTACCCTGGCGATGGCGAGACCTATGGGCCCGGCGCCGAATACGGCCACGTCGCCGGGAGTGTCGGCGATTCGCTCGCGCAGATGCAAGGCGACCGCGAGCGGCTCCAAACACGTGGCCTGCATCGGGGCGACGCCAGGCGGAATCGGAACGGCTCGGGCCGCCGGAACCACCACGAACTGGGCGCACGCGCCCGGGGCCGAGATGCCCATGTACGACTGGTGGTCGCACAGGTTCGTGGCCCCACGCCGGCAGTGAGGGCACAGCGTCGTCACCCGGGCCGCGCGCAGGCAGCAAGCCGACGGATCTATGGTCACGAGTCGGCCCAAGAGACCGTCGGTATCGGGCCCACCGACGGTCGCCACCGTTCCGACGGCGTCGTGGCCGGGGATCATCGGGAATCGCCCGAAGGCGCCGTCGAACACGTGAAGATCCGTGCCGCAAAGCCCCACGTGCGAGATCGCTATGCATACCTCGCCTGGCTGGGCCTCGGGTTTCGGAAGATCCACCACTTCCGCGCGACCTTTCCGGACGATGGACAGGGCTTTCATGTAGGAGGCATTATGTTCAACCATGCGTACTTTCATCCGCGGCCTCGGCCTGGTGGGAATAGGCAGGGTCAGGGCGCGGACGCGTCGACCGTGGCGCCCGATGTGACCATGGCCTCGATCTGCGCCTCACTGTAGCCGGCTTCGCGCAGAATTTCCGCGCTGTGCTCGCCCAGCCGGGGAGGATGGCGTCGGATGTCACCTGGGGTTTCGGAGAATGTGACCGGCAACCCGGGCAGGCGGAGCCGCCCTTCGGTCGGATGGTCCATCTCTTTCCAGAAGCCCGTGGCCACGAGGTGTTCGTCGGTGATCAGATCCTCGATCGAGTTCACGATCATCACGGGCACGTTGGTCTTGCCGAGGATCGAGAACCAGTCGTCGGTGGTCTTGTTGGCGATGATGACGCCGGTCTCGGCGTACACCGCGTCGATGTTCTTCAACCGCTCGCTCAACGTCACGAAGCGAGGATCGCTCACCAGTTCCGGGCGTCCCGCCGCTTCGCAGAACGTCTTCCAGTGGTCGTTGAGGTAGGGGAGTATGGCGATGTAGCCATCCCTGGTTTTGTAGGGACGCCGGTGCTTCGAAAGCAGCCGGGTGTAGCCCATTTCGCCGCGAGGGGGGTCGAAAGCAAATCCGAACAGGTGCTCGGCCATCACATAGGAGATGAGGGTCTCGTACATCGGGACTTCGATCTCCTGCCCGATTCCGCTGCGTTCGCGGTGGAAGAGAGCGGCCATCACGGCGTAGACAACGGCCAGGCCCGTGGTCTTGTCGGCGATGATGGTGGGCAGGTAGCGCGGTTCTTCGCCCATCTTGGTGGCGAGCATGGCGATCCCGGAGGCAGACTGGATGGAGTCGTCGTAGGCGGCGCGATCGGCATAGGGGCCCTTGCGCGAATAGCCGTAGGTGCCGCAGAAGATAATTTTCGGATTGCGTCGCTTCAGGGCCGGGTAATCGATGCCCAGCCGTTCCATCGACTTCGGCCGATAGTTGTGGACAAGGACGTCGGCCGTCTCCGCCAGCTTCAGCAACGCCTCCTTGCCCGCGGGGTTCTTGAGGTCGAGGACGAGGCTCCGTTTGTTGCGGTTGCAGGTGAGGTAGAGCGCGGCCATGCCTTCGTTGGCCCGGGGCCCGAGTTGCCGGTTGCTGTCGCCGCCGGGAGGTTCGATCTTGATCACATCGGCGCCGAGGTCTCCGAGGATCTGGCAGGCCCAGGGGCCAAGGACCACGCTGGTCAGTTCGAGAATGCGTACGCCGTGAAGGGGTCCGGGCATGAAGGGCCTCAGGGGATGGGTGGAGGACAAGGCGGTCGGGCGCGACTTCCGAAGGATAAGGCAGCCGCGGGATGAAGTTGTACTATTCTTAGAACAATGTCCGTCAACTCAGTTGGTCTCGGCCCCAAGGTTGCTCGGCGAACTTGGGCAAGGGTGGCGATGTTTCGGAGCCTGACTTCCGAGGAGAGTAGATCACTTTGACCCGCCGGATCATCGATATCGTGGTCAACCTCTGGACCCCCGATCTCACCGCCAACTACACGCCTCGTTTGAACGCCTTCTGGAACGCCATCAAGATTCTTGGCGAGACCTCGAGTGGCATTCCCCTGGATGAAGAGATTCGCCGGATGGATGCGGCGGGCATCGAGAAGGGCCTGATGGTCGCCACCACCGGCGGCCCCGTGGGCTCGGATATCTTCTTCGAGAAGCCGGTGAAGCGGATTGCCGAGGTCATCGCGGCCCATCCCAAGAGGTTCAAAGGGATCGTGGGCGTGAATCCGTCATCGATCATGCCCTGGATCAAAAAGCTCGACGAAGCGGTGAAAGAGCACGGTTTCATCGGCGCCCACCTCTATCCGCACTGGTTTGGCGAGGCGCCCGATCACCGGATGTATTACCCCTTCTACGCCAAGTGCGCCGAACTCGGGATTCCGATTCAGATTCAAGTGGGCCATTCGGCCCAGGCCTTCCTGCCCACGGTGGCGCGGCCCATGACCATCGACCGGGT
The DNA here is from genome assembly GCA_031362685.1 of Vicinamibacteria bacterium. Taxonomy (GTDB): domain Bacteria; phylum Acidobacteriota; class Vicinamibacteria; order Fen-336; family JAGNNV01; genus JAGNNV01. The sequence continues at coordinate 6,549 of JANLSZ010000252.1, read as the reverse complement.
CGCCATCGACTTCCCGGAGTTGAAGATCATCGGTATCCACATCGGGTACCCCTGGACGGAAGAAATGATCTCCGTGGCCTGGAAGCACAAGAACGTCTGGATCGGTTCCGACGCTCATTCCCCCAAGTACTGGGACCCTTCGTTCGTGCGCTTCATCAATTCGCGCGGCCAGGACAAGGTTCTGTTCGGAACCGACTGGCCGGTCATCGATTTCGAGCGAGCCGTGGCCGAGATCGACGCCCTTGATCTGAAGGAGTCGGTTCGAAAGAAACTCCTGTGGGACAACGCCATTCGGGTTTACAACCTGGAGGCCTGGGTCTAGCGCGGGCCGGACGCCAGACCACGGAACATCGAATCATGGAACAGAGTCGCTGATGGCACGCCCGAACGGTTTCGCCGCCTCGGTTCCTCTTTACTACCAGCTCGCCGGAATCCTGCGTGAGCACATCGTGTCGGGGAAGTACCACCCCGGCGACCGGCTTCCCACCGAGGAAGCGCTCGCGAAGGATTACGACGTCAGCCGAATCACCATTCGTCAGGCGCTTGCCGACCTCGAGAAGGAAGGATTCATCAAACGGGAAGCGGGGCGCGGGACGTTCGTTTCCGATCGCCGGATCTTCTCGAATACCTTCCGGCTCGAAGGCTCCCTGGGCGATCTCATTTCCATGGGTCTCACCACCACCATCAAGGTGCTGACTCTGGCCACCATCAAGGCCTCCGCCTCGGAGGCGGACTTCCTGCGGGTGAATCTCGGCGACCCGCTCGTTCGCTGCACCCGGCTCCGGCTCCACGGGGGCACGCCATTCAGCTACATCGTGAACCATGTCCCCGGCGAGCTGGTCAAGAATCTCAGCGCCGATGCGTGGAAGAAAGGTTCGATTCTGCGCCAGATCGAGACGGAGCTTGGTATCCCGATGGGCGATGCCGATCAGACCATTTCCGCCTCGCTCGCCGACGCGCACCTGGCGCGACTCTTGAAGACGAACATCGGGGCTGCCCTTTTGTCGGTCGACCGTGTGGTGAGGTCGGTCGAAGGCCGTCCGGTCGAGCACGTCCACAGCTACTACCGAAGCGACATCTACTCATTCAAGGCACATCTCGTCCACAACCCCGTGGCCTCCGAAACCGATGAGCCGTGGAGCGTGAGCTCGGCGCGGCGACGAGGACGGAATGCGGCAAAGAAACCGAAACAGAGCGGAGGCGCAAGGCCATGAAATTCGACAGTCTGGTGAAGGGAGGAACGGTTGTTCTTCCCGGGCATGGACCGGTCCGCGCCGATGTGGGATGCCGCGACGGCCGCATTGTGGCCATCGCCGACGATCTGGGGACCGCGGCCGCAGACGACGTGGTCGATGCCCGGGGTCTTCACGTGTTTCCGGGTGCGGTGGACTCGCATTTTCATGTGGGAATCTATCGACCCCACGCGGAAGACGCCCGCAGCGAATCACTCTCGGCGGTCTCCGGCGGAGTCACGACCCTGATCAGTTACTTCCGCACCGGGCATCACTATCTCAACAAGACCGGTTCCTACCGGGATATCTTTCCCGAGGTTCTAGGCCTCTCGAAAGGCAACTTCCATTCGGACTACGGCTACCACATTGCTCCCATGACCACGGCGCAGCTCGATGAGATCCCCTGGCTGGTGGAGCAGGGCGTCTCGTCTTTCAAGTACTACATGTTCTACAAGGCCTTGACCCTGTCGGCCGATTCGACCAAGGGGAAGGACTACACCATGGCCGACGAGTATGACCTCGGCCACATGTACGAAATCATGGTTCGGGTGGCGGAGGCGGGGAAGCGGACGAAGCGACGGATTTCGTTGTCCTTGCACTGTGAGAATCCGGAGATCATCCGCGCCTTCATTCTGAGGGTCAAGAAAGCCGGACTCACCGGTTTGCAGGCCTACAGCGAAGGCCGGCCGCCGCTTTCCGAACGCCTGTCGATTCAGGAGGCGGGAGTTCTCGCGGACGAGACCTCCTGTGCGGTGAACTTCCTTCACCTGTCGTCGCGCAAGGCCATCGAGGCGGGCGTCGATGTTCGAACCCGGCACCCCGAGATGGACATCACCATTGAGACCACGCTTCACCATCTGGCCCTCACCTGGGCAACCGCAGGCGATTTGCGGAGCAAGGTCAATCCTCCGATTCGGACTCAGGATGATCAGGATGCGCTGTGGCGCGCGCTCATCAAGGGCGAGGTGGACACCGTGGCCTCCGACCACGCGTGCTGCATGGAAGAGCACAAGCAAGGGGATACCTGGAGCGCTCTTCCCGGGTTCGGCGGAACGTCGCTCCTCTATCCTGTCCTGCTGAGCGAGGGTGTTCATCGGCGCGGCCTGCCCCTCGAGCGAGTGGTCGATCTGATCTCGACCACACCGGCTCGACGCTTCGGCCTCTATCCGAAGAAAGGCGCCATTGCCGTGGGCAGCGACGCCGACTTTGCGATTATCGACATGAACAAGGAGCAGGCGGTGACGGTAGAAAACTCCTACTCGGCTCAGGACCACAGTCCCTTCGCCGGAAAGTCGTTCAGGGGCTGGCCGGTGGCGACGGTGTTGCGCGGCCGTCTGGCCTATAAGGACGGCGCCGTAGTGGGCGAGCGGCGCGGCATCTTTGTCGCGCGGCCAGTCTCGTAAGGCTTGGGGACTTCCATGAAAAAGGCGAACACGATTGACTGACCAAAGAGCCAACCCACCGGGCGGGGCGGGAGTGTTCTACGGCTGGTATGTCGCCCTGGTGGCCATGCTGACGCTCCTGGTGTCGAACGGCATGACCATTACCGGCATCACCATCTTCGATCCGGCGATCCTGCAGGAGTTCGGATGGAGCCGGGGCGATCTCAAGTTCAGAGATCTGCTTCAGCTGGCCCTTTCCGGCCTGATGGCTCCTTTTATCGGCACCCTCGCCGATCGGATGAGCATCCGGAAGCTGATGATGGGCGGATTGGCCCTGCTCTCGGCGTGTGTCGCGGCCTACTCGCAGATGACTTCGTTGACCCAGCTCTACCTCATCAATGTGGGGACGGCCCTGGTACTGGCCCTGTGCGGCCTGGTCCTGAATGTCCTGATCGTTTCCCGCTGGTTCGTGCAAAAGCGCGGGACGGCGCTCGGCCTGACTCTGGTGGGCACGAGTTTGGGAGGCGTTATCTTCCCGCGTTTCGGCGCGATCCTTCTCAAGACCCACACCTGGCGGGAAGCCATGATGATCGAAGCCATGATCCCCCTGCTGATGCTGGTCATCGTCGCCATGGTCACGCGGGACTCGCCGGCCGACCTGGGCCTGCGCGCGCTCGGTGCTTCCGGCAGCCCGGGAGCAACTCTGGCGATCACCGGCATGGAGTACAAGGACGCCATACGCACCCGGACCTTCTGGATTCTGACTTTCTGCGCCATGACCACCTTCTACTGCATCCTGGCGGCGCAGGCCCACATGGTTCTCCATCTGAAGGGGATGGGCTGGTCGCTGGAGCAGGCGGCGGGAGGGGTTGGCATCCTCTTCACCATGGGCCTGGTTGGAAAATTTCTGATTGGATATCTGGCGGACAAGCTGGAGCGTCGCATCGTGTTCCTCTCCAATCTCTCGGTCATGCTGGTGGGCGCATTGTGCCTCGCCTCCATGCAGGAGGCTTTGCTCTGGCCCTTTATCCTGGTGTTCGGTCTCGGATGGGGTGGCCTGTACACCATGCTTCAGTTGACCTGCATGGACAGTTTCGGAACCCGGGCCGGGGGCAAGATCCTCGGAACCATCACCGTACTCGACGCCTTGGGCGGCGGGCTCGGTATCTGGATCACCGGCGTCCTCTTCGATCGCACCAAGAGCTACCAGAGCGCTTTTATGGTGATCGCTGGTCTTGTCTTCCTCGCCCTCCTCGCCGCCCTCGCCCTGGAAAACCCCCAGGCCGCTGCGAAGGAGCCCATCGCCAAACCCGTTTAAGTCCCTCGAGAGCATCAAGGATATGGCTACCAAGAAGAATATCGTCCGACGGACCCCGGCCAAGAGCCGCGCAAAATCGCGCCCGGCGACGGTCGCGCCGCCGAAATTCCGGAGACCGGAGGAAGTGGAGCGTTGGATCCTTCGGGAGGTCCAGATGCAGGAGCGGATCTACCGGGGCATTGTTCGTGAGATGAACGCCCTCAACGACCGCCGGATCAAGTGGGTCAAGGAGTTCTACCAGCGGATTCAGACCCGTGGGTACTCCGTCCATGCGGGTCTGAGACGCAAGGTGAGGCCCGAGGAAATCCCACCGGTGCCCAAGAGAATTCGAGTGGTGTTCTAGGCGGCAAATTCGCGAGAACCATTGAAGCCCTATTCAACACAACCGCCGGAGATAAGCAGCCATGGCCCGCCGACACATCGAACCCTTCGTCGATCGCGACGTTCCCTTCAAGAAGATGACGCTTCCCGGCTTCAAGCGCGGGATGAACTACAAGATGCTCTCGATCGACAAAGACTCGGGAGCGTGCACGATGACCGTGCAGTTGGAGGGAGGCTATAAGCAGCCCCCGTCCATCTCGTTGTCCGACCTCGAGATCCTGAGCATGAAGGGCACGTTCATGCTGGGGGAGCAGGTCTGCTCACCGGGCTACTACACCTTCATCCCGAAGGGTGTCTCGATCCCATCCCTATCGACGGCGCGTGGGTGCGAGATGCTCATGATGTACAACGATCGCGAACCGAACATCATTGAGTCGGATCAGGATGAAACCGGAGCGAAGCGGTCGGGGCTTTTGGCGACGAATTCCTACGACGACATGCCGTGGCAGGTGCCGGCCCTGTTTCCGGCGACCGAGCCCGGGTGCTTGATCAAGGTCCTGCGCATGGACGAAGAAACCCATGCCCTGTCCTTCCTGTACTGCATGGTCGCCGGGTTCTGGCAGGACAACATCTCGTTTCACGATTGCGCCGAAGAGGCGTATCACATCTGGGGAACCTCCTGGATGATGCAGTTCGGGAATCTGCCCACGGGTGGGTACTTCTGGCGCCCGCCCTATATCAACCACGGGGCCTTCGCGAGCGAGCACGGGGTTCTCGCTTTCGGTCGGACCGACGGCAATTTACACAATCACTTCCATTTCGAAGCCCACACCGAGCCTCCCGCGAACCAGGCCAAAGTGGCGAAGAAGGTGGCGAAACAGTCGCCCGACCTCTTCAAGTGGGTGATGACCCAGGGCCATAACCATCCGGATTTTCTGCACGGGCACGGCCCGGACTGGGTTCACTCCCACGATCACGCCGGACCGCATGAGCACGCCGATGATCACGGTCACGATCATCCCCATGACCACGCGTCCACCGCCGGAAAGAAAAGGAAGCGATAAGCCGAGGCGGGTCTCTGACCATCCAAGGATCGCCAGGGGGGCTCGGATAAGCTCGCGGCGTGCAGAAAGTCCCGCGCCGGTTGGACGAGGCTGAGATCCGCGTCCTAGGGGCGCTCCTTGAAAAGGAGCAGACCACGCCGGAGCTGTATCCGCTCACCGTCAATGCCCTGATTCAGGCCTGCAACCAGAAGACCGCGCGTGAACCGGTGACGGAGATGTCGGAAGGGAGTGTCCACGGCACCCTGCGTCAACTGCTTCTCGACTCCTGCGTACTGCGAACCGAGGGAGCACGGGTGACGCGGTGGCGACATAGTCTTGACCTTCGCTGGGACTTGAATCCCGGCCGCAAGGCGGTGATGACTCTGCTGCTCCTGCGCGGGCCGCAAACGCCCGGCGAGCTGCGCGGACGCAGCGAGCGGATGCGCTCCTTTGCCACTATCGGAGAGTTGGAGGACGCGCTCCTCGCGTTGGCCGCGCCACCGGAGCCGCTCGTTCGAGAACTGCCGAAGGGGCCGGGCCAGAAAGAAGCTCGTTGGACGCATCTGCTCGGCGGCGAACCAGAAGAAGAGGCCGAGATGCCTGCGCTTCGCCGCTACGCCGCTGACGAGGGGGAGGAACTGCCTGCGAGAGTTGCGGACCTCAATCGCCGAGTGCGCGAACTCGAACGCATCGTCGGGTTGCTATCCGGATCGAGAGGAACCGCCACGGAACCCGTCCCGATCCTCGCCACCTCGGCCAGCGACGAGGCAGTCGAGAATCAACAAGAATAGAGTGGGACAATCGACCATGCCCGATGAATACAAGGTCCAGTGCGTCAAGCTCGGCGCCGAGCTTCCCGGCCTGGATAAACCACCTTTCTCAAGTCCGCTGGGCCAGCGGATCTTTTCCTCAATCTCAAAACGGGCCTGGGACATGTGGCAGGAAGAGTCCCGCACCATCATGAATCACTACGGCCTGTCGATGGCCGACGCGGAGTCGCGAAAGAAGCTCCGTCAGGAGATGGAGCTGTTCCTCTTCGGGCCGGAGCCTGTGAAGTAAGGAGCGCAGCCTCAGCGGACAGGTCGAGGGGTCATGGAAGGCTGGTGCCCGAGCTAGTCCTCGGCGGGGCCGGCCTACAGATCCAGTGCAGGCCGAGTTCCTGCGCGAGGTCCAGATCCAGGGTCCCGCGCGCGCGTTCGCCGAAATGGACGCCCCGTTCCCGACACCGCGCGCGCAGCCAGGCCAAGTCGGAG
>JANLSZ010000225.1:0-19101 GCA_031362685.1 Vicinamibacteria bacterium | reverse complement strand
AGAATCCGGGCCTCCCGGGGAATCCGTCCGCGCAGGAGCTGGTCGAACAGATAGATGTCGATCGGTCCGAAGATCTGGTTGAGATTCGTGGGCCCGATCACTCCGGAATTCCTTTCAGGGATCATCGCGAAGCGGTCACGGACTAGTCCGTGACTCTGCGCGAAACCTGAAGGGCTCAGCGCTTTTGGGGCGGCGCCACCGCGGTGAGGGGCACGTCCCAATGCGCCGCGAGGATCTCGAAGCGGCGCGCTTCTTCCTTCTGGTATTTCTCCTGATCCGGATAGAGCCGCTTGATGATCACGTCCTCGTGACTCGGCGCCGCCGCCGCCGCCGCACTCGCATAGGTAATCACCACCAGGAACGTCCAGTCGGCGCGGCCATCTCCGTGATTCGTGGGCCGATAGACATCCACCGCCTTCACCCGATTCCCTTCTTCGAGTTGCGCCTGAAGAACCGGGTAGTGGTTCTTGAAGAAGAGCCCCTCGAACTCACCCTGGAACCCCCATTTCACCGTGTAGTAGTAGGCCGTCTTTACGGAAGGACCGTCGTCCGCCCGACCAGGCAGGACAGCGGCGAAAAGCAGGGCGACCAGCGCAACGATTCGTTTCATCAAGAAACCTCCTTGGTTACGCCGCCATTTTAGTCACCCTTTGCCCCCTCGCTCTCTTTTAGTTCGGCCGAAGCGTCCCCTGGCTCAGTTTGGCTTGTACACCCGGTTCAAGAACCGCTCCTTCTCCTCTTCCCTCTCGATGTACGGCACGCCCTTCTCCATCCACTCCGGCTTCGGGGCGGCTTTGAGGTGAAAGTCGAAGAACTGCTGCATGCGGACGGTGTAGTCCTTCTGATTGTGCCGTTTCCGAAGGCCGTGATACTCACCGTTGTAGCTGAAGAGATACGCCTCTTTCTCATTGCGGCGCAGAGCGAGGAAGAGCTCAATGCCCTGGTACCACGGCACGGCGTCGTCGTTGTCATTCGCGATGATGAGGACGGGCGTGGTCACCCGCTTGATCTGGAAAATCGGCGAGGCAGCGACGTATTTGAGCGGCGCATCGTACAGCGAGGGTCCTATGCGGCTCTGGGACTGCTCGTACTGGAACTGACGCGGGAGACCGGAGCCCCAGCGAATCCCCGAGTAGGCGCTGGTCATGTTGCCCACCGGCGCACCCGCCTCCGCGGCCTTGAACCGGCCGGTCTGGGTCACCATGTAGGCGATCTGGTAGCCGCCCCATGAGTGGCCCTGAATGCCCACGTTGGCCTCATCGACAAACCCCTTGTCCGCCACCGCTTGAATCGCGGGCAGCACCGATTTGAGCGCGTCCTGACCGGGCTGGCCCAGGGTGTAAACGATGTCCGGGGTGAGGATCAGGTACCCGTTGCTCGCGTAGTACGCGAAGTTGATGCTGGTCCCGGGTCCCGGGTTCACGAAGTTATGGACATTCTCCGAGAGCGTTTCGTAGATGTAGACGATCATCGGGTACTTCTTCTTCGGGTCGAAACCATCCGGCTTGACGAGGGCCGCCTGGAGGGCCACTCCATCCGAGTTCTTGAAGTCGACGAGCTCGGCCCTTCCCCAGGTGAAGGGCGTCATCTGGGCGCCGCCGCTCGTGACCCTGGTGAGAGCCTTGAACGTGGAGTCGGTGACGTAAACATCCGGGAACTCATCGAAGCGCTGGGCCGTGACCAGGAAGACGTCGGCATCCTTGGCGCGGCCGACGAAGCGGTAATTCTTGTCGGCGGCGATCAGGCGAGCGGGGGCAAGCGCGCCTTCGAAACCGTCCCGGTAGAAGCCGGTCTCGTGGGTGAGATCGTTCTCGCCCCGCAGAGTGAGGGGCTTGGCCGGGTCGATCCCCCGCTCCTCGTCGTCTTCCTCGACCGGATCGGTGCGCTCGATGCGATAGACCATCTTCGCCTTCCGCCCCTCTCCCTCGGTCAGGTTCCTCGCGGGACGGCCGTCCATGAAGACCTGCCAGACGTCGAAGCGGTCGTTGACCAGGAACGAAGCGCTGTCCCTGGCCCAGCCCGCAGCGCCATAGCTCGGAGGCGGCTCGGGCATGTCGTGTTTCTCGTCGTAGAACGCCACCGGAACGGTATGGGTCAGATTCCTGATCGAACCGTCCTTCGCGCTGAGCGCGTGCCAGTGCCGATCCGCGAAGAACACCGCGAACTCGCCGGAGGGCGACCACTGGAACGAGGGACCGAAGTCCCCGCCCCGCCACTTCTTCTCCACCAGTTTGCGCGAGCCGTTGGACGCATCGACGAGGTAGACGTCGTTGTAGGCGCCATCGAAGTCGATCATCCGGCGGTACGGCGTATCGTCGAGCCCGACCGCGCGCGCGCCGTCGTCCGTCATGACCACCCGGCGCAGGGTCGAGTCGGCCACCTGGACGTACCGCTTCTCGGCGATCTGGTAAGCGCCCCGATACGTGCGCGCGCGCTCCTGGGCCGCGCGGATCTTCTGCATGGGCTGAACCAGATCGTCCTTGCAGTTCCAGATGTCGACGAGGATCTTTTCATCCGCGGGGGTGTCGTCGGCCTCCGCCTTCGGAGGCGCCCCGGGCGGCGCGGCGGGAATGTAGAGCCGGCTGCCATCCCGCGAGAATGCCACCTGGCCTTTGTCGGAAACCGAGAGAGTCGCGGGCATACCGGGCGTCGATGAGTCCACGACCGCAGTCGCACTTACCGGACCGCGATCCCACAGATACGCCTTGAACCGGGGGGCTTTAGACGCCACATCATCGCGATCGCTAACGAAGGCCGCGCGCTTCTGCTCGCGATCCCAGGTGACCTTCAGATACCGCCCGGGTCCGGAGGCGAGCGCGGTCAGAGCCTCCGGGCGCGCCCCCGCGTTCATGGCGAACACCCCATTCTCCGACTCGGTCTTCGACGAGACCGCGAAGAGAAGTGTCTTGCCGTCGCGCGCCACCGCGTATTCAAGGACGCTGCCAAAAGTCTTCTCCTGACCTGACATCAGATCGCGCACCACAAGATCGGCGCCATATTCCTTTCGCGGCACTCCTGGACGGACAGGCGGCGGTGCAGGGTCCTTCGACTCTTTGGCATAGGCGATCCACGTCCCCGCCTTCGCGGGAACCTGCACGCTCTTCACCGACCCGACCTGGGTGGAAGCGAACGACGCGAGATCCACGATCACCAGGCCGCCCTTCGGCATCTCCTCGGCCTTCTTCCTCTCTTTCTTCGCCTTGTCGGTGTCGGCCTTCAGCGGGTACGTGGTGCACACCACGTACTTGCTGTCGCCGGTGAAGGAGATCCGCACGTTGCGCACGGGAAGCGGCGCATCGGGGTTCGCATCAGGATCAGGAAGCGGAGGAGGAGGAAGGGCGCCCACCCCGTAGCGCTGCTCCTTGCCGGCCTTCAGATCGCGGACCACCAGATCGCCATCGCCGTCCTGGGGCATGAAGGAGTAGGCGAAGTAGCGGCCATCGCGAGAGAGCACCGGCGTCGCGATGGAACGCCACGCGTCGTAGTCTCGATGAGCCAGCGGCCGCTTCGCCGGAGCGGCGGCAGCGGGGGCGGAGGCCGGAGCATTGGCGCCCTTGGCGACTTTCGCCTGAGATGCGGCCTCGATCGACTGGACGAGGAAGAAGACGGCCGCGACGCGACCGACAAGGCGAAGGTTCATGGCAACTCCACAAAATGGTTGAACGGGTGACTATAGGCCGGTCCGGTTCGGTTATTGGGACCGGGCGGGGCCGCTCCACCTGCGCCGACAAACCGGTCTTCGGACCTTGGTCTTCCGGATGTTCGGTTCTATCATCCACCCGGGACGGCCCAAACGGCCGTCGGCCACTACAAGGAGGCATCGATGAAATATCTATCTCGCGCCGCACTGGCCATCGCCCTGGTGAGTTCGGTCGGCTTCAGTGGGCCCACATCGGCCCAGGTCAAGGGCGTAGCCGAACTGGCGCTGACCCGACCCGTCACCAAGGTTGTAGGAAAGGAAGTGATCACGACCTTCAAGGTCAAGAACCTCTCCAAACTACCGATTGCGGGTCTGCGGATCGACGAGTATTGGTACGACAAAGACGGCAATCCCTCGGCCGGCGGTACCCAGGTACTGAAATCTCTCGCCCCGGGCGTGCCCACGCTGGTCGAGCTGCGGACCCCGAGGACCGCGGACATGAACCGCAACAACTACCAGTTCTCGCACGCCAACGGTACGGTCACCACCAAGGTTTTCGCCAGTCTCCAGTAGGCCGTCATCGGAGTCCTAAGGCCTCCGGTGTATCTACAGCACGATTCACCGCACGCGCCGAACGGTGACCGTGGTGGCCGCGGAGGCGATCTCCTTCTCCCCTTTGCGAAGAACCACCCTCACCTGGTGGGCGCCGATTGAGCGGAAGGTCTGCTCTTCGGTAAACACCCGCTCAACCGGCGTCTCGCCGGCCTTGAAGGGCGGACACTCCGTTTCATTGATGCTGGCGTCGGCCTGTTCCCCCCAGGCCCACTCCGTGCTCAGGCAATAAAGGTCCTCGCTGTCCACGCCCCCAGTGAGGACGGCGCGAAAGACGAACACGGTGTCGGGGCTGCCGAGGCTTGGCGAGCCCTTGAGGGAGAGTTTGGCCTTATCGGCTGCGATCGCGCCACCCGAGGGCAAGGAGGCGACGAGCACAAACGCGACGACGGCGCGAACCAGGGAGCTTCTCGGAGTGAACATGATCGTCCTCTAGACCGCGGGGGGCGCTACCGTGAAATGCCGGATCCTCGCCAGGTCCCGCCCCAACTCGGCGCGGAAGTCGGGATGCGCGATCGAGATCAGCGCCTCGCCACGCTGCCGCAAGGCCATTCCGTGGAGATTCACCGCGCCGTATTCCGTCACGATCCAGTGAACGTGGCCCCGCGTGGTCACCACTCCGGCGCCGGCGGTGAGTTCCGCGGCGATGCGAGAGACCTTCCCGCCCTTGGCCGTCGACGGCAGAGCCAGGATGGCCTTGCCTCCCTTCGAGAGGGCGGCGCCGCGCATGAAATCCATCTGACCGCCGATGCCGGAATAGATGCGATGGCCGAGCGAGTCGGCGCACACCTGCCCCGACAGGTCCACCTGAAGGGCCGAGTTGATGGCGGTGGTGTTGTCGTTCCGGCGGATGATCGAGGTGTCGTTGGTCCGGTCGCTCGGATGAAACTCGACCAGAGCGTTGTCGTCCACGAAGTCGAACAGTCGCTTGGTGCCGTAAATGAAACTGGTCACGATCCGCCCCGGCTTCACGCTCTTGAGCCGATTGGTTACGGCGCCACTCTGGACCAGGTCCACCAGACCATCGGAGAACATCTCAGTGTGGACGCCGAGGTCGCGCTTGTGGTGCAGGCGAGCGAGGACGGCGTCGGGTATCGCTCCAATCCCCATCTGAAGAGTGGCCCCATCGGTCACCAGGCCGGCGACGATCTCTCCGATCCTCGCTTCCACTTCGCCGACAGGGTCGGGGTTGTGGACGACGAGGGGGCGGTTGGTGTGGATCAAAGCGGCGATGCGGGAATGGGGGACGGCGGTGTACCCATGCGTCCGGGGCATCTGCTCATTCACTTCGGCGATCACGATGCGCGCGGTGTCGACGGCGGCCCGGGTGGCGTCGCACGAAGTGCCGAGGGTGCAGGAGCCGTGCCGGTCCGGGGGCGAGACCTGAATGAGCGCCACATCGAGAGGAATCACGCCATCCGTGAAGAGGCTCGGAATATCCGAGAGAAAGACGGGAACGAAGTCGCCCTTTCCGCTTTCGATGAGGCCGCGGACGTTGGGTCCGGCGAAGAACGAGACCGAGTGGAATCTATCGGCGTTCTCCGGCCGGGCGAAGGGCGCGTCCCCGCCCACATGGAGGTGGTAGAGGGTGACGTCGGTGAGGCCCGGGCGGGCCACCATGGCCTCGAGCAGGGGCTGGGGCGTGGCGCACGCTCCGTGAATGTACGCGCTCGTGCCGCTCTTCATCAGACTGACCGCGTCATCCGCGGAAACCACGCGACTCTTCCAATCGCTGCTCATGTTGTCTCCGATTCTATTGGGGGATCACTCACGACGCAGCCGATGCCTTTGCATCATTCGGGAGTTCGTCCAAGGACCAAGAGCGTGACGTTGGGACGAAACGCCCCGTGGCCATCGCGAGCCGGGGGCGTGGTTCATTTTCTTCGGCGGTCGCTCCCCTGCTCAGGCCGGGATCCGCGCGAGCGGCGGGCCCGCGCTGCTGGGGAAGAAGCAGGCCGCCTGGTGCTCGAACTGAAGGCGGTACGCGCGCTCCCAATCAGCGCTGAATCTTTCCGCATCCGCACGACCCACCAGCGCCCACACACTGCCCCCAAAACCAGCGCCGAAGGTCGAGGCGGCGTGCGCTCCGAGTGATCGGGCCAGGCGCGCGAGCGTAATCGTCTCGGGAACCTGATTCTTCAATCCGCGCTCGGCTCCTTCCTGCGAACGGTCGACCGTCTTCCCGAAAGCCTCGAGGTCTCCGGCCGAGAGCGCCTCGAAGGCAGCCGGAATGAGCACCAGGCTTTCCTCTACGAACTGGTTGAGGCGCGCTTCGAGATCTTCAGCGGCGAAATTCGACGACAACGCCGACCGAAGAGCCCTGCGGAGACGCTCGGTTGCGTCGCCACTCGAACTCAATGCTTCGAACAGCGTCGCGTCGGCCCGGCCGCTGATGGAGCACCATGTCTCGAGGAGCGCCGCCGAGAGAGCGGCTGCGCGGTTGTAGGCCTCGCGGGCTCCCGTGGTTTTCTGGGCGACCACACCGCTCACCCCGATCACGAAGGCGACGTCTCGGGGCAAGGCCACGGACCCTTCCGACCTCACCGGAGCAAAGCCGAAGCGGCACAGGCGGCCCGCCTCGCTTGCCAGTATTGCGGTGTGATCCTGGCTGCCACCCGCGGTGCCCACGCCGGCTTCGCCGCTGAAACCCCGAAACGGCCGTCCACTCTCGACGCTGCCGAGATACGCCGCGACATCGAGCACCCCGGGCAAGGCACGCCGAAAGTCCGCGCGTCCTTCGAGGTCGTTGGCCAGGCGCAGCGCCTCAAACGTGGCGACGAGCAGGGCAGTCGAACTGCTCAGGCCCGACGACGGAGGCAAATCACTGAGGAAAGCCACGTCGGCGCCATGAAGCGGAGCCCCAAAGTCGCGAGCCACGCGTCTCGCCACCGCCCCGGGATAGATGGCCCAATGAGGCGCCGTCGCCACCCGCGAGTCAACGAGGGACAGGGTCACCTCATCGCCGCGTCCCACATCGATCAGGCGGACGGTGGCGTCTTTCCGCGGAGCGCTCGCCACCGCGAAGCCTCGCTCCAACGCGGCAAGCAGGCTGCGCCCGCCCGCGTAGTCGGTGTGCTTGCCCAGAACCTCGATGCGCCCGGGAACATGGAAGCGGTGAGCGGGCTCGACGCGCCGGTCGTGAAGAACCGCCTCCACCCGGCCGAACATCGCGGCCCGCGCCCAGGCGGCCTCTTCACTCATGCCCGCGCCCATGAGGGCGTCGGCAATCCCCGTCACAGCTTCACGACCACGCTGCGCAGGCGCTCTTTGACGGCCGGGATGTCGCTTCGCCTCGACAGATCCAGAACGCCTTCGCCGCTGGAAAGAGCCTTGAATCGGACGCCGCTCCCAATGGTCATGGTGATCGCGTCCGTCAGTTCGAGCTCGCCTCTGACTGAAGGAGTGAGACGACGGCACGAATCAAAGATGAACGGCGGGAATCGCCAGCAGTTCATGCTCACATGACGCTCGGGGCCGATCTGAGGGAGCACCGCTGGGTCGGGCTTTTCGATCAGGGCGTCGAGGCAACCATCGGCGCCGAGTTTCCCGAGCGCAAAGGCGAGGATGCGAGAAGGCTCGATGTTGGAGTGCGCCGTCAGTCCCTCGGGCGTGAAGAAAACCGTGCCCGGCCGGCCCATCTCCACCAGCGCCTTGAGCACGCCCACCGGATAGTAGTTGTCACTGTTCGTCATCACGAACTCATCGCCAGCCACGAAGTTTTCGGCGGCCAGAAGGGCGTCGCCGGTGCCCCGGGGTTTCTCCTGCATGGCGAAGGCGATCTGGAACCGGCGGGGCGGAACCACCTTCGTGTAGCGCTCGCGAATGACGGTGTGCTCGGGACCAATCACCAGACAGATTTCCGTGGCCCCCGCATCGGCGAGGGCCGAGAGAACGTAGTCGAGGAACGGCCGGTCGGCGTCGAGCGGTACCAGGGACTTGACGCCGGTATCCGCGATGGACGCCTGATTCGCGCTGAGGACGGCGGTGCCGTCCGCCTTCTTCATGCGCGTGCCCAGGCCGCGGGCCAGCACCACGGCCTTCAAGTCCGCACGCTGTGCCGCCCGGGTTGCGCAGGCATCAGACGTCCCCCCCGAGAGACTCGATCTCGATCCGGGGCGTTCGATCGTGTTCGGCCATCACCTGTTCGCGTTCGCCCCCACTCAGCATCGCGTGCTTCATCACGCCTCCTTCGGGAAGGTCGCTAGTCTAGAGGCTCGTCACCGCCATCGTCCGCGTACCAGTCCGGGTGCCTCGACCAGACGTGACACTGAGGGCACTGCGTCTCGGTCCATCGCCGATCGCACGAAGGACACACCCCGCCCGTGTCGAACGTGTTCCAGGAATAGAGGCACACGCAACTCCATTGGTCGTCTCGCCGCGGCTCCCACCCGCACGCCGGACATCGGATGCGCGGCCGGCCCGCGCGCTTGCCGAGTCGATCACGAGACTTCGGCGGCCGCAGCTTGTCCGGGTCGCCCTTGAGGAACAGCAGAAGCGGCAACATGCGACCGAAAGCCCGCCCCTACCAGCCTCGCCAGAACGGGCCGTCGGCGAAGTCCCACAACAGATAGGCGTGGAATTCCTTCGGATGGGGCGCGCCGGTGGGCCGCAGAGGCACCCCGATTCCAACCGAGGCAATGACGTGACCGAGCTTGCTGAGCGCCTTCGATATGCCGAACACGGCGGTCTGTTCGTGGCTATGGTTGGACGGGTTGTAGGCGCCCTCCAGCTCGACCGCGGGGACGTACCCCGTGCGCGAGAACCCGATGGCGGGAAACGAGTACGCGAGCGCGTACTTGTAGTTGCGAGACGCCCGGCTGGTATCAACCGGCAGGTCGGCCGCCACCCGGCCTTGAACCACGCCCCATTTCAGCCCTTTTCCGAACGAGAGGTAGGGGGTGAACACGGTGGTCCCCGACCCCAGACTCTTCCCCTCGTTGCCGGTGGGCAGAGCCGCTTCGAGGCCGCCCGAGAAGATCTGCAGCCGGGCGGGGTTGAAGGACAAGACGTATTTCCCCGACACCACGATGTCCCCCACGCCCGCACCGTAACCTTCGTCGGTCGGCTTCGGACGAAGCGGGAACTCGACCTCCCACTGAAAGCGCGGGCCCAGACGATTCTCGTAGACGAACTCCAGCTCGGTCTCACCTTCACCGGGGACGATCTTCATCTTCATCACGACCTCGGCCTCCGGAAAGGCCTTGTCGGTCGCGATCAGACGCCGAAAGTTCAAATCGCCGGGCGGGTAGCGGTCGGCGGTCTTGCAGAACGTCCGAAGGTAGGCGACCACGGCGGAGATCTCCTCGGGTGGAAACGCCTCGCCGAACGCGGGCATCACGTCGGCCAGACCGTGCTTGGGACCCCCGTTGGTCACCACCGACCGCCAAAGGGCCGAGGGCTCGGCGGTAGTTCCGCAGTCCTGGAACGAGACCGGACGGATCTCGCTCTCCCAGGCTGGATTTCCGGCCCCGTTCTCGCCATGGCAAAGGACGCAGGCCATTTCATAGACCTCCTTGCCCTTGGCAATCTGCGCGGGGTTTGCGGTCGACCAGCCCGCCAGAAGGGCGAGCCCCAGAATTGTCATGGGAGCGCTCTACTTGAGGGTGTAGGTCAGATCGACCGTGCCCGAACCCCCGGCCTTCACCACCACCTTGCCGGTCATGATCTTGAGGGTCGGATGCTGGGCCTCAATCTCATACTCGCCGGGGGGAACATTGGGGATTTCGAAGGCGCCGTCATCCTTGGTGATAGTGAAGAAAGTGTGATCGAAAACCGCGATGTACGAACGCATCCATGGATGCACATCGCAGCTCACCGGGAAAATCGTCTCCGCCTTGGTGAACTTCTTCTCCGACTCCATCCCCTTTCGCGGCTGGCCCACGTTGAAGCCCTCATTCACCACCGGACGCGGATGGATGTTGTGGAGGGTCTCGTCGCTGTTGCGCAGCTTGAGCGGCTGGCCGACCTGAAGGGCGATCACCGAGGGGGTGTACATACAGCCCGACTGGTCCAGAAGCACCGGGGTGGTGAGCGGAGGAAACGTACCCAACACCTTCGTCTTGATAGAGACAATCACGCCCTTGAGGCCGCCATTCACACCATCGATCTGTTTCCGCTCCGCTCCTGCGGGGTTGGCCTGCAGGCACCGGGGATCAGCGGACATGCGGATCTTGATCGGTTCGGGGGCCACGCCCTTGAAGGAAATCTTGCCGGTGATCTTGCCGGAGGCCTGAGCCTGAGCCGGGAGAACCGAGGCGACAAGAGCGACGACGGCGCTGGCGGCAACAAGGGGGAGGGATTTGGATCGCATGGGGATAATGATACCGGCGCGGCGGCTATTTACCTGCGTGGGATTGATGGCCCGGGAAGACTTCGCTCGCGAAAGCGTCCACCTGGTAGATCGGGAGTTTCATGAGGAGCGGAGACTACGACGAACCCCCGGCCTGACCGTGGTCCTTGATGGCGCCCATGAAGGCTTCACCGAACTGGGCGAGCTTCGCCGGACCGACGCCGCTCACCGCCAGGAAATCGGCGGGCGTGGTGGGCTGGTCGCGAGACATCGCCCGCAGGGTGGCGTCGCCGAAGATGACGAAGGCGGGAAGGTTGCGATCGTCGGCGAACGTCCGGCGCAGAGCCTTGAGCTTCTCGAACAGCGTCTCGTCGAACGGGGCCTCGTCCGCATTCGCTTTGGCTCCTCGGCCGCGCTTCTCCCCCGCCGCCGCCACCGCTTTCCGTGGAGCCACCGGGCGAGGCATCTCGAAACTTCCGCGAGACTTCAGGAACTCTCCACCAAGGGCGGTCAGGTCGACGGTCGGATAGTCGCCGGTCATCTGACTGAGGAGGCCGCGACGGATGGCCTCGCGGCCGATCTGCTGCCACTCTTCGCGCGAGAACTCCTTGCCGATGCTGTAGGTCGAAAGGCTCTCGTGATGCCAGCGGGTGATCTGCTCCGTGGTCTTTCCGGTGAGGATGTGGGCGTGGTGCATCAGACCGAAGGTGGGCGACCTCCCCATCGAAGTGGTGGCCGACCTCACCCGATAAACCGTCGAGAGCAGCTTCTGCATGGGGATGCTGGCATCGAAAAGCTCGCGTGGGGTGAGGCAGTTGTCGCACCCGCTGCAGTTCGGCTCCGCAAACGCCTCGCCGAAGTACTCGAGGAGGTTGGCGCGACGGCAGCCGGTGGTTTCGCCGTAGTCGATCATCCGGCGCAGTTGGGCCTTGGCCACGCGCTTCTCGACATCGTCGGTGATCTCCTCGATGAAGCCGAGCTGTTTCGCGACGTCGGAAGCGGAGAAAAGGAGAACGCACTCGGAGGCGAGACCATCACGGCCCGCCCGACCGGTCTCCTGGTAGTAGCCCTCGACGTTTTTCGGGAGATCGTGATGAATGACGAAGCGGACATTGGGTTTGTCGATGCCCATGCCGAAGGCCACGGTGGCGCAGATGACCTGGAGGCGATCGCGGACGAAGGCTTCCTGGTTCCTGGACCGGTCGTGGTCGGAGAGGCCGGCGTGATACGGACGCGCGGGAATGTTCGCGGCGCGCAGGCTCTCGGCCACCGACTCGGCGGCCCGCCGGCTGGCGCAGTAGACGATGCCCGCGCCCCCGCGATGGGTGGCGATGAGCCGCTTGACCTGATCGGCGGGCTTCGATTTCGGTATGACCCGATAGGCCAGGTTCGCGCGGTTGAAACTGCCGACGCAGACGAACGGATCCTTCAGCCGAAGTTGAGTGACGATGTCCTTGCGCACCCGCTCGGTGGCGGTGGCGGTGAGGGCCATGAACGGGATGGCGGGAAAACGTTCGCGCAGTTCGATCAGACGCCGATACTCCGGTCGGAAGTCGTGACCCCATTCGCTGATGCAGTGCGCTTCGTCGATGGCCACGCGCTCGACCGGCCACTCGGCCAGGGACTTCATGAAGCTCGGCTGAAACAAACGCTCGGGTGCTACATAAAGGAGGCGGTACTGATTGCGCCACAGGCCCCGGAAGCGCTCGCGGGCATCCTCGGATTCGAGAGAAGAGTTGAGAAACGTCGCCTCGACCCCGTTGGCCTGCAGCGCATCGACCTGATCCTTCATCAAGGCGATGAGGGGCGAGATCACCAGGGTGAGGCCCTGGCCGAGGACGGCCGGGAGCTGGAAGCAGAGCGACTTCCCTCCCCCGGTGGGCAGGAGGGCGAGAACATCACGGCCCGCGAGGGCCGCCGCCACAATGTCCTCCTGGTAGGGCCGGAAGCTCGAATAGCCGAAGGCGTCCTTCAGCGCCTCGATCGGCGCTCTGGTGCGGGTAATAGGGGGCGCGACGGAACTCATTGGGCGGGGACTCTACTTTGAGGGCGCGCGTGGCGGCCTTCATGCGAATATGAGGGCGGCCATGAAAGAAACTTCGAAACCGACATCGTTCGAGCATTTTGTCAGCATCATTGACCGTTTGAGGTCCGATGGCGGTTGCCCCTGGGATCGCGAACAAACCCACCTCACCCTGAGGCAAGCGACCTTAGAGGAGGCCTACGAGGTCGTTCACGCCATCGAGACCGGCGATGCCACCAACCTTAAAGAGGAGTTGGGCGACATCCTGCTGCACGTGGTCTTCCATTCGGACATCGCCAAACGCGCGGGCGAGTTTACGATCGACGACGTGATCGCCTCGGTGATGGACAAGATGGTGCGTCGGCATCCTCATGTATTCGGGACAGTTGAAGCCGAGACCTCAGAGGCGGTCTTGCGGAACTGGGAAGAACTGAAGCGGCAGGAGCGGACGGCGACCGGCGCCAGGGATCACGCTTCTCTGCTGGACGCCGTCCACCGCCACACGCCCGCGGTGATGGAAGCCCTCGCCCTGTCGGAGAAGGCGGCCAAGGTCGGCTTCGACTGGGCGAAGCCGGAGGACGTGCGGGGCAAGATCGAGGAGGAGTTAAACGAGATTTCCGCGGCCATGCTCGCACCCGAGGCCGGCCGGCACCAGCGGCTCGAAGACGAAGTGGGCGATCTGCTTTTCGCGGTGATCAACCTCGGTCGGAAGTTGGGAGTCGATGCCGAGACGGCGCTGCGCGGGACGAATCGCAAGTTCCGAACGCGTTTCGCGTTCGTCGAGCAGGGGCTGCTGAAGGAAGGCAAGACCCCCAAGCTGGCCACCCTGGACGAAATGGAAGCCCTCTGGCAAGCCGCGAAGTAGAGGAAGCCTCTTTATACTGGGCTCAACCTCACGGATTTGGCTCCTTTTTGACCGCAACCATTCGCTCCACCGACGACCCCGCGTTCCAGCAACTCCTCGGTGAAGCCGAAGGCGCCCGGGCGATCGTCGTCGACACCGAGTCGGACAGCCTCTATCACTTTCACCAGAAGATCTGCCTCATTCAGATCGCCACCGAAGCGGGCTCCTCGTACCTGCTCGATCCCCTCGAAGGCTTTCCGATCGAGGCCCTTCGCGTTCTGCTCGAGAATCCCGGCCTCACGAAGATCTTCCATGGAGCCGACTACGACATAGCACTGCTGAAGGCGAAGGCGTCGATCGGGATCCGCAACATCTACGACACCATGATCGCCGCAAAGTTCCTGGGCCGGACGGAGGTCGGCCTGCAGGCGACCCTGCGCGACGAACTGGGCCTTGCCATCTCGAAGGGCAATCAGAAAGACGACTGGTCGGCGCGGCCGCTTTCCGAAGAGCAACAACACTACGCCCTCACCGACGTCAATCATCTTCTCGAGGTGGTGGCGAAACAACGGGCGGAACTCGAAGAGAAGCGGCGTTTCCACTGGGTCCAGGAGGAGTGCCAGGCCCTCGAATCCCTGAGCGGGCTGCCCGGCAAGATCGACCCGCGCGAAGTCTTTCGCGACGTGAAGGGCGTGGCCGCTCTGCCGCCCCGCGGTCTTGCCATTTTTCGGGAATTGATCGCGTGCCGCGAGAAGATCGCCGACGAGCTGGATCTGCCGCCCTTTCGGATCGCGGTCAATGAGGCCCTCCTCTCTCTGGCCCGCTCCGAGAAGGACGGTGGGCGGGACGCGGTGATGAGCCACATCCGGCGGCGCGAGTATGCGGATCGTTTCCAGGAGGCGGTCGTCCGCGGCCTCAATGTTGCGGAGGCCGATCTTCCCAAGCTCGAGCGTGGCCGTCGAATCGAACTTCCCCTCCCCCAACAGCGCCGGGTCGCGGGGTTGAAGGAATGGCGCAAGGCCGCCTCCACCCGCATCGGCCTCGAACTCTCCCTGGTGATCCCGCAGCGGCTGATCGATAAGATCGCCGAAGCCAATCCGGCGAGCCTCGTCGATCTGTCCGCCATCGACGGCCTGAGACGCTGGAGAGTTGAAGCGTTCGGCGAAGAGATCCTCAAAGTTCTCAAGAAGCCGTGACTCGACGCCGACTCGCCGCCTTACAGGCGGTGCTGAACCGCGTCTACCTTGAGTACGACGCGCGCTGGATCGAGCCCGACCCCGTGCAGTTCGTGTGGCGCTACCAGCAAGCGGAGGACCGTGAAGTCGCAGGTCTCATCGCTTCGTCGCTCGCCTACGGGAATGTGAAGCAGATCAAGCGCAGCGTGGAGCGGGTGCTCGGCGTGCTCGGCGATCGGCCGGCCCAGGCCATCGACTCGCTCGATGCCCGCCAGGCGCTTGGCAGGCTCTCGGGATTCAAGCACCGATTCAACGACGCGACGGACACCGCCTGTCTGCTCGTCTTCATCCGCGAGATGCGTCGCTCCGCGGGGTCGATCGAGGGCTTCTTCACGCCCGACCACCGCGTCACCGCCATTCGCCCGGCCCTCGCTGGCTTCGTGCAGCGAACCCTGGCTCTGCCCCGCGACGGCCTGTACGGCAAGGGCGCGCTTCCCGGTGGCGCGGGAGTCCGCTTCTTCTTCCCATCACCGAAAGACGGAAGCGCCTGTAAGCGGCTTTGTCTTTACCTGCGCTGGATGGTTCGGGCCGACACCGTGGACCCGGGAGGCTGGACGCGCGTGCCGCGGTCCGTTCTCCTCATTCCCCTGGACGCCCACATCATCAACATCGGTCGGTCCGCGAAACTTACCCGGCGCGTCTCCCCGGGGTGGAAGATGGCCGAGGACATCACCGCGACCTTGCGGACCTGCGATCCCGAGGACCCGGTGAAGTACGATTT
The DNA here is from genome assembly GCA_031362685.1 of Vicinamibacteria bacterium. Lineage (GTDB taxonomy): Bacteria > Acidobacteriota > Vicinamibacteria > Fen-336 > JAGNNV01 > JAGNNV01. The sequence goes on along the minus strand of JANLSZ010000225.1, from coordinate 3,737 downwards.
CGCGCTGCATCGCATGGGCTTGTTCAACCGAGAGGCGGATCTCATGTCTCTTCGGAAGGCGTAGCTCCCCCCGCCCACTACAATCTGTCTCACCATGTCCAGTCCTCACCTCGACCCCGAGGAAGTCCAACGGCAGGATCAGCTACGGTTCGACTACGCGGGAAGGCCGCTCGCCGGCCGGGTGATCCTGCTGGCCGGAGGAACCGGAGGCCTGGGAGCAGCAACGGCCGCGCTTCTCATCACCGAGGGCGCTTATCCCATCCTGGGCTACCGCGAGAACAAAGGTCGAGCCGATCTGGTACAGCAACGACTTCAGGATCTGTACGCGGGTCCGGTCGGTCTCGTGCAGGGCGACATCCGCGAAGCCGCGGATCGCAAACGCTACATCGACCACGCGCTCGGGGCGAAGAACAGAATCGACGGCCTGGTCGTCTTCGTGGGTGACCCGGCGCGAGCGAAGACCGAAGATCTCGAGTCCCCGGCCTTTCGGGACGCTCTCGACCGGAACGCGATAGCTCCCCTGTTGCTCGCTCGCGACGTCGCCCGGGTCATGCGGGAGAAATCCACCCGGGGGGCGATCGTCCTGCTGTCGAGCATGCAGGGCACGTACCCATTCGAAGGCTCGCTCGCCTACGGAACTTCGAAAGCGGCCCTCATCCATGGCGCGAGGGTTCTGGCCAAAGACTTCGGCGGGCGTGGCGGCGTCAATATCAACGTGGTGGCGCCGGGCGTCACCTCGGCCGGCATGGCCCGCGCGTCGGTCGACTCGGGCAAGTACGACGGCATGATCGACCGGGGGGTCATCCCGCGCTTCGGAAAGCCGGAGCAGGTGGCCCGCGCCGTGCGCCTCCTCATCGACCCCGAAAGCTACATCACCGGCCAGGTCATCGTGGTCGACGGAGGCCTGACCCTGCGCCGGGATCTGTAGTCGCGACACCGCGTGGTTCCGGAGGTTGCTTGAGCGGCCCAGGACCAGGCCGGCGCCTTGCTCACTGCGTCCGCTCCGCCGGCAGTTGACGTCGGAAGCCTCCGCCAACGAAACTTGCGCAATGAAACAGTTCTTGGCTCTTCTCGCGGTTTCGTTGTCGGCGGCGGCGTGCAATCAGGCGAGTGCCACGGCGGTCGCCGCCGCCTCCACTCCCGGCGCAGACCCGAGCCAGGTGGCGGTCACGGTCGGTTCGCGCTCGTTCTCGAACGCCGATCTGGACGCTCGCATCAAAGCCGACATGGAAGTGCTCCAGTCCCGCGCGGCCGCGGCCGAGACCCAGCTGAAGGCGCAGATGGAAGACATTCGGCACCAGGTGAGCGAGCAGGAGTACAACCTCCGAAAGAAGGCTCTCACCGAGGTGCTCTTCGACATGGAAGCCCAGGCCAAGGGGATTCCAAGGAACGAGCTGGTCGCCCAGGAGGTGACGGCTAAGGCGCTGGTTGTGCCTTCCGATATCGACAGTCTCTGGGAAGAGGTCAAGTCGGGAGCGAAGAACGCCACCAAAGAAACCATGCTGCCTCAACTGCAGCAGATGGTCATGCAGCGCAAGACCGAGGCTCAACTGGGCCGATATCAACGTGAGCTTTTCAAGAAGTACAACGTCGCCATGGTCGGCCTGAAGCCGTCGCGGAAGCCCGTCGTGGTGCCCGCGAACGCGCCGATCCTCGGGCCGGCAGACGCCCCGGTCACCATCGTGGAGTTCACGGACTATCAGTGTCCGTACTGCCAGAAGGCTCAGCAGTATGTCGATCGCGTGATGGACGCCTACAAAGGCAAGGTCCGGCTCGTGTACCAGGAGTTTCCCCTCGACTTTCACCCCCAGGCCAAGCCGGCGGGGGTGGCCGCGCGCTGCGCGGGGGAGCAGGGGAAATTCTGGGAAATGCACACGGCCATGCTGCGCACGGCGGGCGCACTCGACGAGGCCGACGTCAAGGGCCGGGCCGCGGGTCTGGGCCTGGATGGCGCGCGCTTTGGAACCTGCCTTGCTTCCGGCAAATTCGACGCCGTCATTCAGCAGTCCATCGATGCCGGAAAAGCCATCGGGGTGAGCGGAACCCCCACCTTCCTGATCAATGGCCGGTCCTTCTCGGGGGCTCAGCCCTTCGAGGCCTTCGAGCACATCATCGAAGAAGAACTGGCCTATCCGGCGGCCAGGGCGGCGAAGCAGTAGCAAACCGCCTCGCAACGTTTACAATCCGCCCGCCCCACCCCGCGCCTTGGGACCTTGGAGAATCTTCTGACCCGCGTTGCCTAGGAGTTCATAAAGAGTTGGCTCAACAGACAGACCTTCGGGCTTGGACCATCAAAGACGCATCCGAGCTCTACAACGTCGACGGTTGGGGCAAGGACTTCTTCTCGATCAACGACGCGGGCCACGTTCAGGTGACGCCTCGGGGGACCGGGCACGGCGCGATAGATCTCAAGGAACTGGTCGAGGATCTCAAGAGCCGGGGCTGCAATCTGCCCATCCTCATTCGATTCTCGGACATTTTGAAGTTCCGGATCGAGCAGCTCTTCGGCGCGTTTGGCGCGGCCATCGCCGAGCATGACTACAAGGGCCGGTTCCGCGGGGTCTACCCCATCAAGGTCAATCAGCAGCGGCACGTGGTCGAGGAACTGGTCGAGTACGGAGCGCCCCACGGCCTCGGTATCGAGGCGGGCAGCAAGCCTGAGCTTCTGGTCGCCCTGGCTCTGCAGGAAAACCCGAATGCCTACATCCTCTGCAATGGCTACAAGGACAAGGCCTTCATCGAGACCGCCCTGCTCGCCCAAAAGCTCGGGCGCCAGGTCATCATCACCGTCGACCGGGCCCAGGAAATCGACACCATTATCAGCTGCTCCCGGGAACTCGACGTGCGGCCGGTCATCGGGGTGCGCGCGCGCCTTTCCACCAAGGGCGCGGGGAAATGGGTCGAATCCACCGGCGACCGCTCGAAGTTCGGACTCACCACCGGGGAGATGGTGGACACGGTTGAAAAGCTGAAGTCGGAGGGAATGCTCGACTGTCTACAGCTTCTCCATTTCCACATCGGCTCCCAGATCACCGCCATCCGCGCCATTCGCGACGCCATGCGCGAGGCCTCGCGCATCTTCGTCGAGCTGCACATGATGGGCGCGAACATGCGGATCATCGACTGCGGCGGTGGCCTGGGGGTCGACTACGACGGCAGCCAGACCAACTTCCACAGCTCGGTCAACTACTCGCTCGCCGAATACGCTCGCGACATCGTCTCGGAAATCAGCGAGGCGTGCAGCGCCAAGGGCGTGCCCCATCCCGACATCGTCACGGAATCGGGCCGCGCCCTCGTCGCTCACCATTCCGTGCTCGTCTTCAACGTTCTCGGGTCGAACGAAATCCTGACCGCCCAGACGCCGGAGCTGGTGGGCGCCGACGAACATCGGATCATCCAGCAGCTGTACGAGACGTACATGAACGTCTCCATCAAGAATTTTCAGGAGAGCTACCACGACGCTCTCCAGCTCAAGGAAGAGGCGGTCTCCGCCTTCACCTTGAGCGTGCTCGGCCTGCGCGAACGCGCGCGGGTCGAACAACTCTTCTGGGCGGTGTGCGAGCGGATCCTGAAGATCGTTCGCGACCTTCCCTACGTGCCCGACGACCTGGAAGCGCTCGAGAAGCAACTCACCGACACCTACTACTGCAACTTCTCGCTCTTCCAGTCGATGCCCGACACCTGGGCGGTGCACCAGCTCTTCCCGGTCATTCCCATCCACCGCCTGAACCGCCAGC
>JANLSZ010000221.1:0-7066 GCA_031362685.1 Vicinamibacteria bacterium | reverse complement strand
GAGTCGCGGATGGCACGGGCGCCTCCCTTCGCGTCGCCAACGTCCGGGTGGTCGCCGGATACGTCACCGAGGTGGGCGACCTCAAGCCTCGGGAAGACGAGACGGTGGTCGATGGCAAGGACCGCGTCCTTGCTCCCGGCTTCATCGATGTCCACAACCATTCGACCACCGGCCTCGCCCGCGAGCCGCTCGCGGTTTCCCAGATCTCCCAGGGCATCACCAGCCTCCTCGTCGGGCAGGACGGAGGTTCGCCTCTGCCCATCGGGGAGTATCTCGATGCGCGACGCGCGGCTCCGGCGTCGGTCAATGTCGCGACCTGCGTCGGCCACGCGAGCGTTCGAAGCAAGGTGATGGGGGAAGACTACAAGCGCAAGGCCCGACCCGACGAGATCAGGCAGATGGAGGAACTCGTCGACCAGGGATTCAAGGAGGGCGCTCTCTGCCTGTCCAGCGGGCTCGAATACGAAGTGGGCGGCTATGCGACGGTGGAAGAGGTCATTGCCCTGGCCAAGGTGGCCGCGCGGTACGGCGGGTTCTACATCTCGCACATTCGCGACGAGGCCGACCTGACCCTGGAGGCCATGACCGAACTGGTGGCCATCGGCGAGCGCGCCGGGGTAGCGGTGCAGAACACCCACATCAAAGTGGGAACCGCGGGCGTCTGGGGAAAGGCCAGGGACGCCCTTCGCATCTTCGATTCCGCGCGGAGCCGAGGACTGGACATCACCGCCGACTGTTATCCGTGGGACGCGTGGAGTTCGACCATTCTGGTCCTGATTCCGAACAAGAAGTATGACGACCCCGTAAGTGTCGCGCGGGGTCTGGCCGACGTGGGCGGCGCCAAGAACGTCATGATCACGTCGTACGAGAAGGATCGGTCATACGAGTTCAAGAACATGGCCGAGATCGCGGCGGGCCGTGGCATCACGCCGGTCGACTTGTTCATGGAGATCGCGAAGAACGGGGGGGCGTCCGTGGTCGCGAAGTCGATGATGGACGAGGACATTCGCGCCTTCTATGCCTGGCCGTGGACCATGGTCTCGAGTGACGGCGGGATCGAATATCGCCATCCGCGCGGCGCGGGAACGTTTCCGCGCGTGCTCGGCCGGTTCGTCCGCGAGCGAGGCTGGCTTACCCTCGAGGAGGCGATCCGCAAAATGACGTCGCTGCCCGCGTGGCGGCTGGGGTTCAAGGATCGCGGGAAGGTCGTGCCGGGCTACGTCGCCGACCTTGTTCTCTTCGACCCCCTGACCGTGATCGACAACGCGACGTTCACCGAGCCCTTTCGACTCTCCACCGGGATCGAGAAGGTATGGGTCGGCGGAGAGTTGGTCTGGAGCGACGGCAAGTCGACGGGAGCGCGTTCCGGGCGGGTGCTCGACTCGAAGTCTCGTTGACCGGCGCGGCCGCACCGCGGCCTATAATCCAGCCATGAGTGAACCATTCCTGAACTCCCTCCGCGGCGCAACGGTGGCGCTGCTCGCCCTCTCGGTGTCCAGCCTGGCTGCGGCCCAGACCGCGCCCAAGGTCGAGGCGAAAAAGCCGGCCCCCTCAGCCCCGGCGTCGGCCGAGTCCGATCCCGACGTGGCCTTGGCCAGGAAGGCCGCCCTGGACTGGCTGGCCCTGGTGGACGCGGGCAAGTTCGATGCCACCTGGGACCAGGCCGCCGCCTCGTTTCAGAAAGCGCAGAAAAAGGCCGATTGGTCGAAGGGCCTCGGCGAGTCGCGTCCGACCATGGGCAAACTGGTTTCACGGACTTTCCTCAATCACGAGATTCGCACCACCCTTCCGAACCTTCCTCCCGGCAAGTACATCACCATTCGCTTCACCTCGGTCTTCGAGAAACACAAGGACGGCGGCGAGTCGGTGACTCTGATTCGCGATGGCGCCCGCGGCTTCCGGATGATGAGCTACTTCCTCAAGTAAAAGCTGGACCCCGGCCTTCGCCGGGATGACGTCGCGGTGACCCGCAAAGTCACTTCCGGCAGCGGTACACGAAGGCGGGCGGCATGTTGCGCCAGACCACCTCTGAGGTTTCGACCTCGCGAAAACGGGAGTCCAGCAGTTTTCGAAACCGGCGCGCCTGGGGGAGCCAGGACACGTGTGAATAGGCGAAGGTGGCGAAGCGTCCGTCCCGCTTGAGCGACTTCACGGTTGCGTCCAGCAGCTTTCGCTGACGCTCCGGGGAGAATGCCGCCCAGGGCAGGCCGCTGATGGTGGCATCCACCGAATCGCGACCCGCCGCCTTGAGGTGGTGACCCAGGTTCTCGACCGAGTCGTTCACCACGCGGACCCGCGGGAAACGAGCGGAAAGGGACGCCGCCATCTCGCGGTTGATCTCAAAGCACAGAAAGAGGGCGTCCGTCTTGAGCTGCTCCTCAATCAGTCTGGTGAAAACCCCGGTCCCGGGACCAAGCTCAACCACGGTGTCGGCTTCGGCGATCCCCATGTCCTCAACCATGGCGCGGGCGAGCCGGGCCGAACTGGGGGTGATCGAACCGGTGTCGAAAGGCCGCCGGACGAATGCGGCGAGGAATTTGGCGCGATCTCGCATCAGGCGTTGGATTCTCGCACGGGACGCGGGCTCCGACCCTCCGAGCCTTCAGTCAAGCCTCTAGAATCGTTACATGCGGCTCTTCATCGCGCCGATCGCCGTCACCTTCGGCGCGCTGGCCATCCGAGGCCTGGCCCCCGTGGCTTCGTGGGGTGGCTCGGCGAGCCTGTCCGTGCTCGTCGCTCTCGCCCTGTCCGCGTGCCTGTGGCCGGCCTGGCGACTGAGACGAGAGGGTTCGGCCACCGCATTTCGAGATCCTGCGGTGTTCGTACTGCTCGCGCAATTTCCGCTGTTTGCGTCCTCCTATTTCTGGCTGGGAGCCAACCATGGCGTGGACGCGATCAACCACATCGAATACATCCGCAGCATGGTCTTCGATCATGACCTCGACATCCGGAACGATGACGCCATCCTTGGCGGGGTTCTTGGAGACAACCCGGAGCCCGATCCCACGCAGATCAACATGCACGGCATCGGGCCGGCGTTCCTGTGGGCTCCGCTCTATCTGGTTGCCCACTCCCTGTGTGCGGTGATTGGTCAGGCGTGCAATGGAGCGGCGCGCCCCTACCTCGCCGCCTGCAGCCTGACCAGCATGTGGGTGAGCGTCCTGGGCCTGATCTGCGCCTATCGCCTGGCCCTGCGCTTCGCCACCGCGGGCGTTGCACTTCTGGCCACCCTGGGCATCGCGTGGGGCACGTTCCTGTTCTGGTATCTCACCGCCGAGCCCACCATGTCGCACAACCTCTCCTTCGCGACCGCCGCCCTCACGTTTCTGTTGATTCAGAGGCAGCCGCGGGGCGCCAAGGGTTGGTTTCTGGTTGGACTCAGTGTGGGTTTTTCCGCCACGGTGCGGTTCGCCAACGCGCTGCTCGGTGCGGCAGCGCTTCCGGCCGTGCTCGCCCCCCAGGGGCCGAGAGCCTGGCGAGACATCGTCCCCAACACCGCCGCCCTGGCCCTCGGCGCGGCCATCGCCTTCTCTCCCCAGGTCTATGCGTGGCAGCGGATTTTCGGCGTGCCCATCTTGATACCGAACGGCCCGGGCTTTCTCGACCATTCGCCCGCTTACCTTGGCGTTCTCTTCTCCCCGCGGGGAGGACTCTTCACCTGGTCTCCGCTGCTGTATCTGGCGATCCTCGGGCTTCTCGCCTTCCGCCGCCTGGGCTGGAGGACGGCGGTGGGGTTCTGGGCCGTCATTCTTCTGCTGTATGTCACGAACGCGCGGGTCCCCGACTGGTGGGGAGGATCGAGTTTCGGAAACCGCCGGTTCTGCACGATCCTGGCGCCTCTGGCCGTCGGTCTCGCCATTGCTATCGACACGATGGCCGCCTTCGCGCGCCGCCGTCCTCTCCTGGCCCCCGGAGCGATCGTAGTCATTGCGTCGGCCTGGAATCTCCTGCTCGTCCAGGGCCGGCGGGAGTCGGCCTGGGATTGGATGGAGCCCGTAGGCTTTCCTCAGATGGCCCACGTGGCCATCGATGGTGTCAGCCGCGCCATCGGCTCCCCCTTCTCTCTTCCCGGCGCTCTCATTGAAAGTGCGCGCCTGCACCAATCCATCGCCGACTACGATGCGTCGATTTTCCGACGCCCGTATTCGGTATTCGTGCTTCGTTTTGGAAACGGTGACATTCCATTTCTTCACGGCGGCTTCTCTTTGCCCAAGGGAACCGGCGACGCGCTCCACCGGTCGACACGCGACGGTCGGCTGATCGTGCCCCTGCATCGAGCCGAGGACTACACCATCGGTTTCAGGGGACAGGGGAAGGAGGGGCAGGTCTTGAATTTCGAGGTGAACGAAGAGGTTGTCGGATCCTGTCCGCTGACATCCCAGGTCCAGGACTGCGAGTGCGACGTGCCGGCCCACCGCCTGCGACCGGGCGTGAACGAGATCCGCTTGCGGGTTGAAGCGGACACTGCGGCGACCAGAGAAGAAGCGAACCTGATGTCTTTTTGGATGAAACCGCGTCGGGCTGGGCGGAACTAAACCGCGATCGGTGGCGGATCACCGAATCGCGGAGATCCAGCGGCACAGTTCCACTGCGTTCCGGGCTACCTGGCGCGGGATGTTGAGATCGGTTACGGGGGATGGATGCCGCCGCCTCCGCGGGGTTCCGCGCGGCTGTGCAATTTCTCAAAGTGTTGACGCCACGACCGCGACCGGTAGCGGATCACCTTGAGAAGTGCCAGGTCGACGCGTTTCGCTTCGGCGAGCGGCTCGGCATCGTAGAGATCGAAGCCGTCGGGCTGGAACGCCAGAGTCAGGTACTGGCCGTATTGAACCGCGTTCTGCATGTCCTCGAAGCTGGGGACATCGCCCCCCACCCATCCGTCGCCGCCGTCATGGGGTGCGTGAGTGTGCCAGCCGCCCACATAGCGGCCCTCCCAGTCGGCGGCGGTGATGAGGGTGAGTTGTTCTTCGGGACCGAGAGAAAAGGTGGGCGCGGCGTTTTGGGTCACGGTGAGAAGCGCTCGCCGCACTTCTTCCGAGCTCCCCACTGCACCGAGGCGGAGGCGTGCCACCGCGACCTTGAGCAGTCCGTGGCCGTCGACCTGCGCGACCTCGAGCGCCCGGCTCTCGCAGAGGGCCGCTATCGCCTTCGGGTCATCGGAGACCTTGACCAGATCCTGAATGGTCGACCATCGTGGATCGAGGGCTTCGACGAGGCGCAGTTCGCGATCGATCGTCGCTTCGCCTCCGGTCTCCGGTATCACCCACGTCGCGCCGATGCGCACGCCGCGCCCAATCGCCATTTCGAAAATCCGGCGAATGCGATCGACGGAGGCGGGCAAAAGCGTCGCGGCCTCGAGTTGTTCGTGGGTGATCGGGTGGTCGCTCGTCGCGGCCAGGCCGTGCCACTGGCTCAAGCGGGCCAGCGTCCGGGCCATCAGAGGTGAGACCTTGAGTGAATTCGCCCCCGCGTCTTCAAGGGCCAGATCCGCGGGCCGAAGGGTCAACGGCCCTCGATGGACGAGCGCCCAGGCGACGAGCCTCCGAGTCTCGGCTCCGAGGCCGAGGTGGTTGGTGGCGATGAGAAGAGGGAGGCCTTCGATCTTCACCGCCTCCCTCAAGGTGATTGGCGCCGCCTTCGGCGCCTGACTTCCAGGGGCCGTCGATATCGATACCAGAACCGCCAGCACCAACACGGCGATCCTGGGATCGAGGCGGAGGCTAACGGGCCCTCGCCAGGGATTCCACAATGTCGTGCTGGAAGCGGACGAACCGGTACAACTCGGCTTCCAGGATTCGTTCCTGATCGGAGTGAGCGCCGTAACCTTTCGGTCCGTCCTCCGCGTCGAGGCCGGGGCCGATGCCGTAACACTGCATGCCCCTGGCGCGCAGGTACGACATGTCGGTGGCGCCCGTGCTCATCATGGGAATCATGGTGGTGTTGTAGTTCCGCTTCACCGCGGCCTCGATCGAGACCATCGCGTCGGAGTCGAGGCGCGTCGGCGCGAACGAGGGTCGCACATCCCGCGAGGCGTAAGCGACTTCGACATTCGGGTCGCCGATGACGCCGCGCACGATGTCGAGGAACTTCGCGGGGTCTTCGTCCGGGAGCGCGCGCACATCGAGGGTGGCCTTGGCTTCTGAAGGAATGATGTTCACGCGATACCCGCCGGCGACGATCGTGGGTGACACCGAGGTGCGCAGCGTCGAGGCGGTGCGCGGATCGTTCGAGAGGAACCACTCGTCGACCGCGTCGATCGCCTTCGCGTCGCCCGAGACCACGGTTTGGTAGCGCGCGGCCTCTTCACCGGTGGTGACGGTCGCGAGCCGCGTGAAATAGGCGCGGGTGGTGTCGTTGAGTCGGATCTCCGGCTTCCAGACGCCGATCTTCGCCACCGCGGCGGAGAGGCGCACCACCGCGTTGGCGCGCAGGGGGACCGAGGCGTGTCCCGACACCCCGCGGGCCGTGAGTTCGATCGCGCGGGGGATCTTCTCGAGGGTCTGCACCCCCGCGAATTTCACCTGGCCTCCACCGCGGACCACGTTCGCACCCTCGGCAAAACAGTACTCCGCATCGATAACCGGGAAGTGCTGCTCGGTCATGAACTTGATGCCGACGCGAGTGGTTCCTTCTTCGCCTGCCTCGACGAGCAAGATGACATCCCGGTCGAGCGGAACGTTCCGCCGTTTGAGCGAGAGCAAAGTCATGAGTCCTGCGGTGACATTGTCCTTGTCATCGATGGAGCCTCGCCCATAGACATAGCCGTCCACTCGCGCGGCCGAAAAGGGCGGCTGAGTCCACTTCTTCTCGTCGATGTTGACGGTGTCGCTATGCCCCATGATCAGGAGAGGCTTCTTCTTCCCTGTGCCCTTGAGGCGGGCGACCAGGTTCGGACGGTTGGGCTCGACCGAGTAGACCTCCACGGGAATGCCTTCGGCCTCGAGGATGCCCTTCAGGTAGTCGACGACCGGTTTCTCATTCCCGGGCGGGTCGGTGGAGTTCATCCGCACGATGGTCTGGAAGTGGCGAAGCGTTTCTTCGTCGGAGAGGGGAGAGGCGCTCGGAG
>JANLSZ010000207.1:0-1664 GCA_031362685.1 Vicinamibacteria bacterium | reverse complement strand
TCATCATCAGCGTCGCGACGGCCAGGGCGAATGCGGTTCGTTTCTCCAGAACTCTGGACCGCGAGCTGGAGATCCTGGCTCTGCACGGTTTCCTCCACGTCCTTGGCTACGATCATGAGACCGACCAGGGCGAGATGGAGGCGCTGGAGAAGCGACTCCGCGCTCGTCTCCTGTCCCGAGGATCCTCGAACCGCAGCTCGCGGAATTCGCGCCGGGCCGCGGGAAGGATGGCCGCATGACCTTCCTGGCCTTCCTCGCCATCTTCTTCGCCATCATCGTCTCCATCACGCTGGCCACCATCGAAGCCTCGTTCTATCTGGTCAAGCGCCGGAACCTGCTCAAGATCGCGGATGAGGATTCGCCGGAGATGGAGAAGCTCAGCCGGTACTTCGAAGACCCGCCCTCGATTCTCATGCCCATTCACATCGGCACCTACACCGCCCATGTGGCCATGACCGTGCTGCTGACCGTGCTGCTCCTCGATCACCTCAGCCATTGGGCCATGCTGGTGGCCCTGGTGACCATGGTCGTCTACCTTCTGATCTTTCGCCTCACCCTCCCTTATGCGATCGCGCGGCGCGGGCCCGAGCGTGTTCTGCTCAACCTGATCCGACCCTTTCACCGGTATGCGGTTCTGCTCTCGCCCCTCATCACGGTTTTGCGCCGGCGCGCCGCCGGCTCCGACAATGGCGACGAGGAATCGAATGGTCATGGTGCGGCCATGCGCGTTCCGTCATCGATTTCACAAACTCAGCCGCCCCCGCTGTTGGCCGAGAACGAGTCGCGCATCGTCGATTCCCTGGCCCGCTTATCCAATACCCAGGCCCGCGAAGTGATGACTCCCCGCCTCGACATAAACGCTCTGCCCACCTCGAGCACGGTGGCGGCCGCGCGGCAGCTCTTCCGCGAATCGCAGTACTCGAGACTGGTGGCCTACGCGGAAACCCTTGACGATATCGCCGGGGTGCTCCACGTCCGCGACCTGGTGAGTCACGACGGCGCGGAAACGGACAGCATCCAGTCACTGGTCCGGCCGGCCCTGATCGTCCCGGATGGCAAAAAAGTGGTGGACCTGCTCCGCGAGATGCAGGCGAAGCGGCTGTCGATCGCCATCCTGGTCGATGAGTACGGAGTCACCGCCGGCCTGGTCTCCATCGAAGACATCCTCGAGGAACTGGTGGGCGAGATCAAGGACGAATACGACACCGAGGCGGAGCCGCTGGTGGTTTCGAAGACTGGGGTCATCACCGCCTCGGCGCGGGTCAGCCTGGACGCGTTGAAGGATGCGTTGAGCCCCGGTTTCGAGATGCCGGACGACGTCGACACCGTGGGCGGCCTGGCTATGAATCTTTTCGGTCACGTGCCCAAAGCGGGCGAGAGGATCGATCACGAGGGTTACACCATCGAAGTCCTTGAAGCCACCTCGAAGCGGGTAGGGCGGGTGAGCTTCGGCCGGGCCTCGGTTGCGGTGAGCTCATGAGCGAGGAGAGGCCGCCCATGTCCGAGACCACGGAGGCGCCCGCGGCCACCCCGTCCGGTTTCAAGTCGGGCTTCGTCACCATCGTGGGCCGGCCTTCAGCGGGCAAGTCCACCCTGCTGAATCGCCTGGTGGGCGAGAAGGTGGCGATCACGTCGGACAAGCCCCAGACCACCCGCAATCGCAT
>JANLSZ010000151.1:0-5851 GCA_031362685.1 Vicinamibacteria bacterium | reverse complement strand
GTGTCCTTCTTCCGGCCTTCGTAGTACCACCGGTTCGCGACCGCTTCACGCGCGGGCTCCGGATCCGCGGGCACCACGAAGTAGCCCTTCTTGAGGAACTTCCGCCAGGAGGTGTGCCTGGCCAGGTCGGAAGAGTCGAAGACACGCTTGCACCAGTCGAGTTCCGAGGGCGCGAAGCCTGGCCTTGGGCCACGCCGCCTTCCGTGTACATCGCTCCAAGGCCCAGCTTCGCCGCGATCGCAACGAAGATGTCGTAGTCGGACTTCGATTCGCCCAGGGGCTCGATGCACTTGTGCTGCAGAGAGATCACGCGGTGGTTGTTCATCGAGTACATGTGATGCACGTACCCGGTGCCGACGTTGTACCACTCGCCGATGTCCCATTTCTCGAAGACCGTGCACGCGGGCAGGATGACGTCCGAGTACGGCGTCTCGCCTTCCTTCCAGACCGACCGGTTGACGATGAACTCGAGACTCGGGTGCTGGTACGCCTTCACCCAGCGGTTCCCGTTGACCATGGTGCCGAAAAGCTGGCTGCCGTACTTGTAGAGCATCCGCACGGGCACATGACCGGGGGAAGGGTAGAAGAAGGGGAAGTACTGCCCCTGCACGGACGCGACGTCGGTGATGTAGCCCGCGGCCTTGCCCGTGGTGATCGCCTCGGGGAACCAGATCCTCGGGATGCTCTGCCTCACCGAGTTCATGGTCACGATGTGGGGCATGCGCTGGTAGTTGTTGGCCGCGTTGGCGCTGAAGGCCAGGTCGCCCGAGATGGTGCCCTCGCCGTAGCCGGGGAAGTAGAAACTGTAGTCGAGGGGCGAGCCGAACTGCAGATTACCGAAGTTGACGCCCGCGCGGCCCCAGCCCTGCATCGCGCCGAGAATGGTCATCATCCGGGCCCGCTGCATGCCCGTCGCGGTGCGGCAGGCGCCGCCGACGCCGACTCCCCAGCTGCCCGCGCCGAGGTAGGTCTTCTTCGTTCCCCACTCGCGCGCCAGCGCGCGGACATCGCGGGCCGGCACACCGGTCTCGGCCTCCTGCCACTCCGGCGTCTTGGGCTGGCCGTCGCTCTCGCCCAGAACGTAGGCTTCCATTCCTCGAACCCGGTGGTCCGGTTCGCCACGAAGTCCTTGTCGTAGAGGCCCTCGGCGATCCACACGTGGCAGATCGCCTGCGCGAGGGTCGGGGTCCGTTCCCGGCTTGGGTGCGATCCACTTGCCGCCGACGTGCGCCGCGGTGTGGTTCAGGGCGAGCAGGCCTGCCCGACTCAGGTCTTCCGCACCATCAAGGTCGAGTACGAGGAGATGCAGCGGATCCGGGCCGAGGAAAGCCTCGAGGTCTTCCAGCCGGAGCTCGGCACCAAGCCGCGCATCTACTACAAGAACCTCGCCTATGCCTTCTGCCCATCCGTTCTCTTGCCGAACCTGACGGGACAAAGCATCGGGACCCGGGCCTGGTAGCTTTCATAATCCCCTCCCAGGAAGGCTTTCAGATCATGCTCCTCAAAGTGCACGCCGATAACAATGTAGCCGGTTGTGGCGATGGCGAAGAGCAGATGACCGACGGTCATGAGCGGAGTGGCCCAAAAGGCGATGATGAATCCCAGCATGATCGGGTGCCGGACGATCCGGTACAGGCCCGTCGTTCTGAAGGTCACGTGTGTGTATCTCTCTCCCTTGAAATAGAGGTAGACCTGCCGCAACCCGAACAGATCGAAATGATTGATGAGAAACGTCGAGGTGAGCACCATCAGCCAGCCGAAGGCGAACATGGCCCATGCGATGCCGGCGCCGATGGAATTCTCCACGCTCCAAACCACTCCGGTCATGGGACGCCATTGCCAGTAGAGAAGGAATAGAACCAGGCTGGCCACCAGAACGAACGTGCTTCGCTCGAGATGTGCCGGGATGATCCTGGTCCACCAGGTCTTGAAGGAGGGACGGGCCATGATGGTGTGCTGGACCGCAAAGAGCCCAAGCAGGCCAAGGTTGATCGCCAGCGATTCGCCAAGTTCGGCTCCCATACCCGAATCAATGGTCTTTGGGAGCCAGAGGTTCCCCGCGAAGCCGATGGCGTACAGGAAAGAGGCAAAAAACACGGCGTAGGCGACAACGCCGTATAGAACAGAAATAGCTTTCATCATGGTTTGGCTCCGGGTTGGCGAGGCGCCTTGAAGCAGGGGAATCAACTGGGGCGATCAACGACTTCGGGGAGTATGCGCCCCAGCACACACGTTGTCACGGCGACTGGGCGATAACGCCGATCCGCGCTCGGTCACACCCGTCGCGACCGCCTCCGCTCTTGTCACAAGACGGTTCTGATGGCCTCCGCGACGCCCACTCCGAGGTACGCGTCTCCTTGATCCGCGCTCACCTCGGCCAAGAGTGTAGGTGAAACAAGCGGGGTTCGCGGGTCAAGTCCAGCCCGGCGCGGGTCGTCTTGACGCCCTTGCCGGGCGCTCGGAACCCCAATTCTGGGTGTTTCGCTCGCCGTTGGGGCACCGAATCCGATCCCGAATCCGAACCCGACCCCGTCCGTTCCTCGTTAGCCGAGGCTCAGCCCGGATCCGTCGGTTTGCCGGCTTGAATCATGAACGGCTCAACGGAACCGCGCTTCAAGCCTTGAGAGCATCATCGCCGCGCGAGTGAACAGCACACGCGCCGGCGTGGGAGCGCTTTCGAGCCCGAGTGCGACCGCGAGGTCAAGGATAGCAACGCATTCCATCGCGCTACCGCGAGCGATCTCGTAGTGCCGTCGCTTGACGCCGCGGGACGCAGACCCGAATCCCTCGGCGGTGTTCAGAACAACCGAGGACGACGCGCGCCGCAGCTGATCCCGAAGGTTCGCGTCAAGCGATGCTGCGATGGGCGCGCACGACCGACAAGCGTCGAGCGAAACGCGATAGACGTGCCCCGAGGGCAGGCTTCGCGCTCGAACGTTTCGAGCGTGGTGGCGACGGCCCGAGCCCGTTCAGGCGCGCGAGAAACAGCGGACCGAAGGGCGGGCGTCCCCTGAAGCCATTCGCAGTTGGGGGAGACCCCGACGGATGCAGCGGAGGCGGGGTTGGCATTCATGACGAAGTCCTTTCGTTTCCGACCGCGACCATCGGGGCCTCCCCCAACTGCGAATGGCTTCAGGGGACGGCCTCACCCGGACGGCCGCGATGGTTCGCCTGTGCCCCTCATTGAACGAAGGGGGTAGAACCAGAAGATCCACCTTGACGCCAACCCCGCCGTAGCCTGCATCCGTCGCGCGCCAGAGCCACCCAACATCGAATGACTTCAGGTGGTGACCGCCCGTCGAGGCACGAACATCCGCGCGGAGTCACCGAACCGATCACGGACCCGGCGGAGCCGATAGCGCTTGATCCGCTGGTTTGAACGGTCCGCTGGGCCCTCGGCGCAACGAACCACTCCGGGGCGCTCGGCGCTAGCCTGAGTGCTGGAGAATTCGACCATGGAAACTCGTCTGCGGGACCTGCCGGTTCAGGAACGAATCAAGCTCGTGGAAGATCTCTGGGACAGCATTGCCCGCGACCAGAGCGCCCTTCCCGTTACCCCGGAGCAAAAAGCCGAACTCGACAGGTGTTTGGATCGCTTTGAAATCGACGGGAACCTCGGCGAGCCCGTCGGTGAAATCGTGGCCGGTATCCGTAGAAGACTATGAGCTATGTCGTTCGGCTTCGCCCCGAAAGCCGACCGAGACGTTGCCGCTTCGAACGTCTCGCTAAGGATCGCGGGGGAGCGCAACGATCGCGGCGACGAGCCCCGGCAGATCCTCGGTGACCACCTGCCAGACGATGTCCTCATCAACCCCAAGGTAGTCATGGACCACCTTGTGACGCATGCCGATGATGTCGGCCCACGGAATCTCGGGGTGCGCACTTGCAAACTCCTGAGACACCTGCCGCGCAGCCTCGCCGATGACTTGAACGAGATGAGTCAGGGCGAGGCGGAGATTCTCGTCGTCGTCATACGCGTGTCGTTAAAGCCCCTGCGTCTTGCTGATGGCTTTTCTCGCCGTGTCGAGCATGTGCCCGACGTAGACGACATCACGCGGCGACATACACAGGTTCGGCGCCCTCCAATACCTGATCCCGGATGCGTGGGTTCAAGAACTTCCGGGTCACCAGGTCGACGCGCCGCCCGTGGAGAAGGGTGGACAACTCGCGTTCCATGCTCACGAACGCGAGACCAGGCGTGTGGCCGGGTTGAAACTCCACCAATACGTCGACGTCGCTATGAGGTCCGAAGTCCTCGCGAAGGACCGAGCCGAACAGGGCCAGCCGCGCGATGTGATGCCGCTGACAGAATGCAGAGACTGCGTCGCGATCGATGGAGATCCGGGGGCTCATGGCAACGGCAATGATACCCGCCGATGTCGCTTGAACGGCGCCGCCCCGCCACCCGAGCACGCCCCTTGGTTGCAGGCTCCGCCGCCTCCCGCGCCCCCCTCTCGTTGCCCTAAGAGGCAATCTCGAACAAAGTGCCTGAAATGGCCGATCGCGGAGACTTTTCCAAGCAGGGCCGCGCGACTGAGCGCTAACATGCCACGCAAATGGAGGGCGACCCCAAAGCCGCGGTCGAGGCCGCAGATCAGGACCGAACCACCCGAAACCGCGGCATCGGCCTGTGCCTCTCAGGCGGAGGATTCCGCGCAACCCTCTTCCACCTCGGCGTCATCCGCCGCCTCTTCGAACTGGGTATCACCGCCCGCCCCGGCTTCGACACCGTGCCCCAAGGGCAGGCTTCGCGCTCGCCGCAGTGCCCCAAGGGCAGGCTTCGCGCTCTCAGTCGGGCGCAGAATCAGGCTACGCGACCTTTAGCGGCTTGATGCGCTGAACGTCCTCCTTGATGGCTTGACCCGCATCCCATAGATCCACCGCCCGCTGCGCGTTGAGCCAGAATTCGGCCGAGTTGCCGAACAGCCGCGCGAGGCGAAGCGCCATCTCGGGACTCATGGCCCGACGCTCCCGCAGAAGCTCGTTGATGGTCTGGCGCGAAACTCCCAGGGCCTCGGCCAGGCGGGAGGTCGTAAGGCCATAATCAGGGACGAAATCCTCCCGGAGCATCTCGCCCGGGTGGGTGGGGCGGATCCTTCGCCGGCCAGTATTCGGAATGCTCATCTCATACCTCGTCTCAATGGTAGTCAGCGATCTCGACGTCATAGGCATCCCCGAAGGCGAACCGAAAGCAGATGCGCCATTGGTCATTGATCGAGATCGAATGCTGCCCCTTCCGGTCTCGTTCAAGCTCATGCAACCGGTTCCCTGGAGGAAATCTCAATTGGTCGACGTCGGTGGCCAGGTCGATGTATTCCAGCTTTCGCGTCGCTCGCTTCGCGATGTCTGCCGGGATCTTTTTCGCCCTGCCGGTCACAAACAACTCCTGAGTGTGCCTGTCCGCGAACGTCCTGATCACTCCTGAACTGTAATCTGTCACGTGACGCGTGTCAAGGGGATGACGCCTGACCGGAGAGGCGTCGACAGCGGCGGCGCGGGTCTACCCAGCGGCGAGGGTCATCACGCCGAGATAGCGGCTCTCGTCGGCCAGGTCGAACTGCGTCGAGCAGCGCCCCGACGGGCCGGCGGCTTTCAGGTGATAGCCGCTGCTGTTCGGCTCGAGCCGGTCGATGACGAACTCCCCGAAGGTATCCGTGGTCGCCCGTCCGACCTCACGACCGTCCTTCTCCAGCACGACCTCGACACCGGCGGCGCATTCCTCCACGCCCTCGACATGCCGGACCACCGTCCCGCCCACGAAGCACTTCGTGATCATGTGGAGATTCTTGTAGTAGATGCGCGGCTTGGTGCCGAGCTCCGGCTGCAGGACCTCGAGGCCCTCCGCGGCCCG
>JANLSZ010000125.1:0-2126 GCA_031362685.1 Vicinamibacteria bacterium | reverse complement strand
CGGTTCGGTGGAACCTGGGAAGAACTTGTCCCGCCCGGCCATGGCCACGCCAATGCCGAGAATGAGGCCAGCGGCCGCGGCGAGGCCGGCGGGGAACCACCGAGCGGTGGCGCGTCCCGGGAGTGGGTGTACAGCGACGGGCAGGCTCCAACCACCCAGGGTCTTGCGGACGTCCTTGAGTTCCGAGTACTCCGCGCGGCACGGAACGCATCGGGCCAGATGGTCCCGGGCACGCGATCGCTCGGCCAGATCACCGTCGTCGTAGAGGAGGGCGATGATGTCATCGCGTAGCGCTTCGCAGGAGAGAGTAGCCGTCATGACATTTGATCCAGGTGATTGATGCGCAAAGTATGGGTGATTTTCAAAACGCGGTTGAGTCGGGAATGGAAGAAGCACTGGTCACACCATCGCGGACCAAATGCTGCTTCATCTCGACCAGACCCCGATAGAGGCGTGTCTTCACGGTCGAAGTGGGCAGGCCGAGGGTCTCGGCGATCTCGGCGAAGGTGAGGCCTTCGTACTCCTTCAAGATGATCACCTCGCGTTGATCCTCGGAGAGTTTTTGAATGGCCATGCGAACCCGATCGGCGATCTGGCTTCCCTGGGTGATCTCGAGGGGGGAAGGGCCCTTCGAAACAAGCTCGGGAATCTTGGGTTCGGGTTCATCGAGGCTGACATAGCTCTTTCCCTTCTTACGACGAAGGGAGTCGCGACAAAGATTGAGGGCGATCTGGTAAATCCAGGACGAAAATTTGGCCTCGCGCTTGAACGCTTTGAGGCCACGAAACGCCCGCAGGAAAGCTTCCTGGGTAATGTCAGCGGCGTCCTCGGTCGAGCCCAGAACGCGCCAGACCGCACCCCGGATCTTCGACTGCCAGCGAGACACAAGTTCGTCGTAGGCGGCCAGTTGGCCCGCTTGGAAGGCTTCGACGAGTTGCTCGTCAGACATCTGTGAATTGTTAAGCATGAGCCGGAAAAGCCCTGGCTGCTGGTTTTGAGACGCGATACCCCACGATACAGTTTCAGGCCTTTGGATGTGTTTGTTTATATATATCGAGCAAATATTTCGGATTAACGTGCGTGTACCGCTGAGTCGTCGAAAGACTCGAGTGGCCAAGAAGCTCCTGAATAGACCTGAGATCGCCCCCACGCTGGAGAAGGTGGGTGGCGAAAGAGTGGCGGAGAGTGTGTGTGCTGGCCTTGGTCCGAATGGCGGCTCTTACCAGGCCCCGTGCCACGATTCGCCTGACGGTCCGGTCCGAAATGGGCTTTCCGTTCGCGCCAGCGATCAGCGGGTCTCTGCCGGAAGGACGCCCGCGGGTCTGCAAATATCTTGATAAGGCCTTATTTGCTGGGGTTCCAAACGGGACCCAGCGTTCTTTTCTTCCTTTACCAAGAATACGAATAGATCGGTTCCCTGTGTCGACGTCGTCCAGGACCAGGCCGACAATTTCGGAGCACCGCATCCCCGTGGAATAGAGCAGTTCCAGAACCGCGGTGTCCCTTTCGTTTGATTTATTCGTCTTATCAGAAGCGATCATTAGATCGCCAGCCTCCGCTTCCTGCAGATAGGTGGGAATCCTGAAATCCTTTCGAGGGCCGACCAGACTCCGGGCGGGATTTCTGGTCAGCGTGCCCTCCCGGCACAGGAATCGAAAGAACGAGCGAAAAGTCGCGAGCTTTCGGCCCGCCGTGGTTGCCGAGGCTTTTCTGGTGTGCAGATCAGCGAAGAAGGCCCGAAGAAGCCAGAGATCGATTTCGACCGCAGTGGGGTCGTGGCTCAACCGGGTGCGAGCAAAAGACTCAAGCTGGCTCAGGTCCTTGGAGTAGGCCCGCAAGGTGTGCGGAGAGGCGTTGCGTTCGTCCTGGAGCGAGGCGAGGAAGCGATCGATCTCTTCCCGCATGGGTCACGCTACCGTCTGGGCGTTGATGAAACCGGCGAGAGAAACCAGGGCTCGCTCCGAAAGAGCACGGCGGCGACGCAGCTTGTCTTTGATGGGCTCGGCCAGATCGGGAAAGAGTCCGAAGGCGATATTCGTGGGCTGGTAGTGCTTGGAATCGCTGCCCGAGATATAGCGACCGAGCGCTCCCATGGCGGTCTCCACCGGAAAGGGCGCGGGCTCACA
>JANLSZ010000106.1:0-42981 GCA_031362685.1 Vicinamibacteria bacterium | reverse complement strand
TCCTGTGGGGCCCAGGCGCTGCACGCCCGAGCCCCTGTGGCGGAGACACGCGCGGGACAGCGCGAGCGAAGGCCGAGGGGCCGCGCCTACCCTGCCGGCCCTTCGGCCCGGCGGGCACAGGCGAACTCCGGGGGCCGAGCGGTACCTCATCAATCGTGGGGAGGGGGCCCCACGCCGTTCCTGCGAGAACGCTTCGAGGCCCACGGATGTGAGGGAACGTCCGGGTGCTTTGGCCGTAGCGTCACCACGCTTGCGCGGTGTCCTCGCGCGGCCCGCCTCAGAGATGCCTGAGAGATTGCTTCGGTCCCGAACGGCTACGACTTCGGCTTCGCGGGGGCAGCCGCCGGGGCCTTGTTCAGCGAGAGGACGTTGGCGAGCAGGCGATAGGCGCCCGGCACGCCGTAGGGAAGCTGGCGGTGGAAGGCGTAGGCGAAGTAGGTGTAGTGACCCTTTCCGTAGGTCGCGTGAACCCAGCCGCCCCGCTGCTTCTCCTGACCCTTGTCCCAGGTAGCGATCATCGGAGTGTAGGCCTTGTCCCATTCGGTGAAGAACTTCGACCCCCGCTGTTCCACCCAGTTCTCAAAGTCTTTCGCGGTGATCTTGTTCGGGTAGTTGAAGACCGGTTCGGTCGGCGCAAGGATCTCGACCGGGGAATCTTCCTCCGAGACTTCCTCGGCGCGGCCCGGCAACTGGGCGGGATAAGGCGCCCACTTGTTCGGCACGAACTCCTGGGTGTTGTAGAGAACCACCAGATTCCCGCCCGCCTTCACGTAGTCCAGGAGGCGCTGGTTGTAGGTCTTGAGGTCTTCGCGCACCGCGTACGCGCGGGTGCCGGTCATGATGGTGTCGAACTGCGACAGGCTGGCGCTGGCCAGTTCCTTCTCGCCCAGCAGGGTCACGCTCGCGCCAAATTGAGCGAGGCCGGAGGGAACCGAATCGCCCACCCCCATCACGTATCCAATCTTGAGTCCGGCGGGGACGGTGACGTCGATGCCGCGCACGCTGATGGTGGACGGCCGGTACAGCAGGCGCGTCTCCAGATCGCGCTTGGCGATGATGGAATAGCCTTCGGTGTACTCGCGACCGTTCGCCCTGGCCACCGCTTGAATTTCGTAGGCCTGGTTTTCCACGGAGGGAATTGAAACCGCAAACCGGTACACACCACGTTCGCCCGCGCGGGCGTACTTGAAGGGCTGGATCGCGGGAGTGGAGGTCCACCCGGTGGGCAGCTTGAGGGTCAACTCGCCCGCGATGTCGCCTTCCACATTGTTCAGCAGATCGACCTCTACCTGAACCCGCTTCTTGAGAGCCCTCATGGGAACGACCGCCGAACCCGGGGTGACGGTCAGGGCGAGTGCTGGAACCACTCGGAGTTCGCGCATCTCATAACCGTAGGGAAGGTTCCCCTCGCGGCGCGTGACCACCTCGCGGGCCTCGACGTCCACCCCTTCGACGGTGTAGCGGGCCACCGCGACCGCGGGCGTCTCGGAGGCGGCGCGATGGATCTGTTTCGCGTCGGTCACCTGGTACCTCGAGTCCTGGATCGAGGCCCGGGTGAAGTAAGGCTTGGACGACAGCCCGACATCGTCGGCCAGGGAGACCGAGAATCGCTGGCTTGCCGTGCTGTTGTTCTTGAGGGCGGTTGAGGGAGCGGCGCCGGTGCTGCCGACCTTCCAGCCGGAGGCGGTGGCGAGGTCGATTCCGCGCATGGTGACGTCGACCGTGCTGCGGTTTGTGAAATGCGCGCGAACTTCGAAGGTCTGGCCCGGAACGGGGGCGGCCATGGTGGGAGGCGCCGCGAACTCGGCGAAGGGACCCGTCGCCTCGGGCACACCGGCCGGCTGGGCCATGGCCGTGAAGTCGATGCCGAGGGCGGCGCTGATGGCGGCCTCGAACTGGCGCTCTTTGATCTTCAGGATGAAGGTGGCGTCCGGCTCGCCGGATCCGAGAGCGGTCAGTGCGTCACGGCTTGCCTTGAGGCCGCGGGCCAGGGCGGGGACGGTGGCCGCGGGATTCGTGACCGAGAAGGCCGTGACCGCGTTCGTGACCTCGCGGTCGATCGATTGAAGGGCCGCATCGACGCCCGCCGGAGCGGTTCGGCCCAGGGCCTTGAAGAGCCCGGGGATAGTGGTGTCGATGCCGTCGAAGAACCCTTCCTCCTTGGCCGGCGAGGTGACTGTCGAACCTACGCGCTTGTAGTAGCCGTACTGCGGTCCGCGAGAAAGAGCCAGCCGGCCGCTGTTCTGCGAACGCTGGAAAGAGAGGCCGATGCGGGCGAAGTTGTTGTAGGTCTCGCCGAGCCAGGGGCTGTAGCCGCCCGGGTCCACCCGGATGGCCCAGTCTTCGTTCTCTCGCTGACCGCCGATGTAAACCTTCATGGGTTGCCACGGCCGCAGCCCCTGAGCGATCTGCTCGGGGAACATGTTCGCCTCGCCCGCGGCCTTGAACGCCTCCTGGGTGATGAGCCCGGCGGTCTGATGGTTGCCGTGACCGTCGCGCTGGTTCCCCTGAAAGCGCGAGATCAGGACGAACGGCCGGTTCATGCGAATCACCCGGACCACATCGCGCAGGACGTTCTCTTTGCCCCACTTGTCGAGCGCCTCGTCGAGGCGTTTGGAGAAACCGTAATCGGCCACGGTGGTGAAGTACTGATCATCGACGCCGTAGTAGCGATCGGCGTCGATCAGTTCCTCGGTGCGGATGAGACCAAGGCCGTCAAAGAGTTCCGCGCCGATCGCGTTGTCTCCCGATTCGCCGCGGTTCAAGGTGAGCAACGACAAGCGCGCCCCCTGTCCGCGGGAGAGCTGCGAGAGAACGCCGCCATGCTCGTCGTCGGGATGCGCGGTGGTGTGCATGGCGCTGGCCGTGGTCTTCAGCTTGAGGATCTTCTGCCAGACCCCGGCCGCCCCCTGGTCCTGAGGAATCTGGGTTCCGGCCATGACGGGCTGCCGGCTGGTGACGAGAAGGGCGAGGAGGATGGCTAGGGACATCTTTATCGGGTTCATATTTGGTACTCCGGGTTGGTAGTGGGCGGAGGAGGTTGCTTCGTCGGCCGCCTGACGGCCGCCTCCTCGCAATGACGAAAAGGGGCTGACATGGGCCTTACTCGCACGGGTTTCTCAGCAGCAAACAACGGTCATTGCGAGGGCAAACAACGGTCATTGCGAGGGTAACATCCTTCCGAGATGGCCCGAAGCAATCTCGCGGGAGATTGCTTCGGAGACCGCTCTTCGATGGCCTCCTGCTGAGAAACCCCGTGCGAGTAAGGCCCATTTCAGCTCCTTTTCGTCATTGCGAGGGACCCATCGTTTTGGGGTGGACCGAAGCAATCTCCCGAGTTCGTGAGAATGCCTCATTCGATCCCGGAACTCCGGCTCATTCGCAATGACGACGGGGTTTCTTCCAAAAGTCACGGAGCGCGCAGCCTGGCCTTGGGCCAGCGCGAAGCCTGCCCTCGGGGCACGTAGTCCGTGGACCGACTCGCAATGACGGCCGGTGCCTTTCCTCGGGCCGGCGGTCAGAAATACAGCTTGAGCGCGAACTGCATCTCACGCGGAGAGTTCCTCACGCCGGTGATCACGCCGAAGGTCGTGGGGTTCGCCACGCTGGACCCCGGGAAAGCGTAGTTTTCCCAGTCGAGGAGGTTGAAGGCGGAGGCCCGGAACTCCACGCGTCGGCCGCTCGGAAGCGGGAAGCCGCGGAACAACGACATGTTGACGTTCTTCCCCCCGGGTCCACGCACCGTGTTGATCCCGCAGTTACCGTGCGTATTCTGGAGCGTATCCGCGAACTGGGTGGTGTCGAACCACTTGGTGAGGGTCTTGTCGAATCCGGACGGCTGAGCATCGCCCAGGCAATTCGCCCGGCTGCTGTGGCCTCCGCCGGTGTTGCTTCGGTTCGAGCCCGAGATGGTAAACGGACGGCCGTCTTCGAGGCTCAGAATCCCATTCAGGCTCCAGTCGTTGAAGATCCGCCCGATGCCCTTGAACTCGGTCCCGCGCCCGCGACCTGCCGGCAGTTCGTAGATAAAGGAAAGAACGAACCGCTTCTTGATGTCGAACTCCAACGGGCCGTAGTCGGCATCCAGGTTGTACACGTCCTGCGGTTGGTTGCCGGTGGCACCCCCACCGGCGGCCAGGTGGTCGAGGAAATCGCCTTTGGCGCTTCCGTAGGTGAACGACGCGGTGAATCCCAGACCCTTGGTCATCCGTCGCTGGATCTGGGCCTGCAAAGCGTTGTAGTCGGTCCGGCCCACCGTGCGGATCTGCTCGAGATAGGCGGTCCCGTAGCCGTACTGCGCATACGGGAACACGACGCCCGTGGGGGTGATCCTCCCCTGATTCAGATTGACGATACGGCGGCCGTTTCGCACCTTGTTGCCGACGTACTGGACCGAGGCCGACATCGTGTTGCTGAGCTTGAAATCAGGGCCGACGCTGAACTGATGAACAATCGGGGTGTCCTGATTTGGATCCTGAATGCGCCATTGGATCAGAGCAGGATTGATGTCGTTCGGAGTCAGGGTAATGAATCCATCTCTGAACGGATAGGTCGGAGCCTGGCTGGCACTCGCCGCGGCGACGTCGGCGTCGATAAGTTGCGGCGGATTGAGGGCCATCTGGCTTTCCGAGCCGTACCGATCGGTATGCTGGTAGTAGATGCCGTAGCCGCCCCGAATCACCATCCTCTCGTTCGCCGAGTACGCGAAAGACAGGCGGGGCGCGAAGTTGTTCCGATCGGGATGAATGAGCGACCGTTCATACAAGCTCCCGGATGGTTTAGCGGAGACCCGCTGCCCGTTGGCGGGGTCGATGTTCGTCAAGACGCCATCTCGGGCCAGCATGGGCGTGAAGAACTCGTAGCGCAGGCCCAGGTTCAGCGAGAGCTTGCTGGTCGGACGCCACGAATCCTGAGCGAAGAGCTCAGTCCCGTCGGTGTAGAGATTCGCTTCGTGGAACGAGGTCAGGCGCTGCTGAGTGGCGAGGCCGAGGAGGAAGTCGGCAATGCCCGAACCGGTGTAGCGCGCATCGGCGAAGTTCATTTCGCCGTTCAGCGAGCGGAGGTCGATGTAGTCCACGGCATCCCGGCGTTTTTCCACGCCGAACTTGAATGAGTGGACGCCGCGGTTCCAGGCCAGGGAGGCCGAGAACTGTTTGATGCTCGAGGTCTGGAACTGGGGGCGGAAGAAGGGCCCGCCCAGGCGAGTGAGCCCGCCGATACTCGTGTTCGGGATGCCTCCGCTGAACCGGGGGTCCGTGGGGATGCCTTTGAGCCCCACCTGGGAATTTATGTCCTGGCCGAAAGCGGGATGGAAGGTGTCGCCCTGGATCTTGTTCCAGGCTCCCCGTACGTCCAGCACCATGGCGCTGCTCAGGTTGCGGGTCAGACCGACGACCGCACTCTGTCCCTTGATATCGATATTGGAGGCGAAGTCGCCCGAAGCCACGGGGCCCAGCACCGGTGGTTCCCGGCGCTCCGTCTTCGCATACGAGTAGCGGGCGAAGAGGAGGGTCTTGCCGGAAGCTCCCGGACGGGCGTCAAGACGGACGTCGTACGAGTTGATCGCGTTCTCCAAGGGGTCGGTGTTGATGTAGTTCGGGAGGCCGAAGCTGCCCGGTTGCCCCGCCTTGGCGAGCTCGGAGGAGATGTTGGGCAGGGGATAGAGAGCCATGAGCTTTGCGGCCACGGGATTGATACAGCCGGGGCTGATCACCTTGGTCGTGGCATCGACGCATCCTGCCAGGACGAACGGGTTGCTGCCGCTGACGGCACGCGACAACTCAATCAGATTCCCCGATCGCATCAGAGCGGTGGGCACGACCGCCTGGTTGCTCTGCGCCTGGTTGGTGCGGGTCGCCTGATAGTCCACGAAGAAGAAGAGTTTGTCCTTCACGATCGGGCCGCCCAGGACGCCGCCGGCCACGGTTTCGTCAAACTTCCCTTTTGGCCTGCCGGCGGCCTTGTTCGCGAAGGTATTCGCGTTGAACTTGGAGTCCCGCCCGAAACCAAAGAGCACGCCCTTGAAGTCGTTCGAGCCCTGCTTGATGGAGGCGTTGATGACGGCGCCGGCGGAGCGACCGAACTCGGCAGAGTAGGTGCGCGTCTGGATCTTGAACTCCTCCATCGCATCCACCGGCGGCGCAATGACCTGGGGCGTTCGCTCTTGCAGGTTGGTTGAGAAGGAGTTGTTGTCCCCGCCGTCCAGGACGAAGTTGTTCCATGTGGCGAAGTTCCCGTTTGAGTTGAAGAAGGTGTCCTCACCACGGGACGAAACACCCGCCCCCGACGGAACGACGCCGGTCTGAAGGAGGGCAAGTTCGCTGTAGCGGCGCCCCAGCAGCGGAAGATCGTTGAGCTGCTTGGAGTCGACCGCATAGCCCATTTCCCCCGTCTGCGTATTCAGCAGCGGCGCTTCGCCGCTGACCGTCACTTGCTCGGTCATGGCGCCCACGTCGAGGGCAAAGTTTGCTTTGATCGTTTCCTGGACGTGGAGCTGCACCGCGGACCGGACGGTCTTCTTGAATCCGGAAAGCTCGGCGGTGACCACATAAGAGCCGATGCGCAGGTTGCGAAAACTGTACTGGCCCTTGGCGTTCGTGGTGGCGGTGAACGAAAAGCCGGTACCCTCCTGGGTCGCCACCACGGTGGCGCCAGGCAGCACGCCGCCCTGAGAGTCGGTCACGTCGCCGACGATCGATCCGGCGTCGATCTGGGCGAGGGCCGGGGCGGGAGCCAGCAGCAGCGAAAGCGCCAGCGCCAGCGCAAAGGCGATAAGGAAGGGCGGGGGAATTACCTGGGACGCGCGCGTGGGAAATCGGGTCATGAAGTCATCACTCCTGAAGAATTTGGGTCTGAAGAGTCTGGTGGTCAAACGTCGAGGCGGCGCCCGTGCCCGCGTGCCTGTTGATTTGCTAAAGAACATACTCCCAAGCGACTTGGGTGTCTACCTAGCCAGCTGGAACAGGCCTGAAGCCTCGTCAGCTGATGGTCAGGGTGCGGGGGAATTGCCGGTTGTCTTCCAGGAACGTCTTCTTGTTTTCGAGTGCCGCCCCTTCCGGCTGCACGTTGCCCAACGCGTCGGTGGCCCGCGACACGATGGTGTGGGGGCCGGGGGCAGCGCCGATCCAGTCGAAGGTGAACAGCTTCCAGGAGAATCTCGGATTGGAGGAGTCGAGCGCGGCCGGCCGCCACGGGCCCTCGTCGATCCTGACCTCGACCGAGCGCAGCGGCGTTCCGTCGTTCAGGACAAAGCCGAAGATCTTGAGGCGGCTGCCCTCGCGCGTGACCCGGGCGATGGCTGACTTCAACTGCAGGCGCGTCACCTCCGTCTCTTTCCACTTCACCTCGCCGTTGATGGTCTCCCCGCGAAGGCTCCGGTACCACCGAGCCTGGAATTTCCCGAGGTACCTTTGAGACTGAACGTGAATCTGGGCGAGCCATTTAACGTTCGCGACGCCGTACCATCCTGGCATCACGAGGCGAACGGGGAATCCCTGCCCGCGGGTCAAGGGGGCGCCGTTCAACGCGTAGGCGAGAAGCGGCTCCGGCGCCAGAGCGTCCTCCCGGGTCACGCTGCGGCCGAACTGCTGATCCACTTTGAATGTCTCCGCTCGGAACTCGACGCTCTCCTCCTGGTGATCGGCGCCGAAGAACACGACTTCGCGACCCTCGGATTTGATCTCGGCTTCGTTCAGTACCTGGTTGAGCGGGACGCCGGTCCAGCGGCCGTTGCTTGCGAGACCATGGGAAAAGCGCGCGCTGTTGCCCGAGCACTCGAATGCGGCGACCACTTCGGTAGCGCCCATCCGCCGGAGCTCGTCCACGGAGAACGACTTGGGGCGTGAAACCAGACCGGTCACATTCAGACGGAATGTGCCCCCGTCGATGGCGGGTTGCCCGTAGTGCTGCAGGGTGAAGAATTGATCGGAGGGCGTGATGAGCCCATCGATTTTTCGGATGTCCAGGACCCGGGTCTCCCCGAGTGCGGTGGGGAACGCTTCGGGCATGTCGGTGAAGGGCACCGGCACCTCGCCCTGAGCAAGCGCCGGGATGGCCCAGTCGGGCAGGCCTGCGAAGCCTGCGCCGGCAACCGCGAGGGAGCCCTTGAGCATCTTTCGACGGTTCATGTCTTTGTCCATGTCGGCTCCTCCACGGCGCAATCGCCGTTCAACCCGGCAGACTGCTTCCGAACGCCAACCAGCCCGTCCTGCCGGCCTGGTTGGTAGTTCGGCCTCGTTGAGGGAACTAGAACGAAAGCTTCAATGCCAGCTGCAGGACGCGCGGCAAGTAGGTGTTCGCGGTGTTCTGGCGCGGCTGGCCAAACGTCGCGCTGTTGAGCGTAGTGTTGTACGCGCCGTAGTTCGCGTGGTTCAGCACGTTGAACCCTTCGAAGATGCCCGTCAGCTTCAGATCGCCCGACAATTTCACGTCCTTGGTGATACGCAGGTCGACTTTGTGGAGCGGGAGACCGACGAGGGCGTTACGAGGCACGACGCTGCCCGGCGTGATCACCGAGGGTCCATCGAAACGCGAGGCGACTTCGACCCTATTGGTGATCGTGGTAGAGATCGGCACCGTGCCGGGGATGGTAATCGCCGCCGCGGTCGGAAGCAGAAGGCGGTTCTGCGACGCCCCTGCTCCGAAGGGGCTGGTGCTGATGAAGTCAGCGTAGTAGTTGCCCGACCCGTAGAGGTACGCCCCGGAAACCGAGAAGCCCCACGGGAGGCTATAGAGCGCGTTCAGGCGCAGGGTGTGGCGCTGGAACTCGGTGGATCGGGCATAGTCGGCGTCGGTGGTGTCGAACACGTTGTTGGGCTGGTACTGGAAGCCGGTGGTGTTGTCATTCTGCCCGATGGTGTAGCTGTAGGTCATGCTGGCCTGGAGCTTGTTCCGGAAGCGGCGGTGAAGAGCCGCCGAGATCTGGGATGAATCGGCCCGGCCGGTGGACTCGAGCCAGGAGATGGTCGTGAAATTAGGATCAGGCCGGCCGGCGGCAGCCGGGTTGAGGTTGTAGCCGTTGACCGGGTTGTAGAAGAGATTCAGATCGCGGGAACGGGCCTGGTTGTAGGCATTCGATTTCGTGAAGTCCGCCTCGAACATCATGACCGCGCCGAGTTGCTTCTGGAAACCGATGGTCGACTGCCAGGTGTAGGGCATCTTGTAATCGTGGGCAATCACCCGGGGCGCCTGCGGGGGCAGGGGGAACTTCCCGGAAATGAAGTCTGCGGGGGTCTTCCCGCGGGTAGGATCCTGGAGGAAACCTGGAAGCCCGTCGTTCGCGAACGAGTTCACGCGAATGCGCTCCCCGTTGAAACTCTGCTGAGAGAACGTGGTGTTCGAGTCGGGGATCGAGTAGTAGAGCCCGCTTCCGCCCCGGATCACGAAAGTGCCGTCGCCCTTGACGTTCCAGCTGAAACCGCCGCGGGGCGCGATGTTCTTGATGTCGCGAATGTCGGTCTTGAAGAGATTGTCTCCGGCCGCGATCCCGACATCGCTGTAGGGAACGCCGCCCCGGGGGTTGAACTTGGTCTGGGTGGTGACATGAGGGGGAGCGGTCGCGCCCCAGTCGGCGTCCCAGCGCACGCCGTAGTTGACGGTGAGCCGGCTCTTCACCGCCCAGGTGTCGCCGAACCAGACTCCCCAGGTCGGCCGGGGTATGTCGATTGTCCAGTCGCCGAAGTTGAGATCGTAGCGCTGGGTGATGCTCTCGAGTCCGGTCAGGTCCCACTTGGTCGGGTCGTCCCAAGAAGCGGCGGGAATCCGCCGGGACAGGTCGGCGGGGACGGCGGTGAAGACGAATTCGCCACGCGAGAGAAGCTGCCATTGACCAGTGTCGTGCCAGCGCAGGAATTCGGCGCCGATCTTCATGTCGTGCTTGCCCTTGTGCCACGAGAGGTCGTAGCGGGCCGAGACGGTGTTCTGATAGAACTCCTGCGGGTAGTTGCGCCGCTGACCGATGGCCTGCCCCGGGAAAGCCAGGCTCGGAGAATTCGCGAGGCCCGGAACCGCGAGACCGTTCTTCCAGTTGAAGTGGGTGTAGCCGATCTTCACTTCCTGGGACATGTCGGAGTTGATGACGCGCGACCAGTTGCCAATGAAGTTCAAAGCGATGCGCGAACGGTCGGCCGCTTGCGAGGGGTGCTCCGTGCCCGAGACCTGGGTGAAGGGATTCTTCCAGTCCCAGTAAGAGCCGCGCACCGAAAAGTGGTCCTTCGCACCCGACTGGCGGTCGACCCGTCCCAGGACACTGTTCTGGGTCAGCTTGCTGGGAAACTCGAATCTCTGTCCCGTGAGGCTCGGGGGGGCTGCGAGGATGGTACCCGGTTCGCGCTCATACTCGTAGGAAAGGAAGTAGTGCATCTTGTCCTTGACGATCGGCCCGCCAATGGCGGCGCCAATCTGCTGGTTCGAATACGGCAAAACCGTGTTGGAGATGAAGTCCTTCGAGTTGAACTTGTCGTCGCGGACGAAACCGTAGACGCTGCCCGTGGTCTTGTTCGTCCCCGATCGAGAAATCGCCTGGACCTGAATACCCTGGGAGCGGCCCATAGTGATGTCGAATAGATTGGTGACCACCTGGAACTCCGCGATCGCCTCCCGGCTGAAACGGGGCTGGCCGAAGCCGGAGCCCGCCACCTGCTGCGTGATCTCCTGGCCGTCCAGGTTCAACTGGAACTGCCGGTCGCGCACGCCCGGCGTATCGACCACGGAGTTGGCGGTGATCCCCTTGACCATCATGGCCAGCTCCATCCAGTTGCGACCCTGCAGTGGGAGTTGGTCCATTTCGCGACGATCGATGTTGCCGGCCACCGCCGATGACTTCGTGTCGACCAGAGGCGCCTCTCCGGTCACCGTCACTTCCTCGCTGGTGGCGACCTTCAAGGAGAACGGAATGGTGCGGTTCTGGCCAACGAGTAACTCGATCTTGGGGATCAGCACCGTGGAGAACCCCGGCATGGCGGCTTGGATCTTGTAGATTCCCGCGGGTACGTTGACCAGCCGATATTCGCCCCGCTCCTTCGTGGGAGTCGTGAACACGCGTCCGGTCTCGAGAGATGTCACCGTCACCGTCGCCCCCGGCAGGAGAGCTCCGGTTTCGTCAACCACTGTCCCCTGGATAGACGCCTCCTGAGCGTGCGCGGTGCCTCGACCCAGCGCCAGAATTGACAAAGCGAGAATGAAAACGCGTTTCAAATTGACCATAAGAAATCTCCAGTTGGAAAAAGTTAGATCGAAGGTACTTTGCCACCGGCTTGATGTCAAGCGAGCGGAGAGTCGTGTAGCGAGCGGAGAGTCGACTGTCGCGAAGAATCGACTCTCCATGAGCACAACCGAAACCCCGCGACCGAAAGAGGGCGTGGTAGGCTGTCCGACAACGTCGCGCTGCGTGAGCGCGCATTCAGGAGGCTGACATGCATCTTTCCAAAACCTTCGCCCAGGGTCTTCTGGCCCTCGCATTCGTCACCATCGCATCGATCGGGGACGCGCAGACGTTTCGCGGCGGCATCTCGGGACGAGTTGTCGACGACAGCGGCGCGGTGCTGCCCGGCGTGACCGTCACCGCGGTTCACACCGCGACCGGCGCCGTCCGCACCACCGCCACCTCGAGCACCGGCGCCTTTTCTCTCCCGGATCTGGCCCTCGGCTCGTACAAGGTGGAGGCCACCCTTAGCGGCTTCCAGGGCAAGCGGGTCACCGTGGAAGTGGTGGTTTCGAAGATCTCCGCGGTTGAGTTCAAGATGGGAGTGTCTGCTCTCTCCGAGACGGTCGAAGTGTCCGGCACCGGAGCCAGACTGGACACGGTATCGACCGCCCTCGCCAACGTGGTCGGGCCGCAGCAGGTGCAGGATTTCCCGCTCAACGGCCGCGACTTCAGGCGCATGCTTCAACTCACCCCCGGGGTGGCGCAGAACAACTCGGTGAACGGGGCGGGTTCCCGCGGGAACAACTACCAGATCGACGGCGGCGATAACAACGATGCGTTTCAGAACGCCTCGGCGGTCAACCAAGGCGGGGTGTCCGGCATTGCCGGAACGCTTCTGCCCATCGAGGCGATCGACCAGTTTTCCGTGCAGTCGGGTGGGAGCGCCGAGTCGGGCCGGAACGGCGGCTCGACCGTCAACCTCGTGATCAAGTCGGGCACCAATGCCTTCCACGGCAGCGCCTTCTACTTCAACCGCCACGAAAGGCTGTCCGCGAGTTCTCCGATCGTGGCGCCCGGCACCCCGAAGCGGCCGATCCGCAACAACCAGTTCGGCTTCTCTCTGGGAGGGCCGATCGTCAAAGACAAGACCTTCTTCTTCGCGACATTCGAGGCTCAACAACTGACCGCTGGCAACACCCTTGTCACCACGACGCCGTCCGACGCCTGGATCGCTTCGGCCCGACAGAGGCTGGCCCAGTTCAGCGTGGCCGAGAACCCGGTTTCGTTGAACCTGCTCAGCCTCTGGCCGGCGAGCGGCCGCAGCGCACCGGCCACCGCCAACAACTACACGAGCGCCGACAACAACCTCTACGACAGCTACAACGGCGTCGTCAAGATCGATCACGCCTTCAATTCGAAGTACTCGGTCTCGGCCCGCTATTTCGGAGGAACGGGCGATCAGACCGCGGCCGACGGCACCTCCCCGTTTCTGCCCTATTACCAGGCGGTGCCGAGCCGCATGCACAACGTGTCGGTTGTGCCCACCGCCATCCTGAGCCCGAACGTGGTCAACCAGCTGGTGATCGGATACAACTACTTCTACCAGACCTTCGACATGAACGACGCCAAGGGCAACCCGGCTGCTCTCGGGCTCAACACCGGCCTTACCGATCCCGAGTCGTTCGGTCCGCCCCGGATCAACATCAGCGGTTTCGGCACGGTGGGCGGCAGTTCGCTCCTGCCCGCGGGTCGTATCGACGCGACCTGGCACCTGACCGACACGCTTTCCTATTCCACCGGCGCGCATCAGATCAAGGTGGGGGGAGAGTATCGCCGGGCCAAGCTGGACATCTTCTACGAGAGCCTCAAGCGCGGCGCCCTCACTTTCGACGGGACCGTGGGCCCGTGGGGGACATCGGGCACCGCGGCCGACCGCGCCATCGCCGATTTCCTGGCCGGCTTCGTTTCCGTCGGCTCCGTCCTGCGCGGTCCTGCGCGGCACGACTATTACCAGAATTCCTTCGATCTTTTCGCGCACGACGCGTGGACGGTGCGGCCCAGCCTGACCGTCAACTTCGGTCTTCGCTACACCTACCAGGGTGTTCTGGGGGGGGCGAGCGAGCAGTTGACCAATTTCCTCCCCGACAAAGGGCTGGTGCAGAGCGACCAACTCTATCCCTCGGACAAGAACAACCTGGCGCCGCGCGTCGGTTTCGCGTTCACGCCGGGCAATGGAAAGACCGTGTTCCGAGGCAGCTATGGCTTCTTCTACAACGTAATGGCGGTGAGCTTCTTCGCCGCGAACGCGCCGGGCAATGGCGGCTCGCTCGGGGTCGGCCACCAACCAGGCGGTGTGACGCCCGTATACACGATTACCCAGCGGCGCTTCACCATCGCCAAGGATGTCCCGGTGTTCGGAACGGCGCCCGCCCCGCCTTTTGGCGCTTTCTCGGTCAGTCCGGACCTGAAGCTGCCCTATCTGCAGAACTTCAACTTCAACTTACAGCGGCAGCTTACGAACTCCACCATCGTGCAGCTGGGTTACGTGGGCATGAGGGGCAGCAACCTGGCGGTCACCCGCAACATCAACGCTCCCACCCTGGGCACCCTGGGCACGCTGCAGGCCCGGCGACCCTTCAATGATCGCTATCCGGACCTGGGCGCCATCAACCAGTTGTCGAGCACGGGGCGCTCGAAGTACGACTCGTTCCAGGTGTCGCTTATTCAGAGTCGCTGGCACGGGGTGTCCGGGCGTCTCAACTACACCTATGGACACCTCAAGGACGACGTCTCCGACGCGCGCAACACCCTGGTGATGAACGCCTACGACGTCGAGGCTGACTACGCCGACTCGACGGGCTCCGATGTGCGCCACATTTTCACCGCCGGGCTGACCTACGAGTTGCCGGCCCTGGGCAAGTCGCGTCTCGGCACAGGCTGGCAGTTCAATGTCATCGCCGCCCTGGAGAGCGGGACACCCTTCAACGTGACCACCGGAACCGACACCAGCCGAAGTGGAGATCTCTTCGATCGGGCCGTCGAAGTGAGCGACCCCTTCAGCGGGATCGTCCAGCCCCCTGGTCTATTCCCCCGGTTCTTCAACGCGAGCGCTTTCGCGGCGCCTCCGGCCGGCACCTTCAGCGCCCTCCCGCGGAACGCGTATCACGGCCCGTCGTTCCGGACCGTCGACCTCTCCATCTTCAAAACCACCAAGCTCTCCGGGGGAGTCTCGGCGCAACTGCGCTGCGAGATCTTCAACATCCTCAACATCACCAACTGGGCAAACCCCGGCAGCTCGCTCGCGAATTCGACGACTTTCGGCCTGCTGACAGCGACTCGAAATGGCGGCAACGCGCCGGGGATTGGCTCGGGCGAGCCTCGGAACATTCAGCTCGCGGTGAAGGTTCTCTTCTAAGTCGCAAGTCGCGCGCGCCGTGGACCCTCTGGATCTTCCAGTCCCCGCCCGCGGCCTTGCGTAGCATCAGACTGGCGGTGCCCCGAACCGACTTCGGTTCGCCGTTCATGGTTTCGGCAACGGCGTAGTTGAACGAAAGCCATCCGGCGTCATCCCACATCTGGCTATGGGTGGCCGAGACTTTGGCCGGCGCCGCCCGACTCCGCTCCCGACCGGGTGCGCGGACGTCGCAGGAGGCGAGATAACATCACGGGCCTTCGAGCTTCTTGATGGAGATGAAATGAGAACAACGATTTCGGTCACGGTCGCGGCGATCGCCGCCCTTATGGCGGCTTCACCGGCACGCGCGCAGTCGCCCGCCGGACTCTGGGATGCGACCGTGGTCGCCGGGGGCGCGAACCCGGTGGAGGTTCCATTCCGCTTCGAAATCGCCTGCAGCGGAGCGAACTGTGCGGCGCCGCAGGGCTCGTTCTTCAACGGCGACGAGAAAGTGACGTCGACCACCGGCCGTTTCGAGAACGGTTTGTTCTCCTTCAGCTACGACGAGTATGGGACGTCGCTCGAGGCGACGCTGAAAGACGGCCGGCTGGAAGGGCAGTATTCGCGCGGCACGCGGGGCGCGCCCTATCCTTTCAAGGCGTCGCGTTTCGTTGCCATCGATGTCGGCGATGCGAAGATCCCTCCGATCGCCGGGCTCTGGAATATCCAGGTCAAGAGCTCGAAAGGTGAAGGGGCGTGGCGTTTGATCGTCCGGCAGTCCGGCGCGGAAGTCTCGGCGGCGATCCTGCGTATTGACGGGGACACCGGCACCCTTGCCGGCTCCTATCGCAATGGGGCGTTCGTGCTCAGTCATTTCTCGGGCGCGCGCCCGCTGCGCGTCGAACTCAAGCTCACCGCGGACGGAACGCTCGAGGTGGTGCAGAACCATGACGCGCCCCTCATCGCCACCCGCGCCGACCAGGCCGCGGCCAAGGGCCTGCCTCAGCCGAGCGACCCGTCGCGCTTCACCAGTGTCAAGGATCCATCCGAACCACTGCGTTTTTCCTTCCCCGATCTTTCCGGAAGGATGGTCTCCAATACCGATCCCCAGTTTCAAGGCAAGGTCCTCATCGTCGGCATCGGCGGCAGTTGGTGCCCGAACTGCCATGACGAGACCCCGTTCCTCGTCGAGCTCTACAAGAAATACAAGGCCCGGGGCCTCGAGATCGTCGCGCTGTCGTTCGAGGAAGAGGAACAGATCAAGAACCCGGTCCGGCTGCGTGCGTTCATCAAGCGATATGGCGTCGAGTTCACGGTGCTCGTGCCGGGCGAACCGAAGGAGCTCAACGAAAAGGTTCCCCAGGGTGTCAATCTGAACTCGTTCCCCACCACGTTCTTCCTGGGCCGCGACGGCCGGGTGCGGAGCGCGCACGCTGGTTTCTCGGGCAAGGCGACCGGGAAGTTTCACACCGAGGCCACCGAAGAGATAGCCGCACTCGTGGAACGGCTGCTCGCAGAGCGGGCCCCCTAAGGCGACGGGGCCCGCTGCGGTTCTTCCGGAGGCTACCTAGAAGGAGAGCCGCGCCATCAGCTGCAGCATTCGGGGGAAGCCGCCGACGGACGTGACCTTCCCGAAGTTCGCGGAACCGAAGCTGGTGTTCGGCCCGTTGAAAAGCGGGTTGTCGAAGAGATTGTAGACTTCGGCCCTCAGCGTTACGGTCTTGCTCCCGCCGAGGGACTCCACCTTCTGGATCGACAGGTCGGTGTTCTTCTTGAACGCCGTCCGTGCCCGGGTATCGGTTCGCGGAGCGTTGCCCAGGGTGAAGGCCGGGGCTGCCGACCAGGCCGCCGGATTGAACCAGGCGTTGTACCGGTCCTCGGCGCTGCCCGAGGTCGCGGGGTCGGTCCCCGTGAGGTTCGGCCGCTGCTGGTTGGTCAGCAGGCCCGCGTTATTCGTCGCCTGAGAAATGTACACCGGGAAACCGCTCTGATACGAGCCAAGGGCGGTGATCGACCATCCTCCGAAGAGCGTCCGCGCCAGGCCCGGCTCGGACAGCCTCTTCTTGCCCTTTCCGAACGGCAATTCCAGCGTCACCGAGAAGTTGATCCGGTGCGGCGCATCGAGCAACGAGGGGCCGTAGTTTCCATCGAGGTCGTAGGCGTTGATGGCGGTGCTTATGCTGTTGCTGAAGAAGTTGGTCTCGCCGAAGATGTTGTCCTGGTTCCGGCTCCAGGTGTAGTTCACCGCGGTTCCCCAGCCGTTCTTCACCCGGCGGTCGAACCGAAGCACCACCGAATCGTAGCTCGACTTGCCGGCGCTGACCTGGTGGGCCAGGACGTCCGTGAATTGCGGATAGGGCCGCAGGAGCTGGCCCTGGGTGATCGTGGCCTGCCGCCCGAACGCGCCGAAGCGGGTCTCGCCGAACATCGGGTTCGGGACCAACGTGTTGAGCCCAGCGCCCAGGGAGAGATACTTCGGGTCGAGCTGGTTGATGTTCACGGTGCCGGCCGCGGTCCCGCCGATGGTGAGGTTTCTGCCCCGGGAGCCGATATAGCCGAGGCCGACCACGACGCTGCCGAGGGTGCGCTGGAGGTCCAGCGAGAACTGGTGGACATAGGCCGACTTCCGGAACTGGTCGACGAAGGCGACACTTCCGCCCGCGCCGGTCAGGATGCCGTTGGCGCTGCCGGTGGGGGCGCCGATCCCGTTCGGAAACGGGTTTACGATGGAGGCCGCGGGCGTCCGGTTTCCGTCGACCGAAGCCACGTAGTCGGTCACCTGCGTGAATCCGCGCGTTCCGATGACCGCTTCGCTGGGCGCGCCGTAGGGGTGGGGCGCGTAGAAGATCCCATAACCGCCGCGGACGACGGTGTTGGGGTTCAGGCTCCAGGCGAAGCCGACCCGGGGCGCGAATTTGGTCTTGCTCGGGTTGCTTTGGTGAGTGGGAGCCCCGTCGACCCCCGCGTAGATAAGGCCGCCCTTGAGGTTGAGACCGGGCGCCTGCACGGGCCAGGCCTTATCGCGGTCGAAACCCACCGCGAGGGCATTCTTCTTCTCCTGCAGGCCTTGCTCGAACTCGTAGCGCAGTCCGATGTTCATGGTCAAGTTCGAGTTGACGCGGTAGTCGTCCTGGAGGTAGCCGGCGTAGTAGTTGAGGAAGAAATTGCTCGGCGTGGCAACCGTGATGTTGCCGGTGCTCGGATAGCCGAGCAGGAAGTCGGCCAGGATGTTCTTGTCCCGGCGGGTGCCGGTTTCCGTGGCGGCCGAGAAGACGCCGTTGTAGACGAAATTGCCGGCGGAAGATCCGTAGAGGATGGTTTTCAAACCGAGCTGCCGGTACGCAACTCCCGCCTTGACCGTGTGGTTGCCCATGAGTTTGGAGACCGAAGCGTTCGCGTCCCAGGAGTAGTACGTCCGTTTCGCCGGATCGCGGTCGCCGAAGGTGTTGGCGGTTTGGTCATTTCCATAGTCGCCGATGTCGAACCTCGTACCTTTCTTGATCGCCATCTGGCCGAGGAACGTCGACGAGAAACCCAGGGTTCCCGGGTCGAAGTCGGTGGGGGCACAGTCGTCCGCGAAACTCGTGTATCCGAAGCGCACGTGACCGACGGTGCTGGCATCGGGGATGAACGTGTTGTTGAAGGCGATGGCGTGAACCTGGCGGAGCAGCAGGCCTTCGGCCGGATCCACGGGATTGTCACCAAGCTGTTTGCCGTAGAAGCGGGACGCGGGCTCCTCAGTCTTGTTCCAGAGGTAGAACAAAGTGGACTGAGCTTTCGGGCCCCAGTTCTGGTCCAACTTGATCGTGGCCTGATTGGCTTTGTCGTTGATCAACGCGGTCGACGATCCTCCGGCCGGCCAATACTGCTTGAGCGAGTTGGCCACCGGGCTGATGCGGCTCGCCGGGATGACGTTGCCGGGAAACGGCTGTCGGACCCCGTTCACGACATTGAGCGGGTCGAAGATCGTGACCCCGCTCTGGGAGAAGTCGCCGTTGAGCTCAGCCGGGGTGGGCACCACGTTGACGGCATTCCGGGTGGTCTGGGTGCGGTATTCCTCCGTGGTGATATGGAAGAAGGTCTTGTTCTTCACGATGGGGCCTCCGAACGAGCCGCCGCCAAGGTGAAAGAAAGTGTCAGCCTTGGGCGTGTTGTTGATCTTTTCGAAGAAAAGCTTGCCCACGGTCGCCTTGGGCCGGGTCTGATAGAACCCGCTGCCGCGCCACTGGTTGCCTCCCGACCGGCCCGTGGTGTTGAAGACGCCGCCGCCGCTGCGTCCGGCCTCCGAGTCGTAGGTGTTGACCTGGATCTTGACCTCGTCCACCGCTTCGATCGACGGGATGAAGCTCGGGCGGTTCCGGATGTCGACGATGGAAACGCCGTCGATGGTGAAGTTGTTGCCGCGCCTCGGTCCCCCGCCCAGACTCAGCAGGGAAACGTTGGTCTGATCCTGCTGGCGGACGAACTGCGGGTCGCCCGAGGGGACGACTCCCGGCGTGGTCACGGAAAGGAAGAAGGGGTTGCGGCCGGCCGAAGGCAGGGTCGCGAGCGCCTCCTTGTCGAGCGAACTGCCGACCGAAGCGTTCGAAGTCTCGAGTGCGGCCGCCTGGGCCTCGACCGTGACTGACTCCTGAAGGTCGCCGATCTGCAAAGAGAAATCCCGGGTGAGGAATTGCTGGGTGCCGATGCGGACCGCGCGGGTTTCGATGGTCTTGAAGCCCTGCATCTCCAGCTTCACCGTGTACGTCCCGGGTTCGACGTTGGAAAAGACATACTCGCCCGCGGCGTTCGAGGTTGCGGTGCGCACGGCGTTGGTCCCTTCGTTGGTCAAGGTGACGGTGGCTCCGGGGACGATTCCGTCCGCCTCCTTGACCGCACCGCGGAGACCGCCGAAATGCGACTGCGCCCAAAGTGGCGCCGCCACGGCCAGAAAAGCTACGACCGCAAAGAGATTTCTCTTGCTCATGATTTCTCCAACGTCTTTGGAAGGAAGTTTGATTTGAGCGCGCCCCGCGGCAACGGCAGCGGACAAAGGGCGCGAACTGGGTATTTGGCGATCTTAGACCCAAATCGCGAGTACAAGTCAAGTGCCATTTCTCGATCGCCCGAAACGGGAGGAACGCGCCAGAGAACGAGGCAGTTGAGCGGCCGCGGCGCGGCCCCAGCTGTGACCTGACGCGGGGCTACGCGGCCTTGGCGGGCGCGGCGGCGGCGAGAGCCCGCGCGAACACTTCGGTGGCCTGCTTCATCTGCTCGAGGGTACCGATGGAGATACGGCAGTGACTCTTCTCATAGGGCGGGAAGTCTCGCGCGACGAGCACGCCTTCCTTGCGGCAGGCCTCGCGGAAGCCCCGGACCGGCTGCTTGAGATCCACGAAGATGAAGTTGCCCTGCGAGTCCGTCGAGTCGCAGCCGCGCGCCTTGAACCAGTCGACGGTGTACTGGCGCGCCTCGGTGTTGCGTACCTTCTCGGCGTCCAGGCGCGCCTGGTCCTTGATCGACACCGCGGCCGCGATCAGGCCCGCGGTGTTGAGATAGCCGAAGCCTTCCCAGGCGTTCAGCATCTTGATGGTCTCGGGCATCCCGAGCACATAGCCGGTGCGCATTCCCGCCATGCCGTGCGCCTTGGAGAAGGTGCGCGCCACCAGGACGCGCGGGTTCTTGAGGGCCAGGGGAACCTGGGTGCGGTGGGTGGGATCGGTGACGTAGTCGTGGTACGCCTCGTCGAGGAGGATCGTGGTGTCGGGGGAGGCCTTGAGGACCTTGTCGATGAAGGCCGCGATCGCGTCGGCGGACCACACCGTGGCCGTGGGGTTGTTGGGGTTGTTCACGAACACGAGGCCGGCGCCCTTGGAGGCTTCGGCCATGGCGTCGAGGTCGATCTTCATCTGGGCATTGAGCGGGATGGCCCGGATCGGGCGCCCCAGTAACTCCGCGTCGTTCATGCACTCCTCGTAAGTGGGGATGGCGCTCACCAGCGCCTTCCTGCTCGAGGTGAACACCTCCACCGCGGAGCGCAGCACCTGGGTGGAACCGCACCCGAGCGCGACGTTTTCGGGTTTCGCTCCGAACCGGTCGGCGATGGCCTTGGTGGTCTCAATGGCCAGGTCGAACGAATAGCGCCCGGCGGGGCCGCCGTCTTTCAGCTGGCTGCGCAGCGCGTCGAGAACGGCCTGCCCCGGTCCGAGAGGGTTCTCATTGTTATGGAGGAGAAGCCGCGCCGGCGGCAGGGCCATCGGTGAAGCGGGGGCCTGGAACGCGGCGAAACTCTCGCGGCGCAGGGCCAGCAAAGAGGCCCCGGAGAGGCCGGCAGTGGTAACGAAGGAACGGCGGGTATACGGCATGGCAGTCTCCTTGGGTGACATCTCCTTGGGTGGCATGGGCGACCTCACTTCGACACCGGCTTGGCCACGGCGCCGCTCTTTCGCGAACTGGCGCCCAATTCCTCGGGCGAGAGGACCTTGGCGAATACCTCGGTGGCCTTCTTCATTTCTTCCATTGTCCCGAGCGAGATGCGCGCCCAGGTCTTTTCAAGCGGCGGGAACTCCCGACCCACGATCACCGACTGCTTCGCGCAGGCCTCCTTGAACTCCCTGGACGGTATGCCGATGTCCACGAAGACGAAGTTGCCCTGGGAGTCGGTGGTCTTGAAACCGAGTTCGTTGAAAAAGCGCGTGACGTACTTCCGCACCTCCGTGTTGCGCGCCCGCTCGCGGTCGATGTGGCCCTGGTCCTTGAGCGAGGCCACCGCGGCCGCCTGCGCCATCGAGTTGGTGGTGAAGGTCATGACCCAGCGCTCCAGGCCCTCGATCGTCTTGGCCTGGGCGATCGCGTAGCCCACCCGCATCCCCGCCATCCCGTACGCCTTGGAAAGAGTGCGGGTGACCAGGACGTCGGGGTGCTCGAGGGCCAGCGCCACCGCGGTGCTGTAATTCGGATCTTCGACGTAGTCGTGGTACGCCTCATCAATGAGGATCGCGGTCTGCGGAGACTCCCGGCGGATCCGTCCCACGAAATCGGCGACGGTCTTGAACGAATGGACGGTGGCGGTGGGATTGTTCGGGTTGCAGAAGAACACCAGACCGGCCCAGCGCGCCGCCGCGGCCATCTTGTCGAGGTCGAGCTTGCCCTCCTTGTCGACCAGGATCTTCTTCACCGAGCTTCCCACCTGCCCCGCCATCTCCTCGGGCGACGCGAACGTGGGTGAAGCGGTCAACAGGTGGCGCGAGGGAGACGTGTAGACGCGGGTGGCGATCCGCAGAAGCTCGCCGGAGCCGTTGGCGACCACGACGTTTTCGGGTCGGACCCCGAACTTGCGCGCGATCGTATCGCGCAATTCGGACGTGTTGGGTTTTGCGTTCGTGGGGTAGCGGCCCGCGTAGTCGAAGCCCTTGGTCATGGCCTCCATCGCGGCCGGCCCCGGCCCGAGCGGATTCTCGTTCTTGTCGAGGCGGAGTGAGTTGGGATCGATGGCCGGCGGTGCTGGTGGCGGTGCGGCGGCCGCTGCCGCTGCCGTTTTGACGCGGGCCGGAGCCTGCGCGGCCTCGGGGTCACGCGGTGCGGCGGCGGGGAAAGGCGCGGCCTCGGGGTCGAAAGCGGAAAGGAACGAGCGACGTGATAGCGACATGGAGTGCCTCCTCGGTGCGTGACCGTAACGCGACTGTACTAAATAGCTGCGCAAAATAATAGACCCGAACCGGCGGAACCGGAGAAGGAGGCCTCAGCGATCCGGCCAGAGCGAGGGCAGCGGGCCGACATCGGCCGGAAGATGCATCCGCGGCAAACCCTCGAGTCGTTCACTGCCGTGCGCTCCCGAAAGCACCTTGAGATCCGGCGCGGGTCGACCGCGAACCGCGTCGTCGCCGCAAACCACCGAATCCGCGGGAGCGGACGGGTGTACTATCTTCGGCAGACCACGGCCCCACCGGGATCGACCGGGGTTACTTGACTCTGAAGCGATCCCGACAAACAAACTTCTCAATGAGTATGAAGATCGGCGGGAGCACAGCTATGTCAAATCACGATGGACTGAATCGAAGAGGATTTCTCCAGAACGCCAGCATGACCGCGCTCGCAGGTGCTATGCCCGTGGGCACGTCGCTCGGCTTTGCCACCGCCGCGGCCGCAGGGGTCGCCGATCCACCCAACGGCAAGTTCGATTTCGATACGATCTACAACCGTTGGGGCACCCACTCGAGCAAGTGGGACCAGCAGGAACGGACCTTCGGGGGCAAGGGCAGCCTCGAGGTCCCGATGGGCGTCGCCGACATGGACTTCCGCGTCGCGCCCTCCATCACCGCCGCCCTTCAGGAGCGCCTCAAGCACGAGAACTGGGGCTACCTCGACAACGAGGAGTACCTGGGGTTGGTCGGGGCGGCCGT
Source organism: Vicinamibacteria bacterium (assembly GCA_031362685.1). GTDB lineage: Bacteria > Acidobacteriota > Vicinamibacteria > Fen-336 > JAGNNV01 > JAGNNV01. The sequence goes on along the minus strand of JANLSZ010000106.1, from coordinate 20,063 downwards.
GGTCGAGTGGAACAAGAAGCGCTACGGTCTGACCGTCGATCCCAAGTCCCTGGTCTTCACCACCGGTGTCCACCAGGGCGTCATCTGCGCGCTCATGACCGTGTCGCCTCCGGGTAGCAAGGTCCTCCTCAACACGCCCACGTACAACGGCTTCTATGGCGACCTGAGAGCGACCCGGACGATTGCCGAAGAGAACGTGATGAAGCAGGTCGACGGCCGGTACTCTCTCGACTTCGATGATTTCGAGCGCCGGATCACCCCCGAGGTGCAGAGCTTCATCCTTTGCAATCCTCAGAATCCGACCGGCAACTGCTGGACCGCCGAGGATCTCACCCGTTTGGGCGAGATCTGCCTCCGAAAAAATGTGGTCGTTCTGGCCGACGAGATCCACTGCGACTTCGTGGCCAAGGGCGAGAAGTACACGCCGTTCGCGAGCCTGCCCAACCGGGCCATCGTCGACAACAGCATCACCTTCAAGGCGGTGAGCAAATCGTTCGGGCTGGCGGCGCAGAAGTTCGCCTGGATGTTCTCGACCAACAAGATCCTGCTCGAGCGGGTGAAGAAGAACGTCCGCGCCGACATCAACACCCTGGGCGCGGTGGCAAACATGGGCGCGCTCACCGGCGGCGAAGAGTGGTTCAACCAGTGCAACGAGTACATCGACGGCAACCAGGCGTTCGCGGTGGACTACATCGCCAAGAACATCCCCCTGATCAAGACGGCCAAGCCGCAGGGGACCTACCTGCTGTGGCTCGACCTCACCGCGGTGGCGAACAAGATCGATCTCAAGAAGCTCACCGCCGAAGCCAACATGGGCCGCGCCGCGGGCGAGATGGATCTCATGCCCGAGGCCGTGCTCCAGCGTTACATCATAAAGAACGCCAAGGTGAACCTGAATCCCGGCAACACCTACGGCAAGGGCGGCCAGAACCACATGCGCATGAACCTCGGCACGTCGCGCAAGCTCGTGAAGCTGGCGCTCGACAACATCGCAAACTCGTTGAAGATGTGATACCCGCCGGACCCCGGGTGCGTCGATAAGACGTGCCCGCGTTCCCTCGACCGCGGCGCCTGTAAACCCCACCGGGCCCCTCGCCGGAATCGCTGCTTTCCGCCCATCGTCTCGCGCAGGGTATCGGCTATCACTTTAAAGTAGACTTCCGTCAGGTTTCGGTCATTTCATCGGGGTACATCAGGTCATATGTGTAGACACAGCGTTAGCACTGTCTCGTCGTTCCGGCTGGCTCTCGGCCTTTCCGCCGTCCTGACCTCCACGCAACTTTTCGCGCAGACGTCTCCGCCGCCCCTCGCGCCGCCCCTCGCGCCGCCTACGATGCCCGCGGGCAAACTGGATCCGACCGCCGAGCCGCCGGTGATCGATGGGCGGGTGAACGAGGCGGTCTGGCAGACCATACAGCCCTTCTCAGCGTTCATACAGCAGGATCCCTTCGAGGGCGCGCCGGCCACCGAACGCACGGAAGTGCGCGTCATGATCGGCCGGGGCAACGTGTATGTCGGCGTCATCGCCTTCGACAGTGATCCCTCGAAGATCATCATGTCGCAGGCCCGGCGGGACGCCTCCCTGGCCGAGACCGACTCGGTGGTCATGGTGTTCGACACGTTCAACGACAACCAGAACGCGTTCGTCTTCGGCACCAACCCCTTGGGCATCGAGTACGACGGCCAGGTGGCGCGAGAAGGGCAGACCAGCGGCGTGAACCTGGCCGGCGGCGGCGCGGGCGGAACCCAGCGCGGCGGCATCAGCGCCTTCAATCCCAACTGGGATGGCGACTGGACGGTGAAGAGCCAGGTCACCGAACGTGGGTGGGAAACCGAACTGGTCATCCCCTTGAAGACCCTGCGCTACAACACGGGCGCCAGCCAGACCTGGGGCTTCAACCTGTTTCGCAACATCCGGCACAAGAACGAACAGGTGTATCTCACCGCGATCCCGCGCGGCTACGATATCTATCGCGTTTCGCTCGCGGCCAAGCTCACGGGCCTCGATTTGCCCGCTCGACGCGACATCAAGCTGATCCCCTATTCGCTGGGCTCCGTGAACAAGGACTTCACGCGCACGGTGGGCGACAACTCGGACGAGAAGGTCAACGTCGGCCTCGACGTGAAGTGGGGTATCCGCCCCAACCTGACCCTTGATGCGACCGTCAACACGGACTTCGCCCAGGTGGAGGCGGATGAAGAGCAGGTGAACCTGACCCGCTTCGACCTGTTCTTCCCGGAGAAGCGGCCGTTCTTCCTCGAGAACGCGTCGACGTTCCAGTTTGGAAATCCCCAGAACATCGACTTGTTCTTCTCGCGGAAGGTGGGCTTGTCGGCCGCCGGCCTGCCCATCGATATCGTGGCGGGGGCGCGGTTGAGCGGCAAGGTAAGCGCCTGGAACCTCGGCCTCCTGAACGTTCAGACGGGCGACGCCAAGGATGTCACCGGCCGAGTCATCGGGGCGGCCAACAACTTCAGCGTGGTCCGTCTGCAGCGCGAGGTCGGCCGGTCGAGCTACGGCGCCATCTTTGTCAACCGCCAGGGGACGGGCAGCCGCGCCCTGGACCAGGATTGGAACCGGTCTTATGGGCTCGACGCGAACATCCAGGTCAGCAAGAACCAGCGGTTGTCGGGTTTCCTGGCCCGGACCGATACTCCGACGGATCGTGTCACCGGCCCGAAAGGGAGCGACTACTCGGGCCGCGCGTTCTACAACTTCACCAACAACCTCTGGCAGATCTCAGGCGGGTACTCGCAGGTCGGCGATAACTTCAACCCGGAGGTGGGCTTCCTGCCTCGCCGTGGCTATCGGCGCCCCGAGGCCCGGATATTCTTTCAGCCGCAACCCAAGAAGAGCAAGTGGATTCGTCGTTACGGGCCGCACGTCACCTACAACTCGTACTGGGGATTTGACGACAAGCTCCAATCCGAGGCGTGGCATCTCCATCCCATCGAGATCCAGCCCAAGCAGGGCGGCCGATTCGGCTGGTTTGCCAACTACAACAAGGACAATCCGAAGACGCCGTTCGCGGTTTATAACCGCGACGGCAGGCGGGTGGTCATTCCGGCCGGCCAGTACGACTGGTGGCAAAGCGTGTTCGAGTACCTGCACAATCCCAGCGCACGTGTCACGGGAACGTTCCGGTTCTACTCCGGTCGCTATTACAACGGTGATTTCCTTGCGACGGAGTTAACCAGCGAATACCGTATTACGCCCAAGGCGACGGCCAGCCTTGGGTGGACACGCCAGGACATCAAGCTGCCCGGTGGTTCGTTCATCAACCACCTGGTGCCCTTCAAGGCCAGCTACGCTTTCACCACCCTGGCCAATCTGTCGGCCCTGTTGCAGTACAACAGCCAGACCGGCCTGTTTTCGTCAAACGTGCGCCTGGCGTTCCTGAACCGCAGCGGCACGGGGCTGTTCATTGTCTTCAACAATCGTCGCGATGTGCTGAGCTCCACCCCGCAGGAAACACTCGGCCGGTCGTTCGTCGTCAAGTACACCAAGCTCTTCGATTTCTAGAGGGAGGCTGCCCGGGCGCCGCCGCGGCCAGTCGCTTAGCGCGCCGCGGCCTCGGCCGCGCGCTTGACGTAGATGTCGCGCGCTTCCTTGAACTGCTCGAGCACGTGCGCCTTCTCTTTGTCGCTGCGCCAGCCGGGGTGCTTTTCCGCCATTCCAGTGAGGATGTCCACCCACTTCACGAAGTACTCAGCCGACGCGCGATCGCGGATGGCCTGACCGCCCACCACGACGTAGATGGGATTCGTAACCGCCAGCGGACGCGAATTCTCCACAGGGAAGGTGCGGTCTTTACCCACCGCGCGCAGCGAGTACCAGCCCGATTTCTCCACCGTGACCGGCAACGCGAAGGTGCCCTTATCCATTGACGGGGCCAGGGGCGCCGTGTGAATCACCTGGCCCATCGAGACCAGTTCGAATCGCTCGAGAGGCGCCAGGGAAGTGACGGCGCCCCGGAACGTGACGCGGCCGCCGCCCGCGGGAAGCACGATCTCTTCGCCCGGCATCACCCCCTGGTTCGCGGTGAACTCGAGGAGCGGGCCGTCGGTGACGAAACCCCGACCGGCGAGCAGCGCCTTCATCCAGTTGGCCCAGGAGAGCTGGCCCACGCCCAGATGAAAGTAGCCGCGCGAGGCCCCGACGAGCTCCACGCGGTGCAGGCTCGAAATCGAATCCTCGCCCCCGACCACCGGAACCCGGAAGCCGGCATTGAGAAGGCGGTACCAGACCATCAGGGGCGCATCGCCCGCGTTCTGCGACCACAGCTCGTGATAACTCACCGCGCCCAAGGCCACGTCGACGGGAAAGGCTTTCGCGGTGCCCAGCCCGCCGTCGATGGGGTCGGCGTTGCCGTTGTAAGGGTGCACGTAGGCGCCGATTCCTCCCTGCGCTTTGGCGTAGCGGAGGATGTCGGTGTTCGAGGGATACAGGCTCTCGATGCCGGTGCCCTCGTACCCGGTCACGAACGGCGAGATCAGGTGCTCCTTCAGGTTGAAGAGAGACATATGGCCGTAGAACGGGGGGCGGTACTCCTGTCCCACGTGCAGCACGCGGTTGGGGGTGGAGAGGGGGTGCTGCGCCTGGCCCGGGGTGTAGTTCTGGTAGTCGAGGACGCGGTTGTCCTTGTTGGCGATCTGCAGGCTGATCATGTCCGCGTCCTCGGCGGCATTCATCATCATGATGTTCTCCGGCGTGTTGTGGAGGTTGCCCGCGTAGTTCATGTGCACGTGGTTGCTGCCGGAGTACCACCCCTTCGCCTTGAGATTGACCATCCTCTTGAGCGTCACCGTGACCGCGGTGGTGACCCCGGGTTTGACCTCCACCGTCTGCTTCGCGACCGCGTACTCGAACCCCTTCACCGCCTCGATGGTGAACGGTCCGGCCGGGGCTTCCGTGGTATAGCGGCCGCGAGTGTGGAACAAATGGCGGTTGAGCTGCGAGAGGCGCTCGTAGGCGTCGGCGGGCGTGTAGGGCTTGCCGTCCGATGCCGTGTGGTAGACACGTGCTTCGGTCGGAAGCCCGGTTGTGGCATCGACCACACGCACGTTGAGACGTCCCATCGGCGTCTTCCATTTCTTCTGGATGATCTTGAAGACCTTCGCCTCGCCGCCCCACGTCTTCAGGATCTTGATCTGCGGCAGTCCGAGTTCGTTCGAGATGTAGGCGATCCACTCGCCATCGGGTGACCAGCGGGGCAGGAAGCTGTCGTATTCGCCGAAGGTCATCTTGTAGGGCTCGCCCCCCACCGTGGGAAGGACAAACAGGTTGGTGAACTGACTCCCCAGGTGCGAGGCGTAGATGAAGCGCTTGCCGTCGATCGACCACTGCGGCCGCGTGCGGAAGAGAGTCTCCTCCTTGTGGATCAGCACCGCCTTGCCGCTGTTCATCACGTCGGCCTCGACGGGCACGCGCCACACCCCGCCCGATCCGAGCGGAATGCCGCGGTTCGAAACGAGCAGTAACTCCTTGCCGTCGGGAGACCACGACGGCGCCAGGTGCACGTCGGTGTCGCCGAAATACAGGCGGTCACGGCCGAAGTTGTGGTCCGTCGTCACCTGGACAACCGTCCCGGGACGTCCGTTGTCGATGCTGGCGACGAACACGTTGAAGAAGCCGTTCGGCGCAGTCGACACGTAGGACAGCCGCTTGCTGTCGGGCGACCAGGCCGGTTCCACGTTGACGTGATTGCCGGTCGTGATCGCACTCGTCTCGCCCGTGGACAGGTTCAGCACACGTACGTTGATGCTCTTCCCGTCGTCATCGGCGGTGTAGGCAAGATAACGGCCGTCGGGCGAGTACTCCGGGGAAGAGAGGAATGCCGTTTCGCGCAGCACTTCCTCCGCCATGCCGTCGGCCCGGCCGTTGGCCACGCGCATACGCCACAGCGACCCGTCCATGGCGAACACCAGCCCCTGGCCGTCGGGCGACCAGGACGGCCACCACGGCGTGCTGCTCGCGGCGGGCGGCAGATAGTAGTTGTGCATGTAGTTGCCGCCGGACTTGGCGGCCGGATAGACCTGCGCCGGAGCGAGAGACGGAGCGAGGACAGCGGATACAGCAAGGGCGGGGATCAGATTTCGCATGGGAAAACTATATGTCAACGGGGAGAGGCTCGATGGAACCCCATGGGGCCAGCGCTTTCCACCTCGAGCTACCCCCGTAACCGCGGGAATCGGCCGCTAAATTGTTGAGAATGATTTGACTTGGCCCCCTACCGCGCCATAATGGCGCCACCTGCGCTTGGCGAGATAGGCGAGCGCGATTTTCTGGAGGTCGACATGGCCAATTCGTTTCAATCCTCGCGACGCAGTTTCATAGGCGGCGCCACAGCACTCGGCGGCCTCAGCGCGGGCCTCTTCCCCGAGCCCCTGTCTGCGCAACCCATCGCGACCCGGGTCGGCATGCCCCTCGATCAGATCAAGCCCACGGGTGCTCTCGACGAAGCGTATTGGTGGAAGGTGCGAAAAGAGTTCAACATCGTCGACGGGTTGACGTTCATGAACAACGGCACCTACGGCCCGACCCCCCGCAATGTGCTCGAGGCGACCGCGCGCTACGACCGCGACCTTTCCGAGGACCCGTCGAACAACTACGGCGCGGCCGCCCGCGACGCGGTGAGGGCGCGGATGGCGGCCTTCATCGGGGTCACGGCCGACGAGGTGGTGCTCACCCGCAGCACCAGCGAGGGCATGAACATCTTCACCCTGGGCATGGACTGGAACGCCGGCGACGAGGCGGTGCTCAGCACTCACGAGCACGGCGGCGGCATTCAGCCGTTGACCCACATGCAGGATCGACGCGGCATCAAGCTGGTGCGCGTGGAGATTCCCTCCCCGCCCGAAAGCGTCGATCAGATCGTCAAGATCTACGAGCGCGCGATGACCGCGAAGACGCGGCTCCTCATGGTGAGCCACATGCCGTACGTGACCGGCCTCGTCATGCCGATCAAGGAGCTGGCGGAACTGGCCCACAGCAAGGGCGCTCTCATCTCGATCGACGGCGCGCACCCCCTTGGCATGCTCGACCTCGACCTCAAGGCCACCGGCGTCGATCATTACGCGGCCGCGGGCCAGAAGTGGCTGCTCGCGGGGTCGGGCACGGGCATGTGCTACGTGAAGCGCAGCGTGCAGGACAAGATCTGGCCGCTCATGGGCTATGCCGATCTCAAGACCGCCAACGATCCGAAGGCCGCGAGCTTCGGCGCGCGCAAGTACGAGCTGGGCGGGCAGCGGCACGTGCCCTCGGCCCTCGGCATCGGCCACGCGATCGAGTTCCACGAGGCAATCGGCAAGAAGAACATCGAGGCCCGCGTGCGCCAGCTCAGCACCAGACTGCGCAAGGGCCTCCAGGAAATCCCCGGAGTGAAGATGTGGACATCCGCGGACCCGCAGTTCGCGGCCGGACTGACGCTCTTCTCCGTGCGCGACATTCCCATGGCCAACGTTGTGAAGGCGGTCTACGACTTCAATCGCGTCTGGATTCGCACCATGGGCACCGGCAACCTGAACGCCGTCCGAGCGGCGACCCACCTCTACAACATGCCCGAGGAAGTGGACCGGTTGCTCGAAGCCGTGACCTACGTGTCCAAGAATGCCTCGCAGCTCATGACCAAGCCGGTGGCGCCCATGACCGGGAACGATGACTAGGCGCAGCTGAGCTGGGGAACCTGCAACGCGTAGCGCGGCGGTCGCCCGCGCGGACTATTTCACCGCTGTGATCATGGCCTCGACCAGGGCGTCCGCGTTGGCGAGCCGTCGCACGCCCAGGCTCGCTCGCACCGGCGCGTCGGAGGCGAAGACGGGTCGGTAGCCCTCGTTCATGTCGCCGAATTTCTTGACGTCCGAGATGTACACGTCGACCGCCACCACGTCCTTGTAGTCGAAGCCGGCCGCCTTGAGCGCGGGACCGAACTTCGCGAGGGTTTCCGCAGTCTGCGCCTTCATGTCCCCCTTGTTCCCATCGGTGACGCCGGTGCCCCCCGAAACGAAAAGGCGATTGCCGACTTTGATGGCCGGAGAGTAGTTGGGGCCGGCCTGGCCGGGCGTTCCGTCGGGGCGCGCCGGAATGATCACTTCGCGAGGCGAGCTGCCCTTGATGGCGACAAAGGTGATCTCCACGTCATAGGTCCCGGGCGGCGATACCTCGCAACTCACCCGCGCCGGGCGATCCTTCTCCCAGTAGGTGCGGTACACGTCGTTCATCGGGGCAAACAGTTTCATGTCTTTGAGCGCCACGTGTCCCGACACCAGATCGCCGTAAGACATCCCGGCGGCCTTGAGGATCACCCCCGCGTTGTCCATGAGCGTCTTCACCTGCACGCCGATGTCGCCCTGCACTTGAGAGCCATCCGTGCCCTTGCGCGACACCAGTCCCGAAATGTAGAGGGTGTCGCCCGCCTTGATCGCGTAAGAGTAGGGGCTCGCCGGCTTCGCCCAGCCGTCGGGCAGAATCGCGGTTCGGGCGACGCCTGTCGGCACCGCCGTTACCTGGATTTCCAGGAGCGCGCCCGGCCGCACCATCTCGCCGATGACGGTGGTGCGGGCCGGCAGCGTCCCGGTGAACTGCTGGCGATAGATCTCGTCGAGGGCCGGAAAGTCCGCGGCGTTCTGCAGCATCACCGACGACGCCACCACGTTATCGAGCGATGAGCCGGCCTGCTTCAGCACGGAGCGCAGATTGTCGAACACCTGCTTGGCCTGCGCCGCGAAGTCGCCGGTCACGTCGGTGGGCAACTGCCCCGAGACGTAGATCACGCCCCCGGCCTCGATACCCAGGCTGTAGGGCGGCGTCTGGCCGGGCAGAGGCCGCACAAAGTGCTTGGATGGCGCGCCGGTCTGAGCGAGCAGGCCGCCGGTCCCGATGAGGAAAAAGAAGAAGACGGCGATTCTCGAAATACGCATGGGATGGCTCCTCGGCGTGGATGTGGAAATACGTGAAAGGCGGCCCGGCCGCCGCATAGAACAGGAACGCGCGCACGCCCCGACGGGGGCGCACGCGCGGGGATATCACATCTAGGTAGCGCTGGGATTTGCCAGAGCGTTGGCGATGTTGTCGAGAGCCAGCTTCAAAAGCTTGCGCGACGTGGCGATGTTCATGCGCAAGTGGTTCTCGCCGCCTTTGCCGTAGGTGTTGCCGGGGTTCATGCCCACCTTGGCCTTCTTCACAAAGAAGTTCTCGAGCATTTTCTCGGGCTTGATCTCGGCCGCGCCCGCCATCGCGGCTCTATTGGCTTCGGCGGCGAGCCTCGTGGTATCGATCTTGTTCGCCACCGCCGTGCAGTCGAGCCACAGCAGGTAGGTGCCCTGCGGCTTGACCGCCTTGATCAAAGGAATGTTCTTGGCGATGTAATCCACGGCAAACGCCTGATTGCCTTCGATGTACTCGTTGCACTGGTCGAGCCACTCTTCGCCGCCGGTGAGCGCGCCCATGTTGGCCACCGCCCCCAGGGTGCTGATGTCGGAGCGGAGGTTCGTGCGGACCCGCTCGAGCAGGATCTTGTTGGTCGAGAAGAACCAGGCGAATTTGTGCGCGGCCAGCCCGAACGACTTGCTCACTGCCTTGAAGGTGAGGCTGTTATCGACGATGGCCTTGTTGGGCAGGCTCGCGAACGGCGTGTACTTCGAACCCTTGGCCACGAAGTCGCAGTGAATCTCGTCGGCCAGCACGACCACCTTGTGCTTCAGGCAGATCTCGCCGAGCCGCATGAGATCCTCGGGGCTCCAGCAGTTGCCGGTCGGGTTCTGCGGATTGCAAAGGAGGAAGCTGCCTACGTCGGGTGTGATCCGGCGCTCGAAGTCCTCGAAGTCGATGGAGTACCGGCCGTCGACCTTCTTCATCTGGCTCTCTTCGGCAATCGTCCGGCTGGCGGTCAGGTCGCTGTAGAAGCCGTTGTAGGTGGGGGTGAGAAGGAGTACCTTGCTGCCCGGAGGCGACACGGTGAGGAGAGTGGCAACGAGGCCGGGATGGACGCCGGTGGCAAATGTGAGGCTGTCCGGATCGATGGTCAAGCCGTAGCGCTTCTTGTTCCACGCGATGACGGCCGCGCCCACTTCCTTGAAGTAGGCGTCCCCGTCGAGATACCCCCAGTTCTCGTGCTTGAGGCGCTCCTGCAGGGCCGCGGTGATGGAAGGCGCGGCGCGGAAGTCCATATCAGCGATGCCCATGCCCACCTGGATGCTGTCTTTGCCGTAGAGCCGGATCTGCTGGTCGTACTTGACCGAGTGGGTACCGAACCGGTTGTAGATCGTGTCGAAGTCGAACCTGCCGCTCGGTGGATCGGCGACGCCAGCGGCCGCGGCCGAAACCGGGCCGAGCGCGCTGCCCGACGCCACCGCACCCGCAAGCGCAGTCATGCTGGTGTTCTTGAGAAATGCTCTTCGATTTACGCCATCGTGCTGTGACATCTTCTTAGCTCCCGCGAATCCTCACTAGGTAGGCAAATGTGTGGGGGACTGCCCCCGAAGTCTCGACCTCGGCGGGTCCCTTTGGGCCGTCGTTTGCTCATGCTACACCCAGCGCGGTTGGCGGTGGGCCACGGCGAATCGCGCCATTTGAGAACTGATTCTCGGCCCGAGTCTGGTCGGTTGAGCGCTCCTTTTGACGAGACGGGCGATGGCCGATCGGTTCGATTCACAAATCGAAAATTCTCTTGACGCCCACGTGGCGATGCGAGTACTGTCGCCTGATTGTCCGGCTCCCCTTCGGAGGACACCACTGCGGAAAGGCCGGGTGTTGGAACCTTGGAAGAAATCATGATCCCTAGTGCAGGCCTCGAAGCGTTACCGCGATACCGGAGCGCGGTCCGTCCGGTGAGTGTGCGTTGGGCGAGTGCGGCTCTCGCTCTGATGTTCGCCCACGGGGCGCTGGCCCAAACCGCCCAGGATCCGGGACGCCAGGCGCTCCAGGACGGAGAACGGCTATGGCGGCTCAAGCGGACCCGTTCGGCCCTGGTGTCCTTTGAGAAGGCGGCCTTGAGCCCGGCTTCGGCGACCCGGGCCAAGGCCCACGAACGGATTGGACGCATCTATCTCTTCAAGGGCGCCGAATCGGAGGGGGCGTTCCCCGGCTGGCACGAGCAAGTCGCATTCAAGGAGAAGGCGCTTCGGGCGTTCGACGAGGCGTTGAAACTCGAGCGCACTCTGGAGGGAGCGCGGGTTGGACGCTTCAAGACCTTGCGAGCCCTGGGTCGAGATCCCGGGCCCGAGCCCGTCGTCGTTCCGGCCGCGGATATCGCGGAAGAATTGCAGCTCCAGAAACTCCGGGCCGACAAGAAGTATGTCGAAGTGATCGAACAGGCGAACCGCTTCGCGGAGCGCTTCCCCGAGAGCGAACTGCTTCCCCCGGTGTACGACGCGTTGATCGAGGCCGAGGCGGCAACATCCACCACCTCCGCGGAGTCGATCGGCTCGGCGATCGAGCGAAGGGTCGCCGCCCAGCCCGATCCCGGAGCGTATGTCTCCGGCGCGAACCTGCTTTTGAGCCGCGGAGCGCTTGATCGAGCCGCCAAACTTGCCGACGGTCTGGTGGCGGCGGCGGAGACGTTCATCGACGAGAATCTCGACTCCTACAAGCTCGCTCAAAAGGCCAGTGGCGCGCTCAACCGCACTCGCGCGACCGCCGCCGATATTGCGGGCTGGGTGCTCTTCTTGAAGGGCGACGCCTCGGGGGCCGAAGCCAGGCTCGGCGAAGCGGATCGATTGTTCCGCGGCCAGGACTTCACGAACCAATTCCATTTGGCCGAACTGCTTCGGAAGAAGGGGGAGCTGAAGGGCGCGCGCGAGCGTTACCTCAGCGCTCTCTCCCTCACCGCGGGCCCCGAACCCCAGCGCGTGGCCGCGCGAAAGGCGCTCGCGCAACTCGAGGCCAGCCAGGGCCAGGATCCCGCAGGGTTTACGGCCTCGCTCGAGGCCGACCTGGAGCGTCGCCGTGAAGAGCGCCGGGCCGAAGCACTGCACAGCATGCTGGATCGCGCGGTTCCCAAGCTTCCGCTCATGGCCCTGAATGGCCAGCCGCTCGACCTGTCGAAGTTGCGGGGCAAGGTGTTGCTGTACAAGTTCTTCGCCTCCTGGTGAGGGGCCTGTCGTGCGGAGTTACCGCACATCGAAGAGGCGTTTGAGAAGTACGTGAATGACGACAAGGTCGCGTTTGTGCTGGTGAGCATCGACGACGACCCGGAGCGGCTGGCGCGGTACGTGGCCGAGCGCAAATTCAAGATGACGGTGGCTCGGATGTCCGTCGAGCAGGCCGACCAGCTCATGGGGGTCAAGGACACGCCCACCGGGTTCTACGTCGATCGAACCGGAGTGGTTCGTTACGAAACCCGGGGCGCCGACACTCACGGCGATGCGGCGAACCGAGTGATCTGGAATATCGAAGAACTAAAACGCTCGCGATGAGGATCGGGGAGAGAAGAACCGCACCCTTTCCGCTGGGGACCCCGGTCCAGGGTCTGGCGGTCAAGTACGCTCATCTTTTCCGCGGACGCTGACCCGCGGCGCCTCCAACATCCATGGACAAACAACACCGATTAGAGGAGCTTGCTGCGGCCCAATGGCGGCTCGCTATCCGCCTCACCGTCGCCATGATCGTCATCTATTCCGGGTTCGTCCTGCTCGTGGCTTTCGCGAAGCCCTTCCTCGGCACGGTTCTGTTGCCCGGGCTGAGTCTCGGTATCCTCCTGGGCGCTCTGGTCATCGTTTCGGCCTGGGTGCTGATCTTTGTGTACGTGCGCTGGGCGAACCGTCACTACGACACCGCCGTCGATGCTCTCCGCGCGGAGCGTTCGTGAGCACGACCTTCGGTCAGCCGAACATCGTCGCCATCGGTTTCTTCTTCGTATTCGTCGCCATCACCCTGGCCATTACCTACTGGGCGGCCCGACGCACGCAAAGCGCCGACCATTTCTATTCCGCGGGCCGAAGCGTGACCGGGCTTCAAAATGGCCTCGCCCTTGCCGGCGACTACATGAGCGCGGCAAGCTTTCTGGGCATTACCGGCCTGGTGGCCAGTTCGGGATTCGACGGCCTGCTTTATTCGATCGGCTTCCTGGTGGGCTGGCCGATCGTGATGTTCCTGATCGCCGAACCCCTTCGAAACCTCGGCCGATACACCTTCTCGGATGTCGTCGCCTTTCGGCTCCGCCAGACTCCGGTCCGCATCGCCGCCGCCATCGGCTCGCTCGCGGTGGTCAGTTTCTATCTCATTGCCCAGATGGTGGGCGCGGGCAATCTCATCCGGCTGCTCTTCGGCCTTTCCTACGAGACCGCGGTTGTCATCGTGGGCGTGGTCATGCTCATCTATGTGCTCTTCGGCGGAATGCTGGCGACGACCTGGGTCCAGATCGTGAAAGCAGTACTGCTGATGGCGGGCGCTTTCGTGCTGGCGCTGCTGGTGCTGGCGCGTTTCGACTTCAACCCCCTGACCCTGTTTGCGGCCGCGGCCGACCGGTACGGCGTGGCCGTGCTCGCCCCCGGCAAGCTGGTGTCCGATCCGTGGGACGCTCTCTCCCTCGGTCTCGCCTTGATGCTCGGCACCGCGGGCCTGCCCCACATCCTCATGCGCTTTTATACCGTGCCCGACGCGCGGACGGCGCGAGCCTCGGTCACCTACGCGACCGGATTCATCGGCTGCTTCTATCTCCTGACTTTCATTCTGGGTTTTGGGGCCATGGTGCTGGTCGGTCAAGACGCCATCCGCAAGGTCGATCCCGGCGGCAATATGGCCGCTCCCCTCCTGGCCGAAGTCGTGGGCGGCACCGCTTTCCTCGGCTTCATCTCGGCGGTCGCCTTCGCCACCATCCTCGCCGTGGTTGCGGGCCTGACCCTTTCGGGTGCGGCCGCTCTCTCGCACGATTTGTGGGTGAACGTGGTTCGCGGCGGCAAGGCCTCCGACGTCGAACAACTCAGGATAGCGCGCATTTCAACCATCGTCCTGGGGGTCTTGTCGATGTTGCTGGGGATTGCCTTCAAGGGCCAGAACGTGGCCTACATGGTGGGGCTCGCGTTTGCCATAGCGGCAAGCGCCAACTTTCCGGCCCTGGTTCTCTCTATTTTCTGGCGCGGCTTTACGACCCGCGGGGCCCAGGCCAGCATCCTCGTCGGCACGTCGTCGGCTTTGTTGCTGATCTACTTGTCGCCGACCATTCAGATCGACATGCTCAAGCACGCTGCCGCCCTGTTCCCGCTTCGCAACCCCGGGCTTGTTACCATCCCGCTCTCCTTCATCGTCGGCATCCTGGTGTCGAAGCTGTTCCCCGAAAAAGAGGCCTTTGATCGCTTCGCCGAGGTGCAGCAACGCGTCCACCTTGGGCCCGGGTTGGAAGCAGAGAGAGCGGCGTCTCACATCTAGAGGGAGTCTCATGAAACTCACACACCGACGGGGCCTGATTACGGGCTTGATCCTGGCCCTGAGTGCCGGCGCCTGGACCCGAACCAGGGTCGAGGCTCAAGGAGCGGTCGACATCACGGTCAGCGAAGGCACGTCGATGTCGGTGGCGGCGTCTCCCGATGGCCGGACTCTGGCCATCGACTTGCAGGGGAGCATTTGGACCCTGCCCGCATCAGGAGGCCCGGCCAAGCGCCTCACCGATCTTTTCAACGACGCCCGGCAGCCGGTTTGGTCGCCGGACGGAAAGCAGATCACGTTCTTCGCCTACCGGGACGGCGGTTACGACCTGTGGGCGATCGCCCCCGATGGCTCCAATCAACGCAAGTTGACCTGGGGGAATTTCGACGATCGTGAACCGGCCTGGTCCCATGACGGAACCAGGCTCGCCTTCTCCTCGGATCGTGGCGACGCCCTGGGCAGCGACTACAACATCTGGGTCCTCGATCTCCGCAGCGGCGCGGTTCAGCGAATGACCAGGGATCCCGGCCAGGACACCATGCCGAGCTGGTCGCCGGATGACAAGGAAATCTCCTTTATTTCCACGCGGGACAACGCCCAGTCGGTCTGGTCGGTGTCACTGCTCGACGGCGCGGAACGCCGCATCACGGATCCGAAAATCAGGGCCGATGCGTCATCGTGGGGTCCCGGCGGCGAGATTGTGTATCACGCCTTCGCTCCGGGTCAGAGCCGGCTCGAACTGGCGGGCAAGTCGCTCACCGGAACCGAGAATGCCTTCGCCTTCCGCGCATCATGGGTGTCGCCCACCGAGTTCTACTACGTCTCGGACGGCAAGATCCGGAAGCGGTCCATCGCCTCGCCGTCGAGCGCCGCGCAGACGGTGGAGTTCACCGCCGCGCTCCAGGTCACCCGGCCCCAGTATGTCCACCGCAAGCGCGACTTCACGTCCATGACGCCTCGTGCGGTTCTCGGGATCGTGCGGCCGGAGATTTCCCCGGACGGAACGAAGGTCGCCTTCGCCGCGATCGGCGACATCTATGTGATGTCGGTCGGCGGCAAACCCGAGAACCTGACCAAGGACCATTTCCTCGACACCGAGCCCGCCTGGTCCCCCGACGGAACCAGGCTCGCGTACTCGTCCGACAAGGGCGGGGACATGTTGCAGTTGTGGATTCGCGATTTGAAGACCGGCCAGGATCGACAGCTGACCAGACTCACCACCCAGCCGATGGGAGCGGTGTGGTCGCCCGACGGATCGCGGATCGCTTTCCTCGACGTCGATGGGATGTGGCGCCGGGCCGCGGTGTCGGTGGTGAATGTCGCCACCGGCAAGGTCACGAGGATCCACGACTCGCTCTTCGGGCCGGGGACGCCCACCTGGTCCCCGGACGGCAAGCGAGTGGCGGTCGCCATGGTGGCGCCTTATTCGACCAAATACCGCGAGGGAACGAATCAGGTCTTGACCATGTCGTCGGAGGGCGGCGGCGATCGCTGGTTTGCGCCGCAACCCAATCTCTCCATCGACTCACGCGGCGGGTGCGGTCCCGCCTGGTCGCCCGATGGCACCAAGATGGCGATGATCTACGAGGGCGTCCTGGCCATCGTACCCGTCTCGCCCTCCGGAGAGCCCCTCGGGCCTCCCCGCCGGATGACCGCCGAGCAGGCCCACTCGCCGAGCTGGCAGGGGGATTCGAAGCATGTCCTTTATCAATCGATGGACAAGCTCAAGTTGATTGACCTCGAAACCGGCCAGGTGAGCGACGTTCCCCTCGACCTGAAGTACACCCTCGATGTCCCGAAAGGCCGAACCCTTGTCCATGCCGGGCGTTTGGTCGACGGCAGGAGCGAGACCGCCCGCACCGATGTCGACGTGCTCATCGAAGGCAATCGCATCGTGAGCGTGGCTCCCCACAAGGCCGCAGGTCATTCCGGCCCCAACTTCGTGGACGGTTCGAATCTCACCCTCATGCCCGGGCTGATCGAATTCCACTCCCACCTGCAGAAGGACATGGGTGAAGCGCAGGGTCGCGCATGGCTGGCCTTCGGCATCACCACCGTGCGCAGCCCCGGAGGCACGCCCTACGAAGCGGTGGAGGACCGGGAGGTCATGGATGCCGGAGTTCGCCCCGGCCCCCGCGTCTACTCCACGGGTTACCTCATGGAATGGCAGCGCGTCTATTACAAGATGGGGATCGCCATTTCCAGTCCCGCCCAGCTCGAGATGGAACTGCAAAGGGCCAAGGTGTTGCAGCACGACCTGGTGAAGAGCTACGTGCGCATGACCGACCTTCAGCAAAGACGCATGGTGGAGTTCGCGCACGCCGCCGGCATCCCGGTCGCGACCCACGAGGTCTACCCGTCGACTTTCGTGGGCGTCGACAACACCGAGCACACCGCGGCCACGAGTCGTCGCGGGTATTCACCAAAGATGAGCACGTTTCAGCGCAGCTACGGGGACGTCATTCAACTCTTTGGCGCGGCCCAGACCATCTTCTGCCCCATGGTCGCGAACGCGGGAACCCGGGCCGTCTTCGCCAAAAACCCGGGCCTCGCCAACGATCCCCGATTCGCGCTCTACCCGCAGTGGATGCGAGAACAGGTGGCCGGCTTTGCATCGGGGCGCGTGCCGGGCCCTCCGGGCGGCGACACCGGTGACCCCGCCGGTCCCGGCCGGATGGTGATGGATCTTCTAAAGGCCGGCGCCCGGATCGTCGCGGGCACCGACTCGCCCAACGCCGTGAATCTGCACGGCGAGCTGGCCGCCTATGTCGCGGCGGGCATGACTCCCTATCAGGCCTTGCGTGCGGCCACGGTCACCCCGGCCGAAGCGCTGGGCCTGGATGCAGGCAGCGTAGAGGCCGGCAAGCTTGCGGACCTGGTGATGGTCGAAGGCAACCCCCTCGAGGACATCGGCGCAACCTACAAGGTGAAGCGCGTGATCGCCAACGGCCGGGTGTACGAACTGGCCACGCTCACAACCGGCACCGCGGCGGCCAAGGCCCCACCGACGGCGCCCACTCGCTGATCCTGCGAGTCCTAGAACGTTCCGGCCACGCCGGCGAGACCGAGGCCGGAAGTACCTTCGCGCAGGGCGGGATCATGGTCGCCGATTAGAGTAGGACCATGGTGCGTCCTCAAGCAAACGAACGGCAGCTGAGTTTGTTTGCGAGCTGTACTGATCCAGCGGGTGAGAGTCCCGTCCCGGTAAGCGCCGGAGCGCCGGGTAGCAGGCCCCAGGCGCAGGGAGAGATCCCTGTGTCCCGAGCGGGGCGTCAAGAGCCTCTTCGGAGGGAGCAAGTTCGCGGGCCGCAACATCAAGTGAAACCTGCAGCCTCGTCAGATAAACAATGTGGAAGCCGAGCGGCTCATTTCACCGCAAAGGCCACACCGAAGACGCGCGACACCGGAAGCGTCAGAGGTTCCACCGGGGTATGGGGAGCAGCACGCGAACAAGGATTGATGCGGAACAGGAGAGACCCGTCTGCGAGGTCGTGGTCGCGACCGGGCGGGGCGTATAAGCCGAAGGCGAAAGCGCCCGCTGCGCAGCGGGAGTCCGAGGGGATCGTAGTACCGAAGATGGACGCGACGAACAACGCGTCTTATGGGAAGGGTCCCTGGAGTGGTCGTGCTGGTGAAGGAAGTAAGCGCGAGGGCATGGCCGGCGAGACCGGACCCAATCACCCTCACGGGTTTGAGCCCGTGGACAAAGTGCGACAACTCCAACGCCAGCTTTACGTATCGGCCAAGCGGTCGAAGGGACGTCGTTTCCACGCATTGTTTGATCGCATCCACCGGAGTGACGTCTTGTGGGAAGCGTGGGGACGAGTGAGACGGAATAAGGGCTCGGCGGGCGTTGATGCCCAAACGCTTGCCGAGATCGAGAGCTACGGCGTGGAGCGGTTCGTGGAGGAGCTTGCGACGGAGCTACGTGCAGGACGATATCGGCCAAGCGCGGTCTTGCGCCGATACATTCCAAAAGCGGACGGGAAGAAGCGGCCGTTAGGCATTCCGACGGTGAGGGACCGAGTGGTCCAGATGGCGGCGACGCTGGTGCTGGAGCCGATCTTCGAGGCGGACTTTCTGCCTTGTTCGTTTGGTTTCCGGCGGAAGCGCGGGACTTTAGGCGCACTGGAGACGATCCGGAAGCTTGGAGCCACGGGCGCGGATCACGTGCTCGACGCCGACATCAAGGACTACTTTGGAAGCATCGACCACGAGAAGCTGTTGACTCTCGTGTCCCGACGCGTCTCTGATCGGAAGGTGCTGAAGCTGCTGCGGCAGTGGCTCGGTGCGGGAGTGATGGAAGACGGACGGGAGGAGACACCGATCTCTGGGACACCCCAGGGAGGAGTGATTTCTCCGCTGCTGTCGAATATCTACCTGCACGTCCTCGACACGGTGTGGACGAAGCAGTGTGGCCATCTGGGCACGCTGGTGCGCTATGCCGACGATTTCGTGGTGGTGTGCGCCACCGGGGAAGCGTGCGAGGAAGCTGAACGCCGGATTGAATCGATCCTGCGTCGGCTGGGCTTGGAACTGCATCCGGAGAAAACGAGGCGGTTAAGTCTCTCGATGGGTCAAGAGGGATTCGACTTTCTCGGCTGCCATTTGCGGAAGCGGATGAGCGGTCGGATCTGGGCGAAGGCAGGCCGCAAGGTCTACTTTCTTCAGCGCTGGCCGTCTGATCGCAGCATGAAGCGAGTGAAGCAGCGCGTCAGGGAATTGACCGGCCGGAATCGGCACGGGATGAAGGACGCACGAGAGATCGTGAAGTCCCTGAATCCTGTGCTGCGGGGCTGGGGCAATTACTTTCGCACCGGAAACGCGACCAAGAAGTTCACGCAGCTGGACACGCACATTTGGCGACGTCTCAATGCCTTCATGGTGAAGCGCAAGGGACGGAACCTGCGTGCGGGCGAGGCTCGGCTCTGGGACAGCGACTTCTTCCACCGCCTTGGATTGCACCGCCTGCGCGGCACCGTCCAATACCCGGAGACTGCGTAATGCCGATATGTGAAAGACCACTGGTAAGCCGTGTGCTGGAAATCGGCATGCACGGTTTGGTAGGGGGTCTTACGGAAATGCCCGCGAATTCCCGCGTGGCAGGAAAATAAGGTCTACCAATGACGCGACGCATCCCGCTCCCTGGAGGCGACCTCGAGTACGCCGTTCTCGCGGTCCTTTGGGAGCATCAGTCGGCATCCGCTCCGGAGATACACCGACGCGTCGGTCAACCCACGGGATCGGTGTACACCACGACCGCCAAAGTGCTCGACCGTCTGCATGCCAAGGGTCTTGTCTCTCGTAAGCGTGCCGGCAAGTCCTTCGTCTACACCGCTACGTTCGAGCGTGACGTGATCGACCGTGGGCGAATGAAACAGGCGCTCGGCCGGATACTCGGACCTGAGATTCGGCCAGCTATGGCGAGCCTCGTCGATGCGGTGGAGTCGATCGATCCCGACATGCTGAACGAACTTGCGCGCCAGGTTGAAGCGCGCCGCAGGTCGCGCCGTGGATCGTGAGCTCGTCCTCGCCGGACTCGTCATTACAACCGTCGGTGTGACGCTGCTTTTGGCGGGGTCATGGCCGCGGTCCTTGGCGGCTCCGGCGAGCGCTCGGCAGTGGGAACGGACATCATGGCGTGCGTTGTGGGCGCCCCTGATCCCTGCCCTCATCATGGTTTCGACGCTCGTCGGATGGG
>JANLSZ010000110.1:0-2261 GCA_031362685.1 Vicinamibacteria bacterium | reverse complement strand
TCGCGGATGCCGGTCTTCACCGCGGCCCCGTTCCCTTTGTTGTAAGGATGTCGCACGACCCGCGCGCCCGCGGCGGCGGCCCGCGCCGCGGTCTCATCGCTCGATCCGTCATCGACCACAAGGATCTCCGCGAATCCCTGGGGCTTGAGTCCTTCGATCGTGGCCACGATGCCGTCCGCCTCGTTGAAGGCGGGTATGACGACAGTGGTCTCCCGGGGGTCAGCCACGCGGGTCCCTCGGAGCGGAGATCTCGGCCTTCCGAACGCGATACAAGACATCCTCGATCAATTTGCGATTGCTGGCGATCAGATCCGCCATCAGTCCCCACTGCAGGGTCTGGAAACCGAGGATGAGGAGAAGAACGGACAGAATTGCTGATTGCAAGTGCCCCCGGATATCCCCATGCCACCAGAAGAACGCATAGCGCAGACCGAGAAGGGCGCCCGCCGAGAAGAGAAGGCTGCCCAGGATCATGAAGACCTTGAACGGCTCGTACATCGCGTAGATCCGGAGGATCGTGGCCACCGATCGCTTCACGTACTCGGCCGTGGATCCAAACAGCCGCGACGGCCGGGTGTGCCGAGTTTCTATCGGCAGGTGCGCGATGGCGAGTCGCTTCTTGCCCGCCTGAATGATCGATTCGAGGGTATAGGTGAATTCGCTGACAATGTTGATGCGAAGGGCGGCCTCCCGCGAGAAGGCGCGGAAGCCGCTGGTGGTGTCCGGAACATCGGTTCCCGAGACCTTCCTCACCACCCAGCTCCCCACCATCTGGAGCCTCTGTTTCATCCACGAGAAATGAGCAACCTCAGAGACCTGGCGGTCTCCAATGGTCATGTCGGCCTCGCCCCTGAGGATGGGGGCGATCAGCCGGGGAATGTCGGCCGCGGGGTACTGGTTGTCGGCGTCGGTGTTGACGATGATGTCGGCGCCGAGCTTCAGGCTCGCGTCGAGGCCCGCCATGAACCCGCTGGCTAGCCCCTTGTGTCGGGTAAAGCGCAGAACATGGTCCGCTCCATTTGAACGCGCCACCTCCGCGGTCCGATCTGTGGAGCCGTCATCGATCACAAGAATGATGACTTCGTCGATGCCTTCGATCTGCCTTGGGATGACGCGGAGGGCGGCGGGGAGGGATTCCTCCTCGTTCAGGCAGGGGATCTGGACAACAAGCTTCATGGGAGAGGGAAGGTAGCACAAGGCGCTTCAAATGCCGCCCTTCGTCTCCAGGCTGAAGGGATCAACGAACGAGGCCAGAGCCACCGCACCGCGCCACGCCGAGTACTCGCGAAACTGTGACAGGTTGTCGAGAACCACGAGCTTGGCTTCTTTGCGGGCAGGCGGCCGCGCGGAGATCGGCTCGGCGAGTTCGCTCAGGGGGTCGGCGCCTTGGGCCAGGGCCGGCACTTGGTTCTTGAAACTCTCGTCGTGGGGAGCGAACTCGGCGAGCCGCCGCACCAGTTGCAGCGTCCGCATGTGCCCCGATGCGAGCCCTTCGCCTTCGAACCGGGCCCGGCGGGGATCGATCTCCCAGGGACGGGCGTCGCCCTTGATGTGCAGATGTACAAATAGAACATCCTCGAGTCGGAGGTCCTGCACCTTCGAGGGAGAAACCAATTCCCTGACCTTTTCTCTCCGTATCGAGGCGGAGATGATGAGGGCGATTTCCTGCTCCGGCAGCGTCTGCCGCACCGGGGGGGTATCGGAATCGTGCCGGAGTGTGCACGGGGCGGGGATTCTGGAAACATCGATCGACTCCACTTGGATCGGGCGGCGGGCCTTTGAGACCGTATCCTCGTGAATCACGGAGGCGGCGAGACCCTCTCCAAGCAGGCGAGCCACCAAGGGTCTTTCCGAAGGTTCATCCATGACCTTGACCAGGCGATAGCGGGAAGCGGCCTGCCACTGCCTCGCCTCCCACCCGGAAACCGAGCAACCGCTTGCGATGCGGTCCACGGACGCGTCGGCCATGTCGATCACGATGTATCGCCGGCTCGGCCGGTCGAGAGGCGCTCCCCTGGCTGCCTCCTCGATGTTGAGAAGGTTCCTGGCCTGAAGAACGCGCTTCCCGGCCAGAGCCGCCGCCGCCTGGGCGTCCTTGGAGAGGGAAGCGCCGCAATAGAGGCAGGTCGGCTGAGCCGTGGCAATCGGCCTGGCACAGGCTGGGCAACCTATCTTCAAGCGAGGGGCAAGAACATTGCGCCGACTAGTCTAGAGGGCTCGGCGCGTACGGCTCCGCTGCGCTGGAAGGCCATTACACTCCG
>JANLSZ010000081.1:0-1797 GCA_031362685.1 Vicinamibacteria bacterium | reverse complement strand
TCCTGGGCGAGCCTTGGTCGCCATGGGAACGGGAAGGTCAGCACCCACTGCCGAAGCGGGGTTGAAGGCGGCAGCACGCGCTCGATCAGATTTGCAGCCGTAGAACTCATCCGCCGTCCCATGCACGACGGGCAGAACCCTCGCCCTTTGCAACTGAAAGCCACGAGCCGGGTTTCGTTGCACCCACGGCATTTCAGTCGGGCAAAGCCGCGGCAGAGAAGCCCGCAATCGAGGTAGGCGAGGAGTTCCTCCCGGGCGTGGCGGGGGATGCGGACCGCAAGGGCCCCGTCGTCGATCGCGCCGAAGCGCGAAGCCTGGCCCCGGGCGACAGGGTCTCGAGATTGTCGCGCACCACCTCGTAAAGCGCCGTGGACTCGGGCCGACGCCGCCGGTAGACGCCCGGTGCGGCGCCGGTCTTCGGCAGCGAGGTGGCAGCGGGCGTGCCGCGCCACGACGCCGGTTCGCGCGCGACCCTTGCTTGCACTACAAGCACTCACTTCCCGCCTCGTCGAGACGACGGGGCGGAGTACAGCGACAAACCTCGACCTTGCCTTCCGGCATCGGGACTCCAGAAAGTTCGAGGGAGAGGCCCCGAGGGTAGCCTTGGTTTGCGCCGTTTGGGGTCCACTCATCGTTGGGGAATCAGCGCGGTGAGGCTCTGCCGCCACCAGTTCCTTGCCGTGCCTTCGTTCAAGGGCGGCATGAACTCGTGGCCCAGGCGGAGGTAGACGGGGATCGAGCTGAGCACGACGAGAAAGGACGCGAGGATGGTCGACTTCGGATGCCGGGTATCCCCCCTGCTCACCTGCCCCAGTTTCGTCGTCGGCCGTAGAATGTGGGAGCAATGCAGGTCACGATCCAATTGCCCGCAGATATTTCGGCCGCCCTCGCGGCCCAGTGGGACAATATACCGCGGCGCTCGCTTGAAGCCATCGCGGTTGAGGGCTATCGCACGGGCGCCTTGACCGAGGCTCAGGTTTGCCGGCTCTTGGAGATGGACACCCGCTTTCAAGTGCACGCGCTGCTCAAGGCGCACTTGGTCCCGCTGCACTACACGAGCGCCGACATCGAGGACGATCTTCGTACACAACGAGAGCTCGGGATTCTGCCGAGCCGATGATCGTCGTGGCAGACAGCGGGCCGCTGCACTACCTGATCCTGCTTGAACATATCGATCTTCTTCGTCGCTTCTACCACCAGGTCCTGGTGCCGGAGGCCGTCGCCAACGAGCTCTCCGTCAACAGCACGCCCGGTATCGTGCGAGAGTGGATTACCAGGCTGCCCCCATGGGTCGATGTGCGACCGGTGTCGTCTTTCGCCGTGTCGACGATCACGGATGATCTGGATCTTGGCGAACGAGCGGCGATCGCGCTTGCCGAAACCGTGCACGCCGACCTGCTCTTGATCGACGAAGCCGCCGGCCGTGCGGAGGCGAAGCGTCGACAGTTCAGAGTGACGGGCACGCTGGGCGTGCTCAGGTCTGGCGCCGAGCAAGGCTTGGTGAATGTGCCGGATTTGCTCCAGCGACTGGAGAGGACGAGCTTCTATCTGGACGAAGCGCTCGTGAGCACGGTCTTCGCGCCGTGGCTACCGAAATCGTAACGTCCTACACCAGCCGCTGATGGGCCATCAGTCCGGCCTGATTCCGGGGGTGACCGAGAACGTCCGAACAGAACCCCACGACTCTGCAAGAGGCTCGTCTGCGGCCTCGCGATGGCTGCCTCCAGTTCCTTTCTGGAGTCACACTTGCAGGCTCTCGCCCTTGACCTCGGTGTTCCATTTCCAGAGCAGGTAGAT
>JANLSZ010000060.1:0-3504 GCA_031362685.1 Vicinamibacteria bacterium | reverse complement strand
GAAGGCTCGCTTCGCGGGCGTCTCCAGCGCCTTCGCCTGGGCCTCGTCGTACACCGAGAACCAGTAGCCGACGTGGAACTTGTCTTTCCTGCCCTCGAGCTCAATGAAGAGCAGGGCGTCGGTGAGCTCGGGGATGCGCAGACCCAGCCCCCTGGCCCTCGACCAACATCTCCAAGACTGCTGGGGGCCACGCGCGTGATGCCACGGCTCGACTATTGGATGGGCTCGTACGAGGCTCGGTCGAGCTTGCCCGACACGGCAAGCCTGGCTGCCGGGCCGCCTAGAACGCCGGGCCGTTGGCGGCTCAAAGTGAGAGTGACTTGCGGGCGGTCGTCAAAGCTGAGAGCCAGCACGACCTGGGCGAGGCTCTTGACGACCGCGCCGTTGACCTCCTCGATAACGTCTCCCACCTGCGCCCCCATCGCCTCGAGTTCCGCTCGAAACAGGGAACCGCGCCGGTTCAGCCAGTTCTCGGTCACAAAGGCGTTGATCTCGCTCATTTCGCCGGGAGGAAACCGGGCGACGATTCGGGCGAGGGCCGCGTCGATCTCCGCCTTCTTCCCGGGCGAAGTGCGAGCCAGTCGGCGGACGAGAAACTCCTTTTCGTTCGTGGAGCTGTATCTCCCATCCAAGCGTTGCAGGATCCCCTGGGCTTCCTCATAGCGTCCTTCGCGCTCGACCAGTCGGGCCAGGGTCAGCAGCCCGGGCTCGGAACCGGTAGCGGCGACCCGTGCGGCGAGCGCCCTTGCCGACGATAACCGGCTCAGATGCACGTATTCGTCCACCATCCAGTCGGCTTCGTGCGAAGCGGCCACGCTGTCGCCCTCGTCCTTGAACGCTCGCTCAGCCGCCTGAAACGCCTCGTTCGACAGACCGTTGGCCCGGAGAATGTCGATGAGGGTGAAGCACTCCTGGGGCTCGATGTGACAGGCGAGCCGTGCCGGCTCCATGGCCTCCTTGGACTGGCCGAGGGTGGTGGCCACGCGCCGCCAGTCCAGGAGCAGCTTCACGTTGTAGCCGAACTCGGACCGATACTTCTCGAAATCCTTCCTCTCCGGGTCACGGCCCTCACCCCGCCCGACCGCCCACATCAAGACGTCGAAGTCGTAGCTCGGCAGCGCGGCCAACTCCGTCCAGTTCGCTCCCATGGCCATTCCCGCGAGGCCGGGGATGAAGAGCCGCGCCTTGAGATCGAACAAGGTGCCGCGGGGCACCCATGGAGCGAACCACCCGTCGGCTTTTGCGTGGGTGCCCGGACACAGGTCGGCCACGCTCCACTGGGTCACGCTGAGTTTCCAGGGTGCTTTGTGCGACAGGTCGGTCGCCATCCGGCAGCCATCAGCGATACCGGGACCCGGCTTGTCGTCGTCCATGTCACTTGCCCAGGCAGGAGCGAGCATGGAGACAACTTCGGATTGTGCGAAGGTGGCCAGAGTCTCCTCTCGAAACTGGAAACTTCTCGTTCGGTCGCCGAGTGAATTCAGATGCAGTATCTGCGCGAAGAGGGCGTTGGCGACGCTCCGCTCGATCAGTGCTCGCCACAGTTCGTCGGGGATCGGATGGCGCGAAATCGATGGCAGCTCTTTCCACCACCAGGAGGTCTTCGATTGGGGGGTCATGAGTTCACCGACGGTCGAGGCTTCGGCCAGCTCCAGTCGCATCGCGGAATCGGCAAGGGCGTTTCCCACTTCCACGGAGACGTCGCCGGCGAGCAGGATCCGAGCCCAGTCCGGGATCTGTTCAAGCCCGGCAGTGGGCAGCTCCGAGGCCGCAGCATTCACTCCGCGAGTTCGCGAGAGCGCGCGAATGTACTCGAGCCGTTCCAGCAAAGACGCCTTCCCAGGGGCGGTCAGGACTCGCCAGTCCTTGGTCGCGCGTAACCAGAGAGCGCGGTGCCATTGGGTCAGGCCGGGCGTTCCCATGCTGGGCTTGAGCCGGGTCAAGGTGGCTGCGGCTGGCCGCTCGCGCCCGGTCAGCAGGTCCAGGATCACGCGAGCCAGATCTCCTTCGATGGAGGATCGGCTACTCAAAGCGGAGGCCAGGGCGAGGTGAGCGGTCATCCGGTTGAGTACGGGGCGAAGGTCGGCGAGGGCGCCGTCGGAATGCCGCATGCCGAGGACCCCGAGCACCAGTGCGCACGCCTCGTGAGCGCGGGCGTCCCGGGGGAATTCAGTCAGATGTGATCTCAGCCGCCGCTCGAGGGAGTAGATGCTTGCCGCCGTGGGCGTAGTGAGGACGGGTACGGGAGAGGTCCACAAAGGCTGGCCGGGCGGCGTCTCCCCGGTCTGCGGGCCGAGGGCCGCTCGCGCCACCCCGGCGAACGAGGCGGGGTCCCACACAAACGGCGCGGCATCGATGACCACACTGGCGAACCGCGGATCTGGGGACTCGAGGCGATACTGGCCCACTGCCGGCCCTCTTCCAACTCCCGGAGGTTCGCTCAACCCCGGAAGGGCGAGAGCCGCAATGTTCTCGACCACGGACTTTACGATCCAGCTTTCCTCGAAGGTCGGCGGCGCAGCCACACGCGGGGCGGATGCAGACCCAGCTCCGAGAACGATCTGCCACGTCCATGTCTCCACCGGATGCCCAACTTCGTCGAGCCTCTGCATCGTCAGTTCCAGGGGCTCGTAGGCATTGGCGGTCACGCCGTGCAGTTCGGGGGACAGCTCGATGATCCGCCGCTCAAACGCGCTATCGAGGCCCACACACCGGGCCTCCTTGGGGAAAGCACGGAACGCTTCGATGGACCGACGGGTCTCCGGCAGCGTCTTCGAAGCAAGCAGGCTCATCATTCGCTGTTGTTCGGCCTCGCACACTTGCCCCCTTGGCTGGGAAAACCAGGTTGGCGTTTCAGCGTTGAACCAGGTGTTGTACGCGCCCATGTACCTGTACCGGTACTTCTGACCCGGGGCCAGAAGTCGGGCATGGACGGTGAATCCCGCCGGCACCACTACGGGTCCTGCTGGCTTCTCGAGGTCGACATAAATCACCTTCTCCTGAGCCATGCTGACCCTACCGCCCAGGATCAGAATCGCGATGCCCAGCACCCTATCCCGCATCATGGCCCGCCCGAGTCTGTTGTCCATCGGTTAATTGTAGGACTCGGGCGCGGTCGCATAGGGACTCGTCGCGGCGGTTCACCCGCGCTTCTCCCCCCGTGATTGGGAATATGATGAGCCCGTTCGTCTTTCAGCACCTGGAGGATTCGAGATGAAGACCATGTTGACCCGATTCGGCGCCCTCGTCGTGGCGCTCTTCCTCGGTGGCTGCGCTCAACCGCCCCCGCCCCCGCCGGTCGCACCGCCCGACACCCGCGCCGCGGACGAGGCGTCCATCCGCGCGGCGTCGAAAGACTGGGTGGCCGCGGCCCAGGCCAAGGACGCCGAGAAGTTCGCGTCGTTCTACGCTCCCGACGCGACTCTGATGATGGAGGCCGCCCCCGACGTGAAGGGCGCCGCCGCCCTCCGTGAGGCCGTCTCCGGGATGATGAAGGACCCCAAC
>JANLSZ010000064.1:0-2321 GCA_031362685.1 Vicinamibacteria bacterium | reverse complement strand
GGCGTCATGTACTTGAGGGCGATTCGCGAGGCCTCGAGCGCGATCCAGAAACAGTCGCCCGGGGTGGCCGGGGCCAGCACGGGGAGGGGCGCTTCCGAGTTGCGACCGTACATGGCCTGGAAGAGATCGGCCTGTTCGGTCTTGGTGGGGAGTCCGGTTGATGGTCCGCCGCGCTGAATGTCGCAGATCACCAGAGGCAGCTCGACCGCGATGGCCAGGCCAATGGCCTCCATCTTGAGAGCCAGTCCCGGGCCTGAGGTGGTGGTGGTGGCGAGGCAGCCGCCGTAGGAGGCTCCGATGGCCGAGGTGACCGCGGCGATTTCGTCTTCGGCCTGGAACGTGACCACTCCGAAGTTCTTGTACATCGAGAGTTCGTGGAGGATGTCGGAGGCAGGGGTGATCGGATAGGAACCGAGGAACAGGGGCAGGCCGCTGCGCTCGGAGGCGGCGACCAGGCCCATGGCCAGAGCGTTGTTGCCCGAAAGGTTCCGATACGTGCCGGGGGCGAGCCTGGCCGGCGGGACCTCGTAGGCCACGGTTTGATAGGCCTCGGTGGCGTCGCAATACGCGTACCCGGCGCGAAGAGTGAGTTTGTTGGCTTCGGCGATCTGGCCCTTGAACTTCTCCCCGATCCAGCGCAGGGTGCCGTCGAGTGACCGGTCGAAGAGCCAGTAGCACATGCCGAGGGCGAAGAAGTTTTTCGACCGATCGACCGACTTGGCGTCGAGACCGACATCCTTGACCGCCGCCTTGGTGAGCTTGAGCAGGTCGACTTGGAACACGCGATAGCCCGAGAGCGACCCGTCCTCCAGCGGATTCGACGTGATCTTTGCCTTCTTGAAGTCGACCTCGCCGAAGCTGTCCGAGTTCACGATGAGCACGCCGCCGGTCCGAAGGTCGCCCAGGTTGGTCTTGAGCGCCGCCGGATTCATGGCGACGAGGACGTCGACGGAATCGCCGGGGGTGAAGACGTGGCTGGAGGAGAAGTTGACCTGGAAGCCGGAAACCCCGGGGAGGGTGCCCTGGGGGGCGCGGATCTCGGCGGGGAAGTCGGGGAAAGTGGCGAGGTCGTTGCCGAAGAGCGCGGCCGTGTTGGTGAACTGGCTGCCCGTCACCTGCATGCCATCGCCCGAGTCTCCGCAAAAGCGGATGACCGCGTTGCCAAGCTTTTCGCGCTTGATTCCGCTGGGAGTCATGGGAGGTGCTGTTGCCGTGGACATTGTCGGTTTCCTTCGTTGCGTTTAGAGGGCGGGAGTTTACGCCGAGGGTGGCGCAAGGCGGGTAGAGGGCATCGAAACCCTCCGGTTGCCGGGGCCTATACAATTCGCCGATCCTGGGGGAGGAATGGAATGGGTCTCTTCGATCGGCTGTTCAATTTTGGCGATCCGACCGGGGACTGGCCGGTGGTCGAAGGCCCGGCGCCCGCCGTTAACCGCCGGTCTATGTCGTTCGAATCGCCGCGTTTTGGCGAGCCGCTCGAGTCCGCGCGCTCGCTCGGCCGGCCGGACCAGTTTGTCTGGAACTCCCGGAAGAACCAGAACTGTGAGTTGCTCTATGCCGGCAAGGGGCTCCGCCTGGAGTTCGAGGCCAATCGACTGGTGGAACTCACTTTCTACATAGCCCCGAAGTCCTGTCCTCACCCTTCCTTCAAGCCCGCGCAAGCCAAGGCTCCCAGTGGCGCCGTCCTCACCCCCGATATGGATCAGAAGCGGATCGTGGAACTCTTCGGTGAACCTGATGAGCCCGGCGAGGACGACGTGGTGATCTCGCATGAGAAGACGACCTCGGTCTTCTTTTTCTCGGAGGACGGCCGACTCGATCGCTGGGAGCTGTTTCTCAACGACTGATGGCGTCGACCTCGGCCTCCGCCATGTAGATTCATGGGATGGTCGAATTCCCTCCGTTCCCCTTTGCCGACCTGCCTCTGGCTCGCCGGCTTGAACGCACCGAGGCTCAGGCCAATCTGGAGTTCGTCGAGGCCCGGGCGAAGGCCTTCCCCGACCGCAAGGCGCAGTGGGTTGAAGTCGGGGGCGCGCACGCGATGTTCGACGGCGTCGACTCGCCGTTGACTCAGACCTTCGGCCTGGGCCTGGTCCAACCGGTGACCGGCGGCGACATGGAGCAGATCGAAGGATTCTTCTCGGATCTCGGTGCGCCCATGTTCCACGAGGTGAGCCCTCTGGCCGACCCGTCCGCGCTGGCCCTGCTCAACGAGCGCGGTTACGAGCCCTTCGAATTCACCAGCCTGCTGTTCCGGCCGCTTGGATCGGGCGCGACCGTCGCGGGGCAACTGAGTGCACGCGTTCAGGTGAGGCAGGTTG
>JANLSZ010000042.1:0-3003 GCA_031362685.1 Vicinamibacteria bacterium | reverse complement strand
GATAGTTGTCGACCTCGGTGGTCAGCATGAGCTGCCCGCCGGCGACATCGGTGGGGTCGTCGTTCCCGCCCCCTTCGATGACCAACGGGTTGAGTTCAGCCCGGGCCGCGTAGATCGCGGCGGTAAGCCCCGCGGGTCCGGACCCGAGGATGACGACTTTGTGGTGATTCTGCGCTGGCATGGACAGAAGCTTATCCGCGCCACTTCGTTCATGCCGCGGCCATCCGGCGGAACCCGACTCAGCTCCTCGTGGTCTCCCAGCGGAGGCCGAGGCTCAGAAGTCGCTGAATCAGCTCCGGGTACTTGATTCCCGCGGCCATCGAGGCCTGGGCGAAGTCCTCGTCCTGCGAGAGTTGCGGGTTCGGGTTCGCCTCGATCACGTAGGCGCGTCCTTCCGCCGAGAGCCTCAGGTCGATGCGCGCGCAGCCGGACATCATCAGGATCCGGTACGAGCGCTTGCACAGGTCCTGCATCGCCTGGGCCGCGGCCGGCTCGAGTTCGGCGGCGCCGCTGTCGATCCCGTGTTTTTTCTGGTAGGCGAGGCTCCACTTCAGCCGCTCGGTCGCAATCTTCTGGCTCTCCTCGGGCATCTTGGCGAATGAGAGCTCCCAGACCGGAAGGGCCTGGAGCCTTTGGTTTCCCAGGATTCCGACGTACAGCTCGCGACCCTCGATGTACTGTTCCACCAGCGCGTCGGTCCCGATCGATTCATGGATGAAGGTGACGCGCTCCTGGAGCTTCGCGTCGGTCTCGACCACGGACGCCTGGGAAATCCCGATGGACGCGTCCATGGTGAGCGACTTCACGAAGAGCGGAAACGCGAGCCGCTTGGGGCGTTTCACCTTGCGGCCGCGGGGCACGATCACAAAGCGCGGCACCGGGATGCGATGGTACGAAAGCAGAGTCTTGGTCAGCGACTTGTCGCGACCGAGCAGCATGCCCCGTGAGTTGCAGCCGGTGTAGGGCAGCTTCAGCATCTCGAGGTAGCCCACCACGTTGGCATCCCAGATCGCGACCTCATCGAAGCCCTCGAGGCAGTTGAAAGCGATCTGCGGCTTCTCGTCATCGATGGCTTTACGGATCACCCCGAGGTCGCTCTCGACCGGGAGCGGGATCACGGTGTGCCCAAGCGACTTCAGGGTCTTGATGATGCCGTATTCCATTTTCCAGGGCGCCTGCAGAAGCTCATCCGGGGTCGCCTCGTCGGGTGGAATCAGCCCCTTTTGCACGAGCACGAGCACGCGCAGCGGGCGCAGCGCCTTCATAGCGCCACCCGGTGACGTCCGCTGTGCAGATGTTTCATGGTCGCCACCGTCAACAGCGCCGTGAATTGAAGCCGGGCGCGGGCGCGAGGCAGGGTGGAGCGAAGCTGCAGATGACGACATCGAGCCGCCATCGCATCGACTACGGTCTGAATAACGTACTGATAGGCGCCGGTCCAACGGGCCACCGTGCGCCGCGCTTCCTCGCTCAACTCGTGGATCACCTGTTCCGCCGGAACCGTACGCACTCCGGCGCGGGGCGAACCGAACAGCCGCAGGAGCCCCGCGTCGTGGAAGGAAGGATGCACCACCCCGTAGTGCGTGCGGCGCGCATCGTAGTGCTGGCGCAGGGTGATTTTCAGGGAAGCCAGCGGCGTGACCGTGCGTTTTGTTCTCACCACGGGCTTGCGTCGCTGCAGTTCCATCATCACGCGGTCTACGTAGGCGAGTTTGCGCAGGGCAGGCCAGCCCTGGTACTCCTTGCGCCAGTTCGTCTCCGGATCCACCCAGACCGCGAAGGTCTCCGCGAAGTCCTCGTCGGGATGCGACTGCGCGTACCAGGCGTCGAGGTGGACGACAAAGGCCTTGCTGTAGGGGCGCGGGGTGTAGTGGTCGGGATACGGTTCCCTGGTATTGCCGAAGACCTGGATGCGCTGCTTTCGCCGCCTCAAATCGAACGCGTTCTCGATGGCGTGCCCCGCCTCGTGCCGAAGGATCTGCAGACACCACTCGGGTGTACCGCCTTCGACCTCGAGCATCTGCGTGCGCTCGAGGCGCATGAGCCGGGAGTGGGCGAGGTAGAAAGGAATGGCGATCCCGGGCACGCCGTCGGGACAGAACCATTCGTCCGAGAGCCAGACATGCGGCCGGAAGCGCAGGCCGGAAGCCTGCAGGTTCGCGTAGAGCGCCTGCACTCGCTCCTCGAGGGCGGTCCCCTCGATGCGCAGGCCGAGGTCGCACATTCGCAGATCGAGCAAGCGTTCGTCGGACCAGGTGGCCCAGTGGGACGATCCGCCGCCGGACTCGCGGCGGATCGATTGCTTCGCGCGAGCCTTGGGCAACCTCATGCCTTCAGGCTACGCGGCGGCTAGCCCCGCCGTCAAAGGAGGGACTTCCGTCAAGGCGGGGCGACGTCATTGCGGGGAGGCCAGCCGACGAAGCAACCCCGTCCCACCCCAACCAAGCTTGGCCGTGGCGGGCGGGGGTTGCTTCGTGGCCCGAGGCCAGGCTTCGCGCTCGCGGTACCAACGGAGTGGCTCCTGCCAAGAAACCCGTTCGAGACATTTCAGCGCCTTTTCGTCATCGCGAGGGACCCGTCGTTCTGACGTGGACCGAAGCGATCTCCCGAGAGATTGCTTCATTCGATCCCGGAACTCCGGCTCATTCGCAATGACGACGGGGTTTCTCCCAACAGTCACGGAGCGCGCAGCCTGGCCTTGGGCCACCTAGTCCGTGCCGGGCTCGCAATAAGGGGCCGGACACGCGGGGCGCGGGGCTGGCATACTCCATCACGCATGAGTGTGCTCCCTTCCCGAATCGACAAAACCTCGGCCGACTTCGCCGCCAATCTGGCGCGCATGAATGAGCTGGAGGATGAGCTTTCGACTGTCCTGGCGGTGGCGCGCGCGGGCGGCGGCGAGGGCGCGCAGAAGAGACAGCGCGAGCAGGGCAAACTGCCGGTGCGCGAACGGATCGACCTCCTGCTCGATGAAGGCTCGCCCTTCCTCGAAATGGGCGCTCT
>JANLSZ010000001.1:0-4094 GCA_031362685.1 Vicinamibacteria bacterium | reverse complement strand
CCCTGTTTGGCCAGGAGCGCAGCCAGCGCCGACACCTGAGGCGCCGCCTGCGATGTACCCACCACGAAGTAGTAGGCGAAGTTGTCGTAGCGTTTCTGCCGGGAGGCGGTGTCGGGGTCGAACGTCTGTTGAAGGATGCCATCGGGACGGCCGTCGCCATTGTCGTCGCGACGCAGGTCTCCGCCCGGGGCCATCAGATCAAGTTCGGCGCCGAAGCTCGAATAGGGAGCCTTCACTTTTCGCCCATCCACCCCACCCACCGCGATCACGTTCGAATATCCGGCGGGGAAATCCACCGGGCTCCGGTTGTCGTTTCCGGCCGAGGCGACCACGGTAATGCCGGCCGCGACCGCTCGATCGATCGAGGACTGCAGGGTCTGGGACCGCGTCGACCCGCCCAGGCTGAGATTGATGACCCGGACCGGATTGACCCCGCCCTGACGGAAGTTCACCACATAGTCGACGCCTTCGGCGATGCCGGAGTTCGAGCCAAAGCCGTCGGAGTCGAGAACCTTCACCGGCATGATGGCGGTCAGATGCGCGATGCCGGACGCTCCGGTTCCGTTGTTGGTCGCTTCCGCAATGATGGAGGCCACGTGAGTGCCGTGGAAGTTGTCGTCGTTGGCATGCGAGTCGTGGGTGAAGACATTGAAGCCGGTCAGAAACACCGTGCCTCCGAAATCCGGAGCCTTGCGGAACGGGCCAAAATCTTCGTAGGCGACGCCGGTGTCCAGAACCGCGACCGCGATCGAGGGGTCGCCCTTCTGGATATCCCACATGCGCTCGGCCCCGATGGTCTTCAGATGCCATTGGAGGTTGAAGAGACTGTCGTTGGGAGCGAAATGAGCGCGAACCACTCCGTCCGGCTCCGCGTACTCCACCTCCGACATTGCCCGAAACCGCTCGGTGAGGGCGCTCGCCTCCATCCCGGCCATGGGCTCAACCACGTACCGCCTCGTGAAGGCGCTCCGGGTGGCGCGAGCTCCTCCCGCATCCTCGACGCACCGCTCGGCGCGCCGATCGTCGACCGCATCCTTGAACTGAACGATCACTCGGGACGCATAGTCGAAGCGTGGCCCCTCCGCGGCCCGAAGTTCCAGTTGCGCGGGGTCGAGAACGCGCACTCCGTCGTCGGCTCGAACCTCGCCGGAAGTGAGTTGGCGGGTCGAGCCGGCAGGCATGAGACCCCAGTACGACAGGCCGAGGGCAAGGGTGAGGATTATTCTCTTTCGCATTCGGGGATGAGTATAGGATGGCCATTGGTTGGACGCCTCCGACTCTCGCGTATCGTAAGGAGGTCATGCCGGCCTCTGGATCTCCACCGTTCGACCTGACGCGTTCGGAGGCTCGTCTTCTCTCCTCCCTCACCCCCGAATGGCGGATTCAGGAGTATCTCGACAGCACCCTCCTCTACGACACCAAGGGCGGAAACTGTCGTTCGCCGCCGGGTCATTCGGGATGGACTGTGCCAGTGCATGGATGGCGCGCTCTTCGCCGCGGCGGCCTTGCGGGTGCAAGGCCGGCCGCCGTTGATCCTGGATCTGGAAGCGGAACACGATGACGATCACGTGCTGGCCGTCTTCAAGGGCAGGCACGGCTGGGGCGCCATCGGCCGGTCGAACTACTCCGGCCTGCGGTATCGCGAGCCGGTGTACCGCACCACCCGCGAGCTGGTGATGTCGTACTTCGAGTCGTACTTCAATCTGCGGCGGCAGAAGACGCTTCGCAACTACTCTCGTCCCGTGAACCTCGCGCGATTCGACCCCATCCACTGGATGACTTCCGAGGAAGACGTCTGGGACATCCCCAATCACCTCGTCCGGATCCCCCATACGAAGATCGCCCCTCGGGCTGCCGTCTCCACGTATTCGAGAGTCGACCGGCGGCTCTTCGACGCCGGTCTGGTGGGCCGGCGCTAGCGAGCTCACGTGATTTTCGATCGCTTCGCGCCGAAGATCTCTGCCACCGAGCGCCAGGCGCTCGACGCCGGGACGGTGTGGCTGGAACGAAGCCTCTTCGCCGGCCGCCTCAACTGGAACGACGTCGCCAAAGAGGTCTATCCGACGCTGACCATCGCGGAGCAGGCTTTCCTTGACGGCCCCTGCGAGGCGGTGTGTCGCGCGGTCAACCCGTGGCTGTGCCAGGAAACCATGGACCTTCCGGTCACCGCCTGGGAGATATTGAAGCGTGAGCGCTTCTTCGGTCTTACCCTGGCCCGGGAACGGGGCGGACGTGGCTTCTCGGCCATGGGACTGACCGCCATCGTGGGCAAGCTCGCTTCCCATTCGATGCCCCTGTCGATCGCGGTGTTGATTCCGAACTCCGTGGGTCCGGGCGAACTGATCGAGCACTACGGCACCGACGAACAGAAGCGGGAATACCTGGATGCGCTGGCCCGGGGCGACGAAATGCCCGCGTTCGCCCTCACCGAGCCAGGCGCGGGTTCGGATGCCGCGTCGATCGTGTCGCACGGCCGGGTCTTCCGCGACCACGACGGGGACCTGAAGATCGAACTCAACTGGCGCAAGCGCTACATCACGCTGGCCCCCATCGCCACCGTCCTCGGCCTTGCGGTGGTCCTCGACGATCCTCAGGATCTGCTGGGCGAGGGCCCGCATCCGGGCATCACCTGCGTCCTGGTGAAGACATCGCTGCCCGGCGCAGTGGTGGGCCGCCGCCACGATGCCATGGGTATCGCTTTCCCCAACGGGCCCACCGAAGGGCAAAACGTCATCGTCCCCTCAAGCGCCATCATCGGCGGACATTCGGGCGCGGGCCGCGGCTGGTCCATGTTGATGGAGGCGCTCTCCGCGGGCCGCGGCCTGTCCCTGCCCGCTCAATCCGCGGGCGGGATGAAACGGATCGCGCGCGTGGTCACCGCCTACGCGCAGGTGCGACGGCAGTTCGCCACCCCCATCGCGCGCTTCGAAGGCATCAAAGAGAAGATCTCCTCGATCCTGGTCAGCGCCTATCTGAGCGACGCCGCTCGCATCCTGGTTGCGGGGGCGGTCATGGAGGGCCAGCGGCCTTCGGTCATCTCCGCCATCTCGAAACATGAACAGACGGAGATGACGCGCCGCGCGGTCCTCGACGCCATGGACGTTCTCGGCGGGGCGGCCCTGTGCCGGGGCCCGAAGAATCCTCTGTTGATGGCTCTTGAAGGCTCGGCCATTCAGATCACGGTCGAAGGCGCCAACATCCTCACTCGCACCCTGATCATCTTTGGACAGGGTGTCCTGCGCGGACACCCGTACGCGCTCAAGCATCTGAAGGCGATGGAGAGCGGTTCCATCGTGGACGTGGTGGGCCAGATCTGTCGGCATCTCGGCTTCTCGGCCTGGACGTGTTGCCGGCTGGCCGCGGCCGAGCTCACGCGCGGCCTGCTGGCCGAAGGGTCCGCGTGGCGCGGGCCCCTGCGGTCGCAGAAGCGCCGGCTTTCCTGGGCCGCTCTTCGTTTCGCCGCCCTCGCCGACTGGACCCTTCTCGTCAATGGTCCGGCCCTTAAACGAAAAGGCCATGCCAACGGGCGTCTCGCCGACGTGCTTTCCTCGATCTTCTTCGGGATCTGCGCGGTGCGCCGCACCCTTCACGAAGGGCGGACGGAAAAGGACCCGCTGGTGCGCGCCGCGGTCGAGACCTGCCTCGCGCGCGCGGATCAGGCGTTCATAGCCCTCCTTCGCGAGTTCGATGCACCCATTCTCGGACTCCTTCTGCGCGGGCCGGCCTTGTGGTGGGCGCGCATCAATCCGCTGACCCGCGGTCCCGACGACGCGGACCTCGATGCCGTGGTCGATGCTCACTCGCAGCCGGGGAAGGCGCGTGACCTCCTGACCGCAGGCATTTCGCTCGGCTCACCCCACGATCCGCTCACCCGCCTCGATGCTGCTTTCAACGCCATCGCCCTCGCCACGCCCATCGAAAGGCGCATCTCGATGGCACGCCAGGAAGGACGTTTCGACGCGGACACCCTGGCCGAGAACCCCGACTCGGACATAGGCGAGGCGTATCGAACGTCGGTGGTGAACACCGAGGAGGCGGTGGCGGTGGCCCGGGCCCGCAAGCTCGCACGCGAAGTCATCGAAGTCGACGACTTC
>JANLSZ010000368.1:0-3592 GCA_031362685.1 Vicinamibacteria bacterium | reverse complement strand
ACGGCACCGGCTGCTTCCTGATGCTCCACACCGGTACGCGCCCCGTTCCGTCGCGCGCCGGCCTCTTGACCACGGTGGCGTGCGGACCGCGCGGCGAGCCCGCGTACGCTCTCGAGGGAAGCGTCTTCGTCGCGGGCGCGGCGATTCAATGGCTTCGCGACGGGCTCGGGATACTTTCTGACGTGGCGGAGAGTGAGCGGATCGCGCGGTCGGTGCCCGACGCGGGCGGGACCTATCTCGTCCCCGCGTTCGCCGGGCTTGGCGCCCCCCACTGGCGTCCCGACGTCCGCGGCCTCTGGTGCGGCATCACGCGCGGCACGACACGCGCGCATCTGGTTCGCGCGGCGCTCGAGTCGATCGCCTACCAGGCGTGCGACGTGGTCGAGGTGATGCGGCGGGAGAGCAAGACGCGGCTCCGATCGCTCCGAGTCGATGGGGGCGCGACGCGGAACGATTTCCTCATGCAGTTCCAGGCGGACATGCTCGGCATTCCGATCGAGCGCCCCGCGATGGTGGAGTCGACCGCGCTTGGGGCGGCCCTCCTGGCGGGGATCGGCGCGGGAATCTGGGAGCGGCGGGAGGAGGCCCCCGTGGCGTCGGCGCGCGCGAAGCGATTCCGTCCGCGCATGGGCGCGCGCGAGCGGGCCAGGCTGCGGGGGGAATGGGAGGCCGCGGTGGCGCTCCTTACGAGGTCCTAGGCTGTAGCCAGTCGGCGATCTCGCCGGCGATCGCAGGACCCGCGGGCTCGTTCAGGATCTCGTGGTAGAGACCGGGATAGAGTCGCAACTCCGCCAACCCGGCGGGCGCGGTCCCGACCCACCGTTCGCTTCCTCGCGGGCTCGATACGATATCCTCGGCACCGTGGAGGACCAGCGTCGGCACTGTGAGCCGCGACGCGGACTCTTTCAGCGCCGCATTGACCGCGCGAAATTCGAAGAAGAGCCGAGCGCTCATTGTGTAGTGAACGAGCGGATCCTCGTTGTGCGCGCGAACGACGTCGGGATCGTGCGACAGCATGCTCGGGAGAATGGTCGTCTGCTGGGAGAAACTGGGCCAGACGCGGACGACCAGTTGCGCCAGGCGGACCTTCAGCATCGTGGCGCGCAATACCACCTCGAAGGGCGGCGCCGAGAGGACGAGGGCGCGCACCCGCTCCGGGTGGCGAAGGGCGAAGTCGAGCGCGACCAGGGAGCCCATGCTGTGGCCCACGAAGGCGCTCGGGGCATCGCCGGCGTCGCGCTTCCGGGCCCACCACGCTTCCACGGCATCGCGGTAGTCGTCCCACGATTCCACGTGGCCGCGCGGTCCGTACGATTCGCCATGGCCCGGCAGGTCGAGCGCTTCCACGGCGAAATCCTGGCCCACAAGCGCGTGGACCGCGCGGCCGTAACGGCGCGCGTGGTCGCCCAGGCCGTGGATGATTCCCACGCGGCCCGCCGTTCCTCCGGGATTCCATTCGATCCCGACGACGGAACCGCGACCCGGAAGGTCGAGCGTGAAGTCACGCCGCTCCACCTGGGGCGGCGCGTAGGTAGGGTCGAGCCGTTCGGTCGCGTCGATCATGGTCTGGGGACTATACGAGCCGCCGGCCGCCGCATCCAGCGCGCTCTGTCCCGGGGACGGCGGGCGTCCAACTTGCGAACACACAAGTCGGCGAAATCGGGGTAAACTCCCCGCTCATTGTGCCCGCCCCAACGATCTGTTTCGCCATCGCCGTTTGGCCCGGTACCACCAGCATGATCAGGGGCCACGAGGAGGAGACGTGACCCAAGCATCCATTTTGTTCCCATGGCGCCGCGCCGCGGGAATCGCGGTGTTCGCGGCATTTCTCAACATGCCCGTGATGGAATTCGCTCAGGCGCAGGAGGTGGGGGACGCCCCAGCGCCGTCGCGTTCCATCCTGCTCGAGACGAATCCCGACAGCGCGCTGACGATCGCTCTCTCGCAGATTACCGGAGCGCCGCTGACCCTGGCGGAAGCCTTGGCCGCGGCACTGGATCAAGCGACCGACGTGCGCGAAGCCCGGGGAGCCCTGCTGGCGGCCCGAGGCACCATGCGTTCGGAGAAGGGCGCCTTCGATCCGGAGCTATTCGCTGAAATTTCGCGTCGCGAAGCCGACGCTCCGACCGCTTCTCCATTCAGCGGCGCGAGCGTGCTTCGGACGAAGGAACAGCTCGCCTCCGGAGGGGCGCGGGTCACGCTTCCGACGGGTACGGAGCTGACCGCGGCGATGCGGACCTCTCGGCTGGAGACGAACTCCACGTTTTCCAGCGTGAACCCACAATACGACGCGGCCGCCGCGCTCGAGTTCCGCCAGCCACTCCTGAAAGGCTTCGGACCTGGGGCCTGGGGGGACCGGAGTGCCGCGGTTCGCCAGTTCGAGGCGGCGAAAGCTCGGTATGACGACGCGGTGGGCAGGACGCGCGCCGTCGTGGAGCAGACCTACTGGGATCTCTACGCCGCCGAGCGTGATCTCGCGGTTCAGCGCCTCCTGCGCGACCGTGCGGCATCCTTCCTCGATCAGGCGGAGAAGCGCGGCAAGGCGGGAATTGTCGGGCCGAGCGTCGTGGCGAATGCGCGCGTCTTCCTTTCGGAGCAGGAACAGGCGGTCCTGGATCGTGAAGAGCAGTATGACCGAACCTCCGACCGAATCGGCTCGCTCCTGGGACGGCGTCCCGCCTCGGGTCAGTCGCGATACCGTCCGATCGACAATCCCCCCCGCGATTTCATCGTGGAGGCGGAGGATTCAGTCGTGGCTCGGGCGATGGCGGCGAATCGCGGCCTAGCCGGCGCGGAACGGGATGTCGCCGCCGCCCGCTCGCTGGCGCGCGGGGCGCGCTGGAACTCCTTTCCTCAGCTCGACATCTTTGGATCCATCGGCGGGGTCGGGCTGGCCGGGCGCGGGCGCGACATCGTCTTCGGAGGAGACACGCTGAGAACAAATGTCACGGGAACGCGCGGCGATGCGGTCTCCGATGCCGTCGATCGGAGTTTCCCCCAATGGACCGTCGGCGCGCGGATGACCATTCCAATTGGGTTCCGCCAGGGGATGGGCGACCACCAGCGCGCGAAGGGTGAACTGGAGCAGGCGGAGCAGCGCTACCTGGCCGCCCGCCTGTCGGTGGAGGAACGCGTCCGCGCCGCTCACC
The DNA here is from genome assembly GCA_031362685.1 of Vicinamibacteria bacterium. Lineage (GTDB taxonomy): Bacteria > Acidobacteriota > Vicinamibacteria > Fen-336 > JAGNNV01 > JAGNNV01. Next base: position 443 of record JANLSZ010000368.1, on the reverse strand, counting down.
GCGACCTGGTCCACTCGGTGAAGCGTCTGGAGGCCGCCCGCATGGGCGTCGAAGCCGCGCTGGAGCAGGCACGCGTCGGGCTCCTGGAATATGGCCTCGGCAAGACCACGTCGTTCGATCTCGTCCGCCTGGGAGCGGACGTGGCGTCATCGCAGCAGCGCTTCTCCCAGGCACTCGTTCGCACCGCCAAAGCCGTCGCCGAACTCCGGTGGCTCACGTCGAGCCAGGACGCGGCCGGTTCCACTTCAACGGGGAAGACCACGCCATGACCCGTCCGTCCCACGATCGGGCCCGCGCCGCGGCGCGCGCCCTTGCAGCGCTTGTCGCCGTCACCCTCGCCGTCGGCGGTTGCAAGGGCGAACCGAAGGGCGGCTTCTCCATGCCACCGATGCCGGTTGAGACGGTGGTGGTCGCGCCTCAGAACGTGTCCGACCGTTTCGACG
>JANLSZ010000051.1:0-15696 GCA_031362685.1 Vicinamibacteria bacterium | reverse complement strand
AACCGCCGTTCGTGCCTCCCTGCGCCGGGAAACCCAGCGTGCCGGCCACGAACAGGTTCCGCTGTCCGTTGGCCGGGATCGGCCCGGGGCCGCCCTGAGAGATACGGCTGTCGAACAGCCGGCACGGCGTCACCGGCGTGTCGACCAGGTCGCTCGGCACCGAGCCCAGCTCCAAGGGGATGTCCGCCAACTCGCCCTGCTGCGCCAGAGCCTTGAGCTGCTCCACCGACAGCGACTCCATCCGGCACGTCAGCGAGGCTCGGACCTTTGCCACGAAGGGCTCGCCGAGGCCTCGCTCCTTCGCGGCAAGGATCGACTCCGCGAGCGCGCTACGCTGCGCCAAAAGCGAAGCCGGCGACGACGGGTCCTGCGCGCCGATCGGCGTCACGAAGGACACGGACACCGCGAGCACCAATGCGCTCACCAATACCGACTGCCGTCTGCCCATTGCTTTCATTGTCGATTTCTCCTTGGGGGCATTCCGCGCCCATCGAGCGACCCTGCGGTCGCCGACGGCCACGCGGGCCTGTTCTGGCACCGACGCTACCACCCCCGTGGGGGGGGTGCGGGCCTCAACCGAAAAAGAGACGCAGGGAGGCTCTGCGATGGAGGAACGACCGAACGGCCGTGCAGGCCAACGTTGTTCACAGGTCCGGAGCAGGCCGCGGCAGGGTCGGCCCTCTAACCCTGAACCGGCGCCGCCTGAATCTAGAGGTCTCGGAGAAATCGCTTGACGTCGTCGTGCGAACCTGCCCTTACGAAGGTCAGGAATCCGTCGGCGGGGGCGAAGACCAGGCGGAGATTGAGGCCGACCCGCGCCTCCCAGATTCCACTTCGGTGGATCTTGCGCACGCCCAGGCCTGCGTGAGTGTGGACATCGCCGACCGCTCTTGGAATCGCGAGCATGGCCTCCAGAACGCGATCGCGTTCGGCGGGCGTGAGGGACCGGATGTCGCCTTGAAAGCGCTCCGTGAGGACGATTCGCATCAGTCCCGGGCGGCTCGTCTCGCCGAGGCCCGCTTGGGGGCGGTCGTCTGCTTGAGCGCCCGCACCGCCATATCAGCGGACCTGAAGGTAGCGGAGGCCTTTTGCCTGCGTTCGTCGCTGATGCTCTGCCAGAGCCGATCGGCCTGAGCGTCGGAGATCAGGGTCGACAGCTCGACGTCGCGGGCTGAGATAGGGACGATGGTGGCCACGTGCTGAGACCGTCGCATCAGCACCACCTGCTCTCCTCGCGCCGCCGCCTTGATGAGTTCGTTCAGGCGTGTCTTGGCTTCTCGAATGGTTACCGCTTGCATGGGCTCGACTATCGCGTCCGGAAAGGGTCGCTGTCAAGCGACTCTGTTAAGAGTCTCACTTTGTTCGGCCCCTCGGGCGCAGTTCAGTCTTGACCGAGGCCGGCCGAGGCTCACCGGGATTCGCAGCCCAGCTCACGGGTCTGGAGACCCGCAGGAGGACCTCGCCCGCTACGGGCGGTCGTGCATCTTCACCCGAAGAATGCTCGCCGATGCGGGCACGTCCTTGGAGCGCGAGCCATCGATGAACACTTCGGCGCCGACCTCGACGATCGCCGGGGTCGCGATCTCATAGCCGCCGTTCGTCTTCAGCCGGATGAACTCGGTGTAGGGCCCGATCGTCAAGGACACGATCCCGTCGGCGGTCTTCACCTCGACGTGGCCCGCGTTGGCCGTGACGATCGTGCCGTGGACGTCGAGGTGCTCGATCGGGTGTTCGTGCTCGACCTTTTGGATCCGCTTCGCCTCGGCACGGTTCTGCAGACCGAGGTATCCCAGGCCCAGCCAGTAGGCGAGATTGGTGAGCGCGACCACGCAGGCACCGATCCAAAGGCCCTTCGCGAGCCCGTTCTGGCCGAAACGGCGAGCGAGCATCGCCAGCGGGACGATGTAGATCCACTGAACGACGCCGAGAACGGCCCAGAACAGCAGGACGATCAGGTACCCGTCACGGCCGGCCAGGACCAGCGAGCCCAGGCCAGCGACGACGAAGGAGAAGACGACGTGGAGGCAGCCGCTCGCGAGACAACCGGTCGCTACGGGTCCGGCGCCGGAACGGGTCGGCTCTGGGGAATCCGGCGTCGTCGACATGGGCTGCATTGTAAGCATCATGAACCGAAGTCCTTTCGCCAGTCCCCCTCGGGCGGGCCAGGATGCGCGCGCCCACGGCGCGGCCGCGTGAGATGCCGGCGGCGGCGACTACTGCCCGGGCGATCCGGTCACGCGCGAGCCGACGGGCGTGTTCGTCAGCGTCGCCTTCGGGCTGGTGCTCTACTGCGGGTCGTCGTCACTTCGTGCGTACGTAATCGCCGCCCACGTTCACATTGAAGCCGAATCCGCAGGCTTCGCCGGGCCGGTCCTGCTCGAGGGTGAGCGCGCCGGGGGAGAAGCGGAAGGTGAGGCGGCACGCCGGCCCCTCGTCGTTCACCAGGAACTCTCGCGACTCGAACACGAAGGCGTCGTCCTGCCGGGCCGCCTCTCCCTCCAGCAGGGCCAGGGCGGGCACGACCGAGGTGAGGTCGCCGCCGGTGAAGAGTTCGGGATGTTCGCACCGGCCGCGGTTCAGGCGGACGCCGTCGAGCTTGAAGTGCACGCGGGCGTTGTCGGGCTGCGTGATAACGACCTCGTCCCACAGGCCGGCCCCCTGCTCCTGCGAGTAGCGTCCGGCCGGTCCGGTGGCTGGCGGCAAGCGCGCGATCGCCGCCTCCACCTGGCGCTGCAGCGCGCGATCGTCCGGTTGCGCCCCCAGCCACGCCCGGGCCATCAGAGGCTCGCCGCGGCGCAGCGCGATGCGCGCCATCACCAGTGGGGCGTCGCTGGCCGGGCCGTCGTCGGAGCACTCGCCCAGGCGCAGGCCGGTGAGAGCCGCCGCCTCGGCGCGCTCGAGGTTCCCACTGCGCAAGGCGGCGTGGGACGCGGCCACGCAGCGCTCGACGCTCGAGCAGATCACCGCTGCCAAGATCAAGTGCAACACGCGACCCTCAGATGCATGAAGCTACGACTTGAGGCTCGATCCGATCACCGCTCCGGCGAGGAGACTGTCGATCATGCTGATTCCGCCCTGACACCAGGCGAGGTAGTAGGGGTAGCCGTCGATGACCATGGGGTCGTAGAAGCGCTGGAAGAAGATCACGAGCCCGAGGAAGAACCCGAAGGAGAGGAACCACGCCGGATTGGCTTCGGTCTGCGTGAACACGGTACTGAGGCGTTTGTAGGTCGCGGCCATGACCATGCCGTGCGGCACGAAGTCCGAAATCCAGGTTACGAGTCCGGCGGCGGCGCCGGCGAGTGCGATTCGAGTCCAGTTCATATTTCTCTCCTCTAGAGGCCACCGCACCTGCCCGCATCGCTTCGCGACCCGGCATTTCAGGGATTGTAGGTGAAACAAGCGGGGTCTGCGCGTCAAGTTCGGCGCGGCCGGTTCTCTGAAGCGCGCAGCCTGGCCATGCCCGTAACGAGGCGCCCGGAGTCATGACCCAGCCGCAGCAGGCAGGGGTATCGGTGTCTCCCGACGGCCGCCGGTTTCTCGCGCCGCCAGGGGACCAGAACTCGACCCCCAGCCAGATCAACGTGGTCCTCAACTGGCTCGGGGAGGTGCGAAGGTGCCTCCGCGGTAGACCTTCCCTGCCTGTGATAATGTGACGGCATGCCCAATATCACAGTCACGGTATCCGAGCAGACCTACCGGCGGGCTCGGGTGCGCGCGGCGGAGCTTTCCACTTCGGTGAGCGCCGTGGTGGCCCGGACCCTCGCCGAGTTCGCCGCGGCCGGGACGGGAGCCGAAGCCCGCAAGCGCCGCTTCGAGGAACTTCGTGCGCAGACCCCGGTTCTGTCCGCGGGCCGGCGCCTCTCGCGCGAGGAGCTGTACCGCAAGCCCGCGAAGCGCCGATGAAGTTCGTCGACACCAACATCCTCCTGTACGCCATCAGCAAGGATCCGGCCGAGCGCCGCAAGACTGATATCGCCATCGAGATCCTCGATTCGCCGGTCGGGGAACTCGCCCTCTCGGTTCAAGTCCTCCAGGAGTTCTACGTTCAGGCCACGAGGGTTTCGCGGGAAGGGGCTCTGCCCCATCGCCTGGCCGAGGACTACATCGATCATTGGCAGGCCCTTGAAGTCCAGAACAATACGTTGGACCTCTTCCGGGCCGCCGTCGGCTCCTCCCGACGATTCAAAGTCTCATACTGGGACGCCGCCATCATCGAGGCCGCGCGGATGATGGGCTGCGACACGGTGCTCTCAGAAGACTTGAGCGACGGTCAGTCGTACGGCGGAGTCCGGGTGCGGAACCCGTTTCGCGCAGGATCCCATCGGAAGACCTAGACTCCGCGGATTCCATGGCGCTCACGCCCGGATCGCGGCTCGGACCGTATGAGATAACGGCGCCCATCGGCGCGGGCGGCATGGGCGAGGTGTATCGGGGACACGACGCCACGCTCAATCGCGACGTCGCGATCAAGGTTCTGCCGGCGGCCCTGGCGAGCGACCCGGAACGCCTGGCCCGCTTCAAGCGGGAGGCGCAGGTCCTCGCCTCGCTCAATCACCCCAACATCGCGCACGTCTACGGATTCGAGGGCGCGACGTTGCTCGATGGCTCGACCGCTCACTTCCTCGCCATGTGTCGGACGACATCGTCCGCGGATTCGAGCCGGGAGGGTCCCCGTCAATCTGGCCACCGGGGTGCCCGTCAACACTGCGGTCACCGCCACTTTCGCCGATCCCGTGGATCCGACCACCATTACCGCCTCGACCTTCCTGCTCACCGGGCCCGGCGGGCCGGTGAGCGGCGTCGTGAGTTATCTGGGCAGCACCGCCACTTTCACACCGGGGGCCGCCCTCGCGCCCAACGCGACCTACACCGCCACCCTGACCATCGCGATCAAGAATCCGGCGGGGGTTCCGCTCGCCGCCCCCCGCAGCTTCGCCTTCACCACCGGTGCCCTTCCTGTCCCCTTTGTCAACGGCAGCTTCGAGTCAGACTACGCCGGCTGGACCCTGAACGAGGACTCGGGAAATCCGACGGCCGGCCTGTGGGGGATCGGGACGAACGGCCAGGCGCTCACGGCGGGGTTGGTCGTCCACGACTTCTTCGACAACATCGACTTCTCGCCGAGTTGCTTCGGCGTTGGCTCCCTCACCATCGTCACGGCGGCGGGCACCAAGGCTGCGTACAACAGCCAGGGGGGTCCCGAGAACCACCGGCTCTGGCAGAACATCACGATCCCCGCGGCTACCCCGACCCTGTCGTGGTCGATGCTCTACCTAAACTCCAACCCCTTCGGCCCTGGACAGACCCTCTCGATCGAAGTCCGGAATCCGGTGACCGACGCCATCCTCAGCACCGTGTTCACCACCACCGGGGCGTCCCCACCGTCGATCCCGTTGACCCCGATGACCGCGTCGCTCGCGGCGTTCGTCGGCCAGACGGTCCGGATCACGGTCAACCTGCAGGCACAGGTCGGCTGCTTCTTCCTCGAGGTCGATAAGTTCGCGATGATCCCTTAACGCCGTCGCGGTTGCGCGCAGGTCTACGGCAGACCGCAAGTCGTCTGAACGCGGTTTGGACCCGCGGGGAGCGGCGCCGGCGAGGGGGCGGGCGCACCGCCGGCGATGCGGATCAACGCATCGAGCAAGCAGGTGGTGGGAGTGGCTCCCGCGGGGGTTTCGTGGCCTCGAGGTCGGACACGAGGCGCTGGTCAACATGAAACGGGCGGTCACGCCCACCTGGGACGACCTCCACTCCCGCCGCACCAGGCGGCTTACCGCGCTGGCCTGGCTGGACCGGTATTTGAAGTAGCCCGGTTCGGATTCTCGGGGTCTTGCGGGGTCCGGAACAGACCCTCGCGCGATCAGAACTGGAAGTAGATGAACGGGGCGGCATCTGTCGCCCCGAACAGGACGATCCCCGAGAGCAGCGCGCCGAGAACTGCGATGCGCAGGATGGGCGAGCGCTCGGGCAGGACCTGCATCAGGTCGGAGTCGCGAGGTACCAGCACGTGCACAAGGAGCACCAGGCCGACGCACGCCAGGATCTGCGGCGACCAGAGCACGGCCCCATCGGCGCGGCCGGTAAGCAGGCGACCGGCGAACTGGCCGGCCTCGGGCAGGGTCTGGCAGCGGAACGGGATCCAGCCGAGCAGCACCACGGCCAGAGCGAACGCGCGCGCAGCGACCCCCGCGAGCGGGCCGCGCGCGTACTCGCGCCCGCGCAGCCAGCGCGCCTGCAGCGCCAGCGCCGCCCCGTGCAGACAGCCCCAGAGCACGAAGTTCCAACTCGCGCCGTGCCACAAGCCACCCAGCAACATGGTGACCAGCACGTTGAGGCGCGTTCGCGCGCCCCCCCAGCGGTTCCCGCCCAGGGGGATGTAGAGATAGTCCCGCAGCCAGGTCGAGAGCGAGATGTGCCAGCGGCGCCAGAAGTCCGGCAGGTCCGAGGCGGCGTAGGGCATGCGGAAGTTGTCGGGGAAGCGGTAGCCCATGAGCCGCGCACAGCCGACGGCCATGTCGCTGTAGCCCGAGAAGTCGCAGTAGATCTGCAGCGCGTAGCCCAGCAGGCCCTGCAGCAGGCTCACGGCCGCGAACTCTCCCGGGCGCGCGAAGATCAGGTCCACGTGGCGGGCCACCTGGTCGGAGATCACCAGCTTCTTGAAGGCGCCTTGCAGGAACAGACCCACTCCGACCTCGACGTCCCTCGCGCTCGGGCGCACCCGCGCGGCGAGCTGCGGCAGGAACTCGGACGCGCGCACGATCGGTCCGGCCACGAGCTGCGGGAAGAAGGCCACGAACAACAGGAGGTCGCGCGCCGAGCGGCAGGGCGGGATGGCGCGGCGGTACACGTCGATCGTGTAGCTCATGCTCTGGAACGTGAAGAACGAGATGCCCACCGGCAGCACGATCTCGGGCGCCGGCAGCCGCATCGACAGGCCGGCCACGGCCAGCACGTCCTGGACGGTCGCCAGCAGGAAGTTCGTGTACTTGAACAACCCCAGCAACCCCAGGTTCAGGACCAGGCTCAGCACCAGCGCGCGGCGCCGGGCGCGCGGCTCTTCGAGTTGCCCCAGCCAGAGCCCGATGCGGTAGTCGACGTACGACGTGAAGAAGATCAGCAGGGCGTAGCGTGGGTCCCAGCTCATGTAGAAGACGTAGCTGGCCACGAGCAGGAACCACTTCTCGGCGGCAAAGCTGCGCCACCGGCCGCGCAGCAGCAGTACGGTCACGAAGAACAGCAGGAACTCGTACGAGCTGAAGATCAAGGTGCTTTCACCAGGTCGGACAGCACGGCGCGTGTGGCCAACGATCGTCCCGGCGCGTTGAGGTGCACCGGGTCGTAGTAGGCCGCGTTGTTGGCGAGCGCGGGCAGGCGATCGAGCCGCACGAAGTGCGTGCCCTGACCGGCCCGCTCGAGGCCGTCGAGCAGTTCGACCAGGCGCGCCCGCGCGTGGCCGCCCGGGTCGAACTCGGCCTCGTACAGGGGCGACAGTGGGAACACGATCACGGTCAGGCGTGCGCCATAGCGCTCGCTCAGTCGCTGAAGGGCCCGCCACTTGGGGCCGCGGAACTCGTGGCGGTCGATGCCCGTGGTGCGGTAGTTCCCGAGCACACGCAGGCGCGTGGCCGCGGTCCAGTCTGCGATGCTCTCGGCCGTGGCGGGGACCCGCGCCAGGTCGAGGGTCAGGGCGGCATCGGCATCGCCCTCATCCCTCGAGGCGTGCAGCAGGCCGCGGGCGCGGTGCCGCAGGCCGGTCATGACCGCGATGGACTTGCCCGCGGTCGGGAAGATCCGCGCGAAGGGCAGGGCCACGTAGCCGGAGACGATGCGTTTCTTCAGCGTCCAGGCGACAGGCGCCTGGGCCAGGTCCTGGAGCGTGCGCGCCATGGGTACGAGCGCGGCGCGGTGATCGGCCACGACGTTCTCGTTGAGGTCGAAGAGCGAGACGCCCAGCCACAACGGCGTGCCGTCGTCGGGCTGGCTGTCCAGCAGCACCTCGATCTCGCAGGGTGAGCCGCGTGGCACGAACGTGCCGGCTACGCTTCGATCGAGCGTCTGTCCGAGCTTCTCGTAGTCCAGGCCGAACAACGTGAGCGAGGACCCGTACACGCGCACGTGCGGCCGGTCGGATCGCCCGACCACGCCGTGCGAGATCGGCTCGAAGCCCACTCCCAGCCAACTGCCGACCACGTGCGATACGAGCGCAGTCAGCGCCAGCGCACCTGCCAGCACGCCGGCCACCTGCTTGGGCTCTACTTGGGACGATGGGGACACGCGACGCGGACTTTAGCCTCGACGCTCACTCGGCCCTGCAGCAGCCGCGGTCAGCGACGGGACGTTGAATGAGCCCGCCTTGGGCTCGCCCTTGGCCTTGTGGGCTTGGCGGCGTTGGCGCGCTCATGTCGCGACAGCGCGCGGTTCATGCGGGCCAGAACTTCGGCGGGAGTCTCCGGGAGCACCCGCTCGATCAGGTTGGCTGCAGACGACTCTCGCCTCCTTGCCATGGAGACTCGAGTACACGGGTAGTGAAGCGGGCCTCGGACGAAATCCTCCGCCCTGCGTGCTACGGACAGGTCACTTGAAATACCCGTTCACGTCGATGATCAGGTGGGCCGTCCCCGAAACCTGATCGAGATACGCCGCGAGTTCACCCAGGGCGCTCAGCGGAACCACCGCGTTGTTCGATCGCGTCTGCCCCGCCTTGTAGTTGATCGACGACACCAGAGGCACCGATGTCCCGCCCGGATGGAGCCGGATGTTCCCCGCTATCGTGGGCTGGGTCACCGCGATGTTCAAGGAGATCCCCTTCGCATTCGCGGGAATCCCGCACGCTCCCGTCATCACGAAGCTCCGATCGGCCAGGGCCACCAGCGCCGGGCCTCCAAGCGGTCCCGCGGCATTCCGCGTGTCGAGCACGCGGCAGGGGGCGAGGGTGAAGAAGTCCTGGCCCGGCTCGGGGCCGATCACCACGCTGTAGCTCTGCACTCCCGTGCACGTCCCCGTCCCGGAAGTGTCGGTCGCGGTGATGTCGAAGGGGAACGTTCCCGTGCTCGTCGGGGTCCCGCTGAGGTCCCCCGCGCCTGCGCCCGACGCGGTGAGCGAAAGCCCGCCCGGAAGCGTTCCGGACGTGACCGCGTAGGTGTAGGGCCCCGTGCCCCCCGATGCCGTGGCCGATCCCGTGTAGGGCACGGTCAGGTTTCCGTCGGGCAGGCTCCCCAGCGTGATGACTGGGCACGTCGTCGCGAAGGTCGCGACACTGGTGTAGCTCGTCCCGATCACGTTCGTCGCGAAAGCCTTGAACGAGTGGCCCGTGGTCGGTGCGAGGCCCGTGACTCCGGTGGAGAAGAGCCCGGTCGTGCCGACCACCGTTACCTTGGTGACGCTGGTCCCGCCGATCTGCGGATCGTTGTTGGCCGCGGTCTGCGCGTAGACGACACCGCGATCCGTGATCGCCGAGCCACCGTCCAAGGTCACGTTGCCGCCGAGGGTCGCGGTGGTGCCCGTGATCGAAGAGCTTGTCGGGCTGGTCACCGTCGGTGCGGTCGGAATGCACGCGTTGACGTCGGCCGGACATGCGTCCGACCCGCCCGGGCAAGCCTCCTGCGCGTCGCACGCGGCCGTAGACGGGCGGCAAACCGTTCCGCTCGCCGCGACGCCGCACGAGGCCGTGCAACAGGAACCCACCAGCCCATAGCTGTCGCAGGCCTCGCCTGCGTCGACGACCCCGTTACCGCATGAACTGGAACTGCACACCGGCGAGTTGGGCGTGATCGTTAGCGACCAGCCGCCGGTGATTTGACCTGTGTCGGTGCCGACATCATCCACCACGTAGAGACTCCAGGTACCGTTCGGGTTTGTGCCGGCGAAAGCCGTGGTCAGGGTGTTGGTACCGCATTGGGTTTGTCCGGTTATGCCTCCGGGCGACAAGTACGGTCCGGCCGGCGCCGTGGCCGTGAATGGATCCTGGCAGATTGTATAGTTCGTCGGTTTGAAAGTGCCGGCGACGGGGGCGGCGCTGATCGGTATGAAGGCGGCCCCCGCGTCGTCGAAGGTGTAATTGGTATTTACCCAATCCGTGCCCCCGATGACGTCGGACATCAGAATGAACTTGTTTCCCGTCGGGCCGACCAACAGCACGTCCACGTCGTTCGGGAAGGTGTGGTTGAGCTGGTTCAGGGTCACGGTCACCTTACCCACGGTGCCGACCACGCCGGACACGGCGATGTTCGACGGATACGGGGTCGCCGTCGAAAGGTCGTTGATGATAATCGTCGTCGCGTTCGAGAACGTCTGGGGCGCTCCCGCCACCGTGGTTCCCACCTGCATCGTGTAGGTAACCGTACCGAGATTCGTGGCGCCGTCCTGCAGGGCGAGGGTCAGAGTGATGGTGCTGCCGCAGGTTGCGCCGACCCGGAAGCTGAAGGGCCGCGACACCGGGCTCCCGCCATCGCTGAGCGCGCCATAGCTCTGAGGCCCGCTGGGCGCGGTGATGCCGCCGCTGGCCTGCAGGGTCGCCACCAGATTGGTCGTCGGAGTTCCGCCCACGTTCACCAGGGGCAGGTTGACCGTGACCGCTTCGTTCGGGTCCGGCGCGTTGTTGGGCGGGGTCATGCTCTCGCTCACGAGCACCGGAGGCGGAGCGGCGTTGATCAGGCTGCCGCAACAAACGCTGCGCCGGTTCAGTTCCAGCTTGAAGCAGCCCACCGTGCCGGTGTCGGTCGCCACCGCGTCGGCGACATGCAGTTTCCAGGTGCCGTTGGAAGGTTTGCCATTGAGCGCGCTCAGCAGTGTTTCCGGCTTGAACGAACCGGAGAATGGCGCCGCCCCGGCGGAAATCAGCGTGAGTGCCTGATCATCAAACACCGTCCCGACTCCCGAGCAATCATTGGCGCCGGTGCCGAAGTTGTCGCCACCACTGCCGCGACGGAGGGAGAGTGGGACACTGGTGTTATCCGGATGGATAAGACTGATGTTGAGGTCCCCATCGAAGGTGTGATTCACGCGGATACTGACATTGACATCCGAGAGCGTCATCACATCGGTCACGGTGATCGGAATGTCCACCCCGGCCGGGAGGTTGTCGGGAACAGGAACCGCGACATTTCCGCTGCTGTAATTATTCGTTACGAGGACGCCCGTACTGTTGTTGTAAGTGGCCGTGCCCAGATTCGTGGCCCCGTCCTGTAATTGCAGGGTAATCATAATTGGCGAGCCGCAACTCAGATTGGCGGCGGTGAAAGTGAACGGGCGGAAGACGGTCGCGCCCCCGGCGACCACGACGCCGTAGTTCTGCGGAGCACCCGGGCTGGTGACGCCGCCCGTAGCCTGCAGAGTGCCCACCAGGTTCACGGTGCTGAGGGTGCCGGTATTCTTGATCCCGAGGCTGATGGTGACGGCCTCGTTGGGATCGATGACCCCGTTCGATGGAGCGCAGGCATCCGCGAGGATGCTCGAGGTATCGGCCACCGGTTGCTTCAGGTTGCCGTTCAGGCAGGCGTTGAAAGTCACGTTGCCGCCATTGTTCACGACCATGCCCGTCTGCGACGCGGTGTCATAACCGGCGCCGGTGACGCTGCCGTTGTAAGTGCCGGGGGCGAGGATCGCGGAGTACATGCCCGCGGCGTCGGTGCCGCGCCCGTAGCCGCCGTCGATCGTAACCTGCGCATTCGGAATCGGCAGGCCGGTCTGGCAACTGGTAATCGTGCCGGAAATGGTGCCGCGCGGCGACTGGGTGCAGGTCGGGAACTTGAAATTGCCGATGCGGGTGCGCCAGGCGAAGGTCGCGGTGGTGGAATAGTATTCCTGGGTGTACCAGAAGGTGCAGTCGTCCGAAGGATCGACGGTCAGGTCGCTGTAATCGCCCCAGCGATTGCCGGTCCCGATTTGACTGCCGGTGCCGGCGTGCAGAGTGGCCTCACCCTGGGCCAGCGTGTTGACCGGGTCGCTCGCCAGACGTCCGGCATAGCGGATGTCCGGGTTGATCGCAGCGCTGGAAGCGCTATAGCCGAGGGCGAGATTACCCTGATTGTCCATGGCCGCGCTGCCCATCCAGCGCCAGGTGGTGTCGGGCTGGTAGGTGCTCTCCTGGAACACCGTCACCGGACCGGCGGTGACTCCGCGCAACTCGAACCAGCGCGGCGCGGCCACGCCGCCCGCAAGCACGGTGTGGTTGCCGACCAGCGATTCGACGCCCCCAATATTCCGATAGGCCAGCCGATACATCAAGCGGTCGCCAATGCCGTCCAGGTTGTCCGCGCTGCCCAACTGCGGGACGCAAGCCCGGGTCGCGCCGCAGAGTTCTGAAAAGGCGGCCGAGACGGGACTGGCAAAAAGCGTAAAGGTCGAATTGGCCGGGACGGCCCAGTCAACGTGGAAGTGGAACGTCCTGTAGGTACCGGTAAACGGTGTCTCCACAAAAGAGTTAGGCGCGTTTGCGGGCGGCAGCGAATAACCGTCGAGGTCCGCGGGCAGGAACGAATCTTCGGTTGCGCCCCCGGTAATTCCGGGGGTCTGGAAGGTAGCGGGCAATCCCGCCAGCATCTTCGCACGATCGAAGACGAACGCCTGCGGCCCCAGAAACGCGGATCCGGCCGTGTTGAAAACGTTCATGGCCATGTAATAGCCGTCAGGCCAGACACCCAGGTGCGGATAGTCGAAGAAGTTGGTGCCCAGGTTGAAATCGTAACGGTAATAGGCGCCCGTGGCGTCTCCGGTTTTCGAGACGGCAATACACTCGTCCGTGGGGACCGCCACGCCGGCGAACTGCGTGATGACCCAGCGGTCGGCGAGCTGGTCGTACAGCACGACCGGGTCGCCGCTGCCGTTGTTTTCGCAAACTCCGCCGAAACCGGCCCAGAGCGTGGTGATTCCGGCCGGGCCTAAGACTGACGCGCCGGTAGTCTTGTCGAAGATCTGGAAGCCCTCGTTGACCATCTGGACGTACTGGGTCAAGCCGACCTCGCCGTTGGTGTCGGGGGGGGCGCAGTTGCAGGCGACCCCGGGGAAGACGATGCCGTCGAAGGTGAGAAGGGGGCTGGGCATGTTGAGCACCGGAGCATTCGGTTCTCTGAACGTGCGCTGGATCACCGGGTCAGGCTGGTCCACGTGGCGGTGCGGGAGCTTCGGGTTTTCATTGGCTTCCATCTCGTCCCCCTCTTCTTTCGGGGTCACGGGCTGAATCTTCATGTCGCGCAACGCGGGCGACTCGTCGTTTGAAACCGACTTGCCGACGATGATCGCCGGCGTTTGATCCGGAGGGATGGACTGGGCCGGCTCGTCCTGGGCGGGGTTCAGTTCGCCGAGTTTGGCGAGGTTGGAAAGCCGCCGGGAAACCGTGCCGGCTTGGGGGGCAAGGGACATCGCGGCCTCGCTCTTCGCGACTTCGTTCGCGCCCTCGGCGCCGACCGCCAGGGAAGCCATCTCGGCCTTGGCGGCGCTACCGGCGGATACCGTATCGCCCGAGGGCGCGGCCAGCGCGGCGAAGAGAACGAGGAAAAGGACTTTATGGTTTCTCACGTTTTCAACCCTCATCAAATAATTGCGTCCGCGCCGAACGCCCTCGCATTCCGATTGAACCGTGGGCACGGCTACGCTACACGCATCCGACCAGGGCGGGCAAGAGAGAGAGGGAGAGAAAGACTCCGGAGCGGTCTGGCCTCGCCCCGTGATGGCCGGTTGCCGATTGCGCTCGCGCCCATGAAGGCGATAGCCTACGGTGTTTGTGCCCTTCCCCGGCGGGGACCTGTTCTCAGAACTCAAGGGGGACGCCTATTGGGGAGGAACGATCTCGATGTTGAAGCAACCGGCCAGCGTTCTCCGCCTCGCCGCCTTTTTGTTGCTGGCTCTGATCGGGCGCAGCATCGCGGAGGGCGGCGGCGCGCAGGCCACCGACGCATGGCTCGGCAAGTGGAGGCTGAACGTGGCGAAATCGAAGTACAACCCCGGAACCGCCCCCACCAGCGGGACCAGCCGCCTCGAGATGGTGACCGGCGGCTCGGTGAAGGTCACCTCCGACGGCATCGACGGCGGCGGCCACTCCACCCACACCGAAGTGGTCACCATGTTCGACGGCCAGCCCAGCGAGCTCAAGGGGACCAATCCGCCGGTCACCCTCGCGTTCTCGCGGATCGACAGCCACCACTACGAGCTCGTGACCAGAGTCGGCGGCAAGATCGCAGCCACGAGCCGCGTCTCCGTCTCGGCCGACGGCAAGACCCGCACCCTCGTGACCACGAGCACTGGAGCGGACGGCAAATCGACGGTATCCACGGTCGTCTACGACCGCAGGTAGTCCCTCTTCAGGTTCCTGGGGGCGTTCCGGCGTCTCGACCTAGGGCCCGCCCGCCCTACCGGCACCTTCTCAGCCGGGCCGCCTTGCCAAGGGCGAGGGTGAGAGGACCACCAAGGATCGCCCCTCGGTGGTCCCTGGTCTTCATGAGCTATTTGCCCGCCACCGGTCCGGCGGCGAGGAGAGCGTCGATGGCTGCCCTGAAGGCCTCGAAGGGCTGGGCGCCCGGAATGTTCCTGACCGCGGTGAACCTGGCCCCCTTCGGCTGGGTCAAGCCGAGAAGGAATGCGGGGGTGCCGGTGACGCCGGCGGCCTGGCCCTGGGCCATGTCGGCGCGGATCCTGGCGTCATGCGCGACGCCCTCGAGGCATTCCTTGAAACTGGGACCATTCAAGCCCAACTCCTTCGCGTATCCCATCAGAGCATCCTCGGCCAGCGCGGTCTGCTTCGTGAAGAGCTTGTCGTGCATCTCCCAGAACTTGCCCTCCGCCCCCGCGCAGCGCGCGGCGACCGACGCCTTGAAGGCGAAGGGATGCATGGATTCCAGAGGGAAATCCAGGAAGACGTACCTCACCTTTCCGGTCTTGACGTATTGCTCATAGACCTGCGGGTAGACCTGCTGGAAATTGCGTCCGCAGTAGGGACACTGGAAATCCGAGAACTCGACCAGCGTGACCTTGGCTTTGGGATCGCCCTTGGCGGGGGCGCTTTCGAGAGCGAGAACGGCTTCCTTGAAGCCCGCCGCCACCGGCCCGGGGGCGGGGGGGGGAACCTGCTGCAGAAGTTTCTTGATGGCTTCGAGCTCGCCGAGAATCACTTTCTGAGTGTCCCGGACCGCATCGATGTCCCGCCGCAGCGAAGCGACGTCTTCGGCGGATTGGGAAAAGGCGGGGGGAACGAGAGCGCCGACCAGGAAGACGACGACCGAGACGATGTTTGGTACTCGCATTTCTTGAACATGTTAGTTAACTGAGGTGCGGCGCACAAGCGGCGAAGTCCGCCTTGTTTGAGAGCTTACGGCCGTAACCCCCGCCCTGCTCGCGGAGGAGTTCGACCCCGTCGAGAAGACGACCCGCGCCCCTGAAGTCGGGGGCTCGCTCGCGGAGTTGGTAGTGGTTGGATGGGGTTGCTTCGTGGCCCAAGGCCAGGCTTCGCGCTCGCGGTACCGGAACGAATGGCTCCTGCTGAGAAACCCGTGCGAGTAAGGCCCATTTAAGCTCCTTTTCGTCATTGCGAGGGACCCATCGTTTTGGGGTGGACCGAAGCAATCTCCAAGGAGATTGCTTCAGGCCATGCGGACGGACAGTGGCCTTCGCAATGACGGTCATGGGGTTTCTTCCAATAGTCACGGACGCAGTCCGTGCCGTGGACGTCCGTCGGACGTGACTATTGGGAGAAACCCCACA
>JANLSZ010000318.1:0-3088 GCA_031362685.1 Vicinamibacteria bacterium | reverse complement strand
GTCCCGTCGTCACCGGGGACGGCGACGGGAACGGGCTCGGTCCATTCGATGGCCACCGGCTGGCGGACAAGGGCCCGGGCCAACACCTCATCCATGGTGCTGACGGGGATAATCTGCAGCGCCGAGGTGACATTGTCCGGGATGTCGGCCAAGTCCTTCTCGTTCTCCTGCGGGATCAGCACGGTCTTGACGCCGGACCGCAGAGCCGCCAGCAGCTTTTCCTTCAGGCCGCCGATCGCCGTCACCCGGCCACGCAGCGTAACCTCACCGGTCATCGCCATGTCGGCGCGGATCGGAATCCCCGTCAGCACCGACACGATCGCCGTGGCCATGGCCGCGCCGGCGGAGGGACCGTCCTTAGGAGTCGCCCCATCTGGCACGTGGATGTGCACGTCGGTCCGCTCGAACGACGGCGGCTCCAAGCCGAACTTGGTGGCCCGGCTGCGGACATAGGAGTTCGCAGCCGCAATCGACTCCTTCATCACGTCCTTGAGGTTGCCGGTGATCGACATGCGGCCCTTGCCGGGCATCTTGACCGCCTCGATGGTCAGGATGTCGCCGCCGAACTCCGTCCAGGCCAGGCCGGTGATGATGCCGACCGCGTCCTCCGCGTCGGTCTCGCCGTAGCGGAACTTCTGCACCCCGGCGTATTTGGCCAATCGCTCATCATCGATGGTGATCGAATCCACCTTGTCGCGGGTCAGGTCGCGCACCGTCTTGCGCGCCAGATTGCCCAGTTCGCGCTCCAGGCTCCGGACGCCGGCTTCGCGGGTGTAGCGCCTTATCACCGTCCTTAGCGCCTCGTTCGGGATCTCGAGGTTCGCGATCCTGAGACCGTTCTGCTCGAGTTGTTTCGGTATGAGGTGGCGCTTGGCGATCTCGATCTTCTCGACCTCGGTGTAGCCCGCGAGTCGAACGATCTCGAGGCGATCCTGCAGAGCGTGGGGGATGCCGTGCAGGGTGTTGGCGGTGGCGATGAAGAACACCGAGGAGAGGTCGAAGTCGACATCGAGGTAATGGTCCGAGAAATTCTTGTTCTGCTCCGGATCGAGTACCTCGAGCAGGGCCGATGAGGGATCGCCGCGGAAGTCGTAGGTCATCTTGTCGACTTCGTCGAGCAGGAAGACGGGATTGCGGGTCGCGGCCTTCCGCATGAGCTTGACGATCTGGCCGGGAAGGGCGCCGATGTAGGTGCGCCGGTGGCCCCGGATTTCCGCCTCGTCGCGCACGCCGCCTAAGGAGAAGCGCACGTAGGGGCGTCCCGTGCAACGGGCGATGGAACGCGCAAGCGACGTCTTGCCCACGCCGGGAGGGCCGACGAAGCAGAGAATCGGGCCCTTGGGCTCGTCGACGAGCTGTCGTACGGCGAGGAACTCGAGGATTCGCTCCTTGATCTTGTCGAGGCCGTAATGATCCTCGTTGAGGATCACTTCGGCGGCCTTGATGTCGCGAGTCTCCTTGGCCTTGCGGCGCCAGGGCATGGCTACCAGCCATTCGAGATAGTTCCGCGAGACCGTGGCCTCGGCGGACATCGGCGGCATGCCTTCGAGGCGCTTCAATTCCTGGCGGGCCTTTTCGAGCGCCTCCTTGCTCATCTTCGCCTTCTCGATCCGCTCCTTGAGCTCGTCGAACTCGCTTGGCCGCTCTTCCTTCTGCCGCTCCTTCTGGAGGGTCTTCATCTTCTCCGAAAGGTAGTTCTCCTTGGGCGGGCGGCCGCCCTTGGGCGCGCGCCCTTCGCGCTTCTCCGCTTCGAGCCGCTCTACTTCGATCTCGAGAGCCTGGGTGAGGCGGACGAGTCGGGCCGAGGGTGACGGCATCTCCAGGAGGGCCTGCTTCTCGTCGGTGGGAAGCACGAGATGGGAGGCGACGGTGTCCGCCAGCTTGCCCGCATCCTGGACGCGAACCGCGGCGAGCATGGCGTCGTAGTGGAGATGGTTGGACATCTTCACGTAGCGGTCGAACAACTCGACCACGCGTTTGACGATCCCGTCTACGTCGCCTTCGGAGGCCTGGCGGGGGATGACCCTCACCAGCGCCTTCATGAAGCCGCTCTCCTCGCCAAACTCCAGGGCCTGGCCGCGATCGACGCCCTCCACGAGAACGCGCAGGTTTCCGTCGGGAAGCCGGAGGCTCTGGACGATCTGGCAGATGGTGCCGAATGCCCTCACTTCACGGGGCGAGGGCGTATCGCGTTTGGGGTCGATCTGGGCGGTGAGGAACAGCCGCTTCGACCGCTGCAGGGAGTGCTCAAGGGCGAGGATCGAAGGCTTCCGCCCGATCACGAAGGTCATCATCATGTGCGGGAAGACGACCACGTCGCGCAAGGGGACGGTGGGCAGAGCCTCGGGCGTGTCTGGGGTGGGCTTGTGTGATGGAGCCATGGGAGATTGGTCCTTCTTGGGTCCTTGGGTGCACCGGCTTCAGGGCGCGCGGCGTCAGTCTCTGGTCCTGAGCTCTTGGCTCAAGCAGTTCGGCGTTCCGGGTTAGCCCGCCTTCTCGATCACCATGATCGGCTTCTCGCCGGAAACCACGACCTCGCGCGTGATCACGCACTCCTTCACCTTCTTGAGGGAGGGCAGGTCGTACATCAGGTCGAGCATGAGATCTTCGAGGATCATCCGCAGGCCGCGGGCGCCGATTTTCCGCTCGACGGCGAGATCGGCGATGGCGAGCATGGCGTCGTCCGTGAAGCGAAGCTTGACTCCCTCGTACTCGAACATCCGCTGGTACTGCTTGATGATCGCGTTGCGCGGAGTGGTCAGGATATCGATGAGGGCGCGCTGATCCAGGTCGTGCAGGGTGGCCACCACGGGCAGGCGGCCGATGAACTCGGGGATGAGGCCATAGCGGATGAGGTCCTGAGGCAGGACCTTTTGGAGCAACGCCTGCTTTTCGACTTGCTTCGACTCGACCTCGGCCTTCTGGCCGGTCTTGAAGCCAAGGGTCTTTCGCCCGATGCGGCGCTCGACCACCTTGTCGAGGCCGACGAACGCGCCGCCGCAGATGAAGAGGATGTTGGAGGTATCGACCTGGTAGAACTCCTGGTGCGGATGTTTGCGCCCTCCTTGCGGGGGAACGTTCGCGACCG
>JANLSZ010000251.1:0-33216 GCA_031362685.1 Vicinamibacteria bacterium | reverse complement strand
CACGAACGCGTAGTTCTTGGATGTGCGGTCACTGCCGTCGCTTTGAATCGCATCCACCGCAGGCTTGATCTTGCCGATCAGCCCGGTCAGGTTCCCCGGCTTGACATCGTCGCAGGCGCCTTTGATCGCGCCACAACTCGTGTGCCCAAGCACGACGATGAGTTTCGAACCCGCCACTTTGGAGGCAAACTCCAGGCTGCCCAGAATGTCCTCGTTGACGATGTTGCCGGCCACCCGCGCATTGAACAAATCGCCGATGCCTTGATCGAACAGAATCTCCGCGGGAACCCTGGAGTCGATACACGACACCACGCTGGCCAGCGGATACTGCCCCAAAGCCGTCGCCTTGACCTGTCTGGCATAGTCGTGGGGCATCGCCTTGCCGGTTGTGAAACGATGGTTGCCGGCCTTGAATCGCTCCAGAATCAGTTTCGGGGTGACCGCTTCCTGGCCGGCCTTCGCATCCTGAGTTTCGCAAAAGGTCCCCGGTTTGACGACCTTCTTCGCGGCCTGAGCGTCTTTGGCCGAGACGGTTCCGGCACACAGCAGGGCGAGGGCGGCGGCAACTCCCGTGATCCCGTTTGTTCTTCTGACAAGGGCGTAAGCGAAACGAGCGCGATCGTCAGACCTCCACCGCGTGGCAAGAGGGCGGTTCATTCGTTCGGCTGGTACCTCACTGCGGACAGGGCCCGGTCACCGTCATCGAGTAGTTCACGCTCGTCGTGGCATTCCCGTCCAGGAACACCGCGACCCGATACTGGGTTCCGGCGGTGCCCGTCCACTGAGCGGTTCGCCGGGCGGATGTGGGCGTCGACGCGGTCAGGGTGCCGGTGGCGAAGCCGTCGCTGGTGCCGTTGTGGTTGATGAACAACGAGAGGTTGGGCAGGGGAGCAGTGCCGTTCCAGTCGATCTGGGCCGTCCAGTTCCCGGTCTGTGCCGGCGTGGTGATCACCTCGACCCCACTGTCGTTGGGTTGCACCAGGATACCGGTACGGTTCACCGTGATCGACGTGCAGGCCGCACTTGGGCTGTTGCTGCTGCCGTTGCTGCTCTTGTTGCCGCCGCCGGCGATCGCGGCCGCGGCCCCACCCGCGATCACCACACCTCCGATCACCAGCAGCTTGCCGGATCCGCCGCCTTTCTTGGCCGCCGGAACGGCCGTGGTCGGCGTCGTGGTGGCTTGGGCCGCCTCGGCCTTAGCCGCTTCCACCAGGTTGATAACCTTGGGGGCGAACTTCTCCGGGGAGAGCGTGAGGTCCTTGATCAGTTTCACGGCCTCCTTGAACTTCGCCTTGGCCGCGGCCTCGTGGCCCTTGCCGAGGAAGGCGATGCCCAGGTACAGGTATGCCTCCGACAATGCTTGCGACTGGTTGGGGTCGGCCGGGAGGCGCGGTCGAGCGTGAAGATGGCGGCATCGTAGTCCCCCTCCTCGACCTCGGCGATGCCCTTGGCCACTTCCTGATCACTCGACGTCTGTGCCATGACGGCCGGCCCAGGGACACACAGCGCAACGGAGAGAACCAAGCAAAGAATCCCACGTTCCACGTATTCAGAGCGTAACAGAAAGAAGCGCGGTGTGCAGGGTGTCGAAGCCTCGCCCGGGTCCTACCCGGACGCCGGGAGATGTTCGAAGACGAGACCCACCGCGGTTCGTCGCTTGAAGCCCTTCCAGTAGTTGTGCGCCGGCGTCGGTTTGCCGTCCTTGCCGTTCGGGATCAGGTCGAGGTAGGTCTGCTTGTCCCGATCACCCGCGAGGTGCAGGCCGAAGAACGCCGAGGCGAAGTGGTCGAGGATGTTGTTCATGCGCACGGGGTCCCACACCGCGTCCGCGCAGTGGCCGAAGCCCGCGGCCCGCCCGCCCTGGGCGAGGTAGGTTTCCTCCGGTGCGGGAATGGGCGCGCCCGCGTTGTGGCTGGCGTCGATGAAGGTGAGGAGGTACCGGTCCGCGTTCACCGACGTCTAAGGGGAGTCGCCAAGCATGACGATCACATGCTCTTGCTGCGGGGCCTGCGCGGGCGCTTCGCGGATCACCACCGCGACGCGCTTGCCGCTATCTCGCTGGGGTGGGCGAGACGACCGAGCGTAAGCGAAACAAGAGCGTAAGCGAAACAAGCGCGGTTTTGTCAGTCAATTCCCACATCCGCTCCGCGCTTACGAGTTCAAGGCAAGGACGTGGTCAGGGTACGTCACCTCGCCGCTGGGTTTCAAGAACTGGACCCCCAGCCGCCTCGGGGCGAGCGGCGTGGTTCCGCCGCAACCGCCCGCACGTTGTTAGCGAAGCCGCGGGCTCAACGCTTCGAGACGGTGCTGCTGTTCTGGCTCGTGACCCAGATGTTCGCCCCGTCGAAGGCAACCGCGCGCGGGTTCGTGCCGATCGGGAACGCACCCAGAAACGCCCCGGTACTGGCCAGAAGCTTGGTCACGTCGTTGCTGTTTTGGTTCGCCACCCAGATGTTCGCCCCGTCGAAGGCGAGCCAATGCGGGAGCGTGCCGACCGGGAACGTACCCAGGAGCGCCCCAGAGCTGGCCAGAAGCTTGGTCACGTCGTTGGTGGCCTGGTTCGTCACCCAGATGTTCGCCCCATCGAAGACAACCCCGTCCGGGTTCCCGCCGACCACGAACGGACTCCCGGCCACGGGCGCGCCCGTGCTGGCCAGAAGCTTGGCCACGCTGTTGCTGGCGAGCGCCACCCAGATGTTCGTCCCGTCAAAGGCAACCCCGCGTGGGCTCGCACCTGTCGGGAACGTGCCCAGGACGGCCCCGGTGCTGGCCAGAAGCTTGGTCACGTCGTTGGTGGAGACGTTCGAGACCCAGATGTTTGTCCCGTCGAAGGCAACGCCCACGGGGTTCGTGCCGACCGTAAACGGACTCCCGGGCGCGGGCGCTCCCGTGCTGGCCAGCAGCTTGGTCACGGTGTTGCCGCCAAAGTTCGTCACCCAGATGTTCGCCCCGTCGAAGGCAATGCCGAATGGTTGCGGGCCGACGCCGACCGAGTACGTGCCCAGGACTGCTCCGGTGCTGGCCTGAAGCTTGGTCACGGTGTTGCTGAGGTAGTTCGCCACCCAGATGTTCGCCCCGTCGAAAGCGACCCCGAGTGGGTTCGAGCCGACCGTGAAGTCCCCGCCCTGGATCGCTCCTCCCCACTGTAGGAGCGCCACCTTCAATGGGTTCACACCGACTCCCGGCGGCCCGGCAACACCCTGAAGACCCTGCGGCCCGGTCGCCCCCGTTGCGCCCAGCGGTCCTACCGGCCCGGTCAGGCCGATGGGACCTTGCGGTCCGGTGGCGCCCGTCGCTCCGGTGGGTCCGCCAGGCCCGATGGGCCCCTGAGGCCCCGTCGCACCCGCGGGCCCGGTTGGTCCGGTCGGACCCTGCGGCCCGGTGGCCCCGGTCAGGCCGGTCGCGCCGGTCGGACCCGTGGGTCCAGTCGGCCCATCGGGTCCTGCGGGCCCCACGGGCCCGGGCGGTCCGGTGGGTCCGGGAGGACCCGCGGCCCCGACCGCCGCGCCGAAGTAGCCGACCACGTCGCCCAGGATGTTGGTCGCGGACGTGTCCGCCTGCAGGCGCAGGTCGCCGAGCGTGCACGACGTCGCCGACGGGTTGCACAACGGCACCGCGACCCCGTTCGCAATGGCACTCAGACCCGTCACCAAACCGTAGTTGATGATCGCGGCCAGCGGCGCCGACGGCTGCGGACTCGCCACCGCCCACGCTCGTATGTCGCCGGGACCCGCCGGCGAGACCACCACGAAGTTGATGATCGCCGACGTCGCTCCCACCGGAACGCCGCAACCTCCAGCCAAGCCTCCCTGCGCGGGAAAGCCCGCGGTGCCCGCCACGAACACGTTCCGCTGGCTGTTCGCTGGAATCGGCCCGGGCCCGCCCGCAGAAGCGCGGCTGTCGAACGCCCGGCACGGCGTCACCGGCGTGTAGACGAGATCGCTCGTTGGCGAGCCCAGCACCAACGGGATATCGGCATCCGCGCCCTGCTGGGACAAGCCTGCCAACTGCTCCATCGACAGCGCCTCCATCCGGCTCTTCAGATACGCCCGGATCGAAGCATCGAAGGGCTCGCCCATGGCTCGTTCCTTCGCGGCCAGGATCGACTCGGCCAGGTCGCCACGCTGCGCCGCCAGAGAAGCCGCCGACGACGTGTCCTGCGCGCAGATCGGCGCCACGAAGGACACCGACACCGTGAACGCCAGCGCGCTCATGAACACCGACTGCCATCCGCCAATTGCCTTCATTATTCGGACTCCTTACATTGCGCGATTCAAATTTCGGAGAAGGGCGCTTGAGCGATTGTCCGATGGGGCCGAGGCTGGGACAATGATGCAAATGGCTAAATCGTCACCGCCTTACACCGGCTCGATGTTTGAAAACTGCAAGGCCCCTGGGCGCTACGGCACGCAGCTCGGCTTGCTGCACTTCGCCACCTTCAGCGTGCCGGCCGTGGTGTCGAAGGAGCGTAAGCGAAACAAGCGCGGTTTGCCCGTCATTCCCCGCGTCATTCCCCGCGACCGCGGGCGGTCGTGGCGCGCGCGGGGGGGCACTTCGGCCGCCCGTAGACGCGCCCGGGCCTTGCCGGCGAGGGGCCTGCGGTGCGCCAAACCTTCGCGGCGGGCAGGCTTCGCCCTCGTGCCGTGCAACCCGCGTTTTCGCCTCCGCTTCTACGCTGCCTCGTCGCCCTTGCTGCCGTGGGCTCCGCTGTCGCTGTCGTCACCCAGCGCCTGAAGGCGGAGCACGCGGCTCTTCTCGGTCACCACATCCGTGAGCGACTCGCGCTCCGAGGTATTTCGCGTCACTTCGAACGGTTTCGAGGGCGAACGGATCGATACCTCGTTCTGGCTTTCCGGCAGCGTCACCGTGCAGGACGAAGACGGACGACGTCCGGAAGATGGCGACTTCTCCGGAGGTCGTTTCGTCTCGGATCTGGGTGATCCAACCGTGGTCGGCCGATCGTCTGCGCAGCGGGCGCTGGCTCGCCTCGGGTCAGGCAAGGTCGAGTCGAAGGTCATGACCCTGGTGCTCGACAACCGGGCCGGAGGACGGCTCGCGGGGGGCCTCCTCTCTCCTCTGGCCGCATCGTCCATTCAGCAACGGCGCTCATTTCTGGAGGGCCGAGCCGGCAGCCAGGTGGGAAGCGACCTCCTGCACATCGTCGACGACCCCCCGATTCCGAAAGGCTTCGGGTCGAGACATTTTGATGGCGAAGGAATCTCCGCCCGGAAACTTCCCCTCTTCGAGGCGGGCGTTTTGCGGCTGGTCGGGGTTGGAAACGATCCGTACCCGTATTCGCCCCTCCGGACACCCACTCTGGTGTTCGAGAGTGTTTCATTCGCGGGCGTGTAGCCCGAGAAGATCTGCTACTTCGCCACGAGCTTGGCCTGCTCGGCCTTCAGAGCCGCCGGGTCGAAGGCGCCGTGCAACAGACTCTGCACGCGGCCCTGCCGGTCCACCGTGATGACGAACGCCTCGTCCTGGTTGTCCAGAATCACCGCCATCCGGTCGCGCCAGGCATCCTTGTCCTTGTAGACCAGCACCACCTGGGCGAGGTTCTCCGGCTTCTGGCCCTTCTTCTTCTGGCCCTCGAAGTAACCGCGCACGAGGGGCGGAAGGCTCATGGACATCCGCACGTCGTAGCAAACCACCGGCAAGGACCCTTTGGTTGAGGAGTCTGGCGCACCGGGGGGCGGGGCGGGCGGAGCTTGCGTGGTCTCGTCGGCGCGGCAGGCCTCGAGCCACGCCTGCCCGGACTTCGCGGCCGCCCCGGTAAAGGCCATGACCACGACCTTCGGGAAACCGTCGCGCATCCCGACCCTGACGTCCGTACCCGAAAGCGCCTTGCCGACGATGTCGGGGAGGTTGACCCCGGAATAGATCGGCGTTTCGAGCGCGTGGGTGAGACTCGGGACCGCGAAGACAAGCGCGGCAGCGAACACGTGTCGCAAAGGCATGAAGCACCATAGCGAAGTCGCGCGCTTGCGGCAACCCGTTGACTTTTGAGAGAATGACCTAACTTCGTTTTCTTTATTTTTCAGGAGACATTCATGAAACTTCGTCGAAACTTCACTCACGCTCTTGTTGTCAGTATCGCCGCCTTCGGCTTCACCGCCTGCGACAGCGACCCTCAGGAAAAGTATGTCGCGGAACTCAGCTCGTCGAACGAGATTCCGGTCAATCCCTCGACCGCGGTCGGTCGCGTGGTGTTTCTCGTCAGTCGCGACGCGTCTTATGCCGAATACTCGGTTGAAGTGGATGGTCTTTCCGGGGGCATCCAGGGCGGGCACTTCCATCGCGCCGCCGCCGGGGTGAACGGCCCCGTCATACTGAGCTTCTTCTTCGACGCCACCACCGGCGCTCCCATCAACGGCCCGGCGCCGGGCACGACTGACCTCGAGATCAAAAAGGCCATAGCGCGCACGGTCACGAAGGCTCAACTCGACACGATCCTGAGTGACCTCCGGGCGGGGAATCTCTACGCGAATGTCCACACCCCGCTGCGTCCGGGTGGAGAGATCCGCGGCCAGATGATCAAGCAGTAGGAAACGCCGGCCGGGCTCGCGCCTGGGTGAGCATCAGAATGTGGCCGGCGATCATGGCGGCCAGGATGATTCCGGCCTGAGCGAAGCTGCGCGTCGACAGCATGTAGGCGCAGAAGCCCAGGGCCAGAACAGAAATGGGCAGAGCGAAGGGAACCTGGAAATGCGCGGGGCCCTTCGTCCGGCGGAAAACCCAGAGCGACCCGCATACCATCGCATAGATAATGAGCCGCACGATGGCCGAGAGAACCGCGTTGCCTTCGAACGTTCCGGTGATGGCGAGGGTGCCGGCCATGATCGAAAAGGCAATGATGGCTACGTGGGGGGTCAGAAATCGCGGGTGGACTTTCGCGAAAACGCCCGGTAGTTCGCCCCGCTCAGCCATCGAGTAGAGGAGCCTGGGCGACTGGAGTCCGTTCCCGGTGGCCCAGCCCCAGACCGAGATCATGGCCGCGAAGGACGCGAACATGACGCCACTCGGGCCCCAGAGCACCGAGAACGCGGCCGCAATCGGCGCTTTCTCCCGCTGAAGATTCGGCACCAGGCCGACGGTTACATACTGCACTGAGATGTAGACGGCGGCAATCACGGCCAGAGCTACAAGCAGGGCAAAGGCGCTGTCTTTCCGCGCGTCTTTCGCCTCCCCGGCCGACATGAGGGGGGCCTCAAAACCGCCGAAGGCGAAGATCAGAAGCAGGATCGCCTCCGTCCATTGCGGTTCGGCCACGGTCTGGGTCTGGAGCACGCCCGCCGAAACCAGGGGTAGCCCCAGGACCACGAGAAGCGCCAGGGGAAGGAGTTTCGCGATGGTGAAGGCGTCGATGGCCCAGGAGGCCTGCTTCACGCCGACCAGATTGATGGCGGTAATGACCAGGAGCACGGAGACGATCACCGCGGCCCGGCCCGCCCCCGCCCCCGCCACGGGCAGGATCTGGGAGAGATAACTCGCGAACACATTCAGATTCGCCGCCGCGGACAACAGGCGGGTCCACAGGGTCAGCCAGCCGGCCTGAAACCCCACGTGACGACCAAACGCCTCGCGGGAGTACAGGTACGCCCCACCGCTGTCTTCGAATCGGCTGGCCACTTCGGCGAAGCACAACACGATGGTCAATACGGCCAGGGCCGCAATCAGGTGGGCCAGCGGGCTTTGCGCCCCGGTGAGCGCCGCGATCTGCGCGGGCATGCCGAAGATGGCGCTGCCGATGACGCCGTTCACGATGGCGAGGGTGAGATCGGCTCGAGAGATGGCGCGGACGGGGCGCGGAGCGGTCATCGGGCCATGTTAGCCAATGTGGCCATGGCCGCGACCGGATCGAGAAGCGCGCGTCTAAACTCCCAAGGGACACAAGGTCCCAAGGAGAATCACGTCATGCGATCACTCTCGACGGCGGGCTTCACCAGCCTCTTATTGTTCTCGTCCCTGGCCGCCTCGGCCCAGGAAGAGCTTGCCTCGGTCGCCACCCTGCACCTCGCCGATAAGACGTCGGTCGCCCTGGTGGAGTGGAGACTCACCTATGAGTTTGCGACCTGGAAACAGAAAGCGTCTATCAGTTCGGCCAAGACGCAGACCCGTGAAAACGGCATGCTCCTGCTGGGCAAGAAGAACTTCCCGGTCAAGGGAGACACGCTATCCTTCAAGCATCTGGAGGCTGATGACTCCGTCCGCGTGGTTTCGATGAACCTCAAGAAGGTGGGCGATCTGAAGATCGAGCAGCCGGCCCGCGAGGTCCTCGCTCCGGAGCTTGAAAAGAACGTCATCTACCAGCCGCGCAGCCTCGACATCTCAGGGAAGACATTGTCGGGGATCCAGCGCAGCTTCTGCCTGGTGTCTTTCTCGGCTCAGGTGGACTGCGGGAGCACCCAGACCACTCGGGTGGTGAAGGTTGAGTTCAACTAGTGGCTGAGAGTTCCCACGCGGGTTCCTGCCCACGGTGCCAGCATCCCATCAGCATCGTCGAGTTCGACATCGACCGCGGAGAGATTTTCGGGTGCCCGGGGTGTGGTGAGGAACTGGAGTTGCGGGGGTTCGATCCACTGCGCCTCGTGCCCGCTGAGCCTGGCGAAGAAGACGCTGTCCCCGACTGACGTTCTCACCAGAGCGGGTTATGATCGCCGTGGCTCTTCCCTGAAGGCGCCTCCGGAAAACGGCGGCGTCTTTCAGGCCTATCGATCTCCCAAGGAGGCGTGATGTTTGGTCTCGGTGTTCAAGAACTTCTTCTCATTCTCGTCATACTGGTTTTTATTTTCGGCACGAGTCGAATCGCCGACCTGGGTAAAGGCATGGGCGAAGGCATTCGTAATTTCAAAAAGGCCATGAAGGACGATTCCGCTCCTTCAGGATCCGGTTCTTCGAACGAGGAGAAGAAGTGATGAGACTCAATCAGAAGCTTGCAGTTCTGGCGCTTGTTCTGGCCGGCGCGGCCTGCCACAAAGACAAGCCGGTGGTGCCTCCTTTTGCCCCGAAGGCAACCCCCACCCCGGTGGTCGTTCCGAACAACCCCACCCCCGCGCCCACCCCGAAGGGCGACGGCTCGATGGTCCCGGAGACCAACGAGTACGAGCGGATCCGTCAGATGCCCATCGATGAAATCGACAAGAGCGGCGTCCTGGTCGACATCTACTTCGACTTCGACCAGGCCGATCTTCGCGAAAGCGACAAGGTGACGCTCGCCCGCAATGGCGAGACCTTAAAGAAATACGATTTCCTCATCGTGACCATCGAAGGTCACGCCGACGAGCGTGGCACTATCGAATACAACCTCGCGCTCTCCGATCGCCGCGCCCGGATCGCCTATGACTATCTGACCTCCATCGGAATCCCGGCTTCGCGGATCAAGGCCGTGGCCTACGGCAAGGAGATTCCCGTCTGCAGCGAATCCAACGAAGACTGCTGGCAGCGCAACCGTCGGGCGCATTTTGCCGTCACCGGCAAGACCGCCAAGTAGTCTCGAGATATCTTTGCGCGGGCGAGCCGAACCAACGAGGGACAAGACGCTGTGAGTGGTGAACCAGCCCTCAAGGAAATAACCGGGCGCATCGGCAAGTACGACATCCTCAAGCCGCTGGGTAAGGGTGCTATGGGTATCGTGTACCTGGCTAAGGACTCGATGCTCGACCGTGAGGTGGCCCTCAAGGTCATGGTGTCGAACATCGCCGACGACCCCGACCTGAAGATGCGCTTCGAACGCGAAGCCAAGGCGGTGGCCAGGCTCTCACATCCGAACGTGGTCAACGTCTTCGACCTCGGGTATCACACTGACGGCTCCCCCTTCATGGCCATGGAGCTCCTCCGGGGCGACGATCTCCAGAAGACGCTCCGTCTCGGGCCCATGCCCCTCGACCGCAAGGTTTCCATCATTGTCCAGGTGCTGGTAGGCCTCGCCCACGCCCACCAGGCCGGCATTGTCCATCGAGACATCAAGCCCGCCAACATCTTCATCGGCACCGACAGCTCCGTGAAGATCATGGACTTCGGGGTCGCGCGGCTGACCACCGCGTCCGTGACCGGCACGGGGGCGATCGTCGGAACCGCCGACTACATGTCTCCCGAGCAGGTGAAGGGCGCCCGGGTCGACGGACGTTCGGACCTCTTCAGCGTGGGCTGCATGTTCTACGAGATGTTGACGGGCAAGCGGCCGTTCCACGCCGAAAACCTCATGGCCATCTTCTTCAAGATCACCCATGAGGAAGCGAACTGGAACGCGCTGCCTTCGGGGCCCGAGTACGACGCCCTCACCCCGATTCTGGCCAAGGCTCTGGCCAAGGACCTGAGCGAACGCTACGAAAATGCCACCCAGTTCGCGGTGGCCCTGCGCGACTTTCTCACCACCTACGCTACTTCGGCCTCGGTCGCGAATCAGGCACTCGAGGATCTGGTGGACCTGGACGCGCCCACCGGAACACCCGCCCCTCTCGAAGACCTTGTTACGGACGTCAGCCATGCCGAAACACGGCTGGACGCCGCCACCACACGGGTGGGCGCTGCCCCCACCATCACGGGTCGCCGGGCGGGCGCCAGTCCCACCCTCGTCGGCGCCACCCGGGTCGGAGGAACCCGGGTCGGAGGAACCAAGCTCACCCCGCCCCCGAGCCCGCCCGTGCGGATCGCGGCGAAGATGGAGGTCGAGCCTCCCAAGTCCAACACCGGGGTGATCGCCGCGGGATTCGTGGGCCTCATCATTACCCTGGGAGGCGGCGTTTACTTCATCGCCACCAAACTCGAAAGCAGCAAGAACGCCCAACCTCCGATCCCCGCGCCCAGCGCTACTCCCGAAGCGGCGCCGGCTCCGGTCGGGCCCGCGCCGACCCCGGTGGTGGTAGCCACCGCCGCACCGGCCCCTAAATTCGAACTGGCCGGCAAGGCGGCGGGTCTTGTCCAGGCGGCCAGTGACGCCTTCGGTCGCGGCGATTATGACCGCGCCATCCAGAAAGCGCAGGAAGCGCTTCGCCAGGATCCGGGAAGTTCGGCGGGGCAGAAGATCCTCGATCAGGCCCGCAACGGCAACGACGCGCGTGGCCGGTTGGCCTCCGCCCGCTCGGCTTTGGCCTCGAAAGACTTCTCCCGGGCCCGACAAATCGCGCAAGAGGCGAGCACCAAGGCCCCATGGGACTCCGACGTCACCGCGGTCCTGAATGAAATCTCGAAAGCGGAGGCCGCCGAGCAGACTCTCGCCACCAACGCGGCCCAGGCCAAGGCGCTTCAGGAAAAACAGGCGAGAGAGACCTCGGTCTCCACGCTTCTGTCGAGGGCCACCGCGGCTCTGCGGGCCGACAAGTTCGATGAAGCCCTGGGTCTGTACGACGAGGTCCTGAAACTTGACCAGGCAAACGGCGTGGCGCAGAGCGGGCAGATTGCCGCCATGGCGGCCAAGCGCGCGGCCAACCCGGCCCCCGCGCCACCCGTCGCCGCCCAGCCCGCCGCGCCTTCCGGAAAGACCTTTGCCGTCGCCCGGACCGAAAAGAAAGCGGGGGGACAGTCGGGCCTTGGTGCGGCCGGGTTCGGCGAGGCCCCCGGCGTGAAGTCGGCCACTCAGGCCGCCGACATGCCCGGGAGCGTAAGTTTCGAACTTCAACCGAAGAACCCCCGGCCGGGCGACGCGTACAAAGTCATCGTCAAGTTCACGAATGAAGGCTCGGCGCCCATAGCGCTGAACGGCCTCACCGTCCGCCTGAACATCAACGGCAAGGGCGTGGGCGCAGCCCAGCCCCTGGCCGTTTCCAGCGTCGCCCCCGGCGACACCGCGATCGTCTACTCCGCCGGCGAGATCTGGAGCGATTCGATCACCGAATGGGCATACACCGCCACCGTCACCGGGCCCAAGGGCGAAACGTACAAGAACACCATCAGCTGGAAATAAGGGGCTCGGGCCTCCAAACGACGGTTGGCGGTAGGATCGTCCCCATGAACCGGCCCCCTCTTCTCAAGGCGTCCTTGATGTCCATCCTGGCCGGGACGCCCGCGTTTGCCAACGATCCTCCCCTGGTTGAGCATCAGCCGGCCCAGTGTTCCATCGCCGGGAAGGCTACCGAGCTGTGCGCCTCGGTGCTCGACGATGGCGACATCGCCAAGGTCCGCGTGTACTTCAGACGACCGGGCGAGAAGGAATACCTCATTTCCGAGATGGCGTTCGAAGGCGCACGCTTCTGCACCACCTTGCCCGCGGTGAAAACCGGCAAACTACGCGCGCTCGAGTACTACATCCAGGCCGTCGATACGGAGTACGAAAGCAAGCGCACCAGCACCTACCAGTTGCAGATGCAGACCGAAGAGGAGTGCGCTTTCCCCGCGGTGCAAAAGAACGCCAAGAAGGCGGCGGCCATCGTGGTTCAGGCCACATCGGCGAAACAAGGATCGAAGGTTCCCGACTATCTCGAACCCGCCGGCGTCACCTTCGTGCCGGCGGGCGGGGTGAAAAAATAGCCTCACCCCATCGGTCGGGAAAGTAAAAGGGGACCTTCCGAGGGTCCCCTTTTTTCGAGCGGCCTCAATTCGTCCGCGGAATCGGTCTAGAGGCCGGTCCCCTTCTTCGGAGCCAGCTTCAGCATTCCATGCACCGCGCCGAGGGCGACCAGCATGAAGGCGCCGTGCATCCAACTCTTCATGGACGTCCATTCGCTGATATGCGCGGCGGCAATCATGGACACCAGCATGGGCGCCGACAGCCACAGGTTGATCCGGGAGAAGAGGAGAGCCTTCTTGGGAAGCTCGGGCGGGGCGGGGGGATTCACGCCCAGAAGTCCGCCGAGAATCTGCTTCTGCGCAGGCCAGATCACGAACCAGACGTTGAACCACATGATCGAACCGAGCAGACCGCCCACCAGCATCCACAGCCCGCGGCGTGAGAAGCCGTCATCAGCGTCGTAGAGGTTCCCCCCCATCAGATACGTGATCGAGAACATGAACCAGCCGATCAGAAACGTCCACATGGCCCCCCAGCGAAACCACCACAGGGCGCGCAGGAGCAACGCGGGGTTGACCTTGGGCTTGAGTTCCTTGTCGAGGGCGGCCTGAAAAGGCACGTTCACAAAGTTGAAGAAGTAGAGATGCCCGATCCAGATCAATCCGAAGAAGATGTGAAACCAGCGCAGGATGAGCTGGATGAAGGCGGACAGGGCGGGATCGTGCATCGGAAGTTCTCCAGGAAATGGGTGCGAGTGGGATCATAGTAAGGGAAACGGCCTGACGGAATGGGTATCGTTCCGTTTTCGCGCAAAAGAATTCATGCCTCCCGCCAAGACCCCGGACCGAAAAAGCGACTTCAAATCGCCCTCCGGGCTTTCAAGACCCGCCTACGGCAGTTCAATTTCCCACGACCTGACCCCTCCCGGCCGGTTTCCTTTCACCCGGGGCCTCCACGAAGGCGGGTACCGTTCGCGTTTTTGGACCATGCGCCAGTACGCGGGCTTTGGCGCCGCGCGGGAATCCAACGAGCGGTATCGCTATCTCCTGGCCCAGGGAACCATGGGCCTGTCGGTGGCCTTCGACCTGCCCACCCAGATCGGCTACGACTCCGACGACCCTCACGCCATGGGCGAGGTGGGCCGGGTGGGTGTCGCCATCGACTCACTCGAAGACATGGAAACGCTTTTCGACTCGGTCCCGTTGGACAAGGTGTCGACGTCGATGACCATCAACGCGACGGCGTGCACTCTCCTGGCCCTCTACATCGCGACGGCCAGACGCCGTGGAATTCCGGAAGGGGCGCTGTCGGGAACCGTCCAGAACGACATCCTCAAGGAGTACGTGGCCCGGGGCACCTACATCTACCCGCCCAAAGCATCTTTGCGCCTGGTGACCGACCTGTTCGCCTACTGCCACGAGCGCGTGCCGAAGTGGAACTCCATATCGATCTCCGGTTACCACATCCGCGAAGCCGGCGCCACCGCGCCCCAGGAACTCGCCTTCACTTTCGCGCATGCGCTCGAGTACGTGCGCGCGGCCAGGGACAAGGGTCTCGACCCCAACTCTTTTGGCGAGCGCTTGTCCTTCTTCTTCGCCTGCCACTCGGATTTCATCGAGGAGGTCGCGAAGTTCCGGGCCGCGCGAAGGCTGTGGGCCACCCTGATGAAAGACCGTTTCGGGGTTACCAATCCCAAGGCCCAGCATCTGCGCTTCCATGTGCAGACCGGCGGCGTCACCCTCACCGCGCAACAGCCGGAGAACAACATCGTGCGGGTCACGGTGCAGGCCCTCGCGGCCGTTCTAGGGGGCTGCCAGAGTCTGCACACGAATTCGATGGACGAAGCGCTGGCCCTGCCCACTCAAGCGACGGCCAGGCTCGCCCTGCGGACTCAGCAGGTCATCGCTCACGAAACCGGGGTGGCCGATATGGTGGATCCCCTGGGCGGGTCGTTCGCGGTGGAAGCCGCGACCGACGACATCGAAGCCGAGGCCATGCGTTTGCTCCTGGGCATCGAATCTAAAGGCGGAGCGCTTCGCGCCATCGAGCGCGGAGAGATCCAGCGCGATATCGAAGAATCGGCCTATCGCTTTCAGCGAAGCCTGGAGATCAAGGACACCATCGTGGTGGGCGTAAATCAATTCGTGGAGGACAACGAGGCCCCGCGAACCGACCTCCTGCGGGTCGATCCCGATCTGGAACGGGACCAGGTCGAGCGGCTGCGGGCGCTGCGCGCGCGACGCGATGCCTCCGCCTGGTCAAAGGCCATGCAGGCCCTGGCACAAGGCGCGCGCGTGGACGCGAACGTCATGCCTCTGATCATCGACGCGGTCCTCGCCTGGGCCACGGTAGGGGAGATTGCGAACTGCCTGCGGGGCGTGTTCGGCGAACATCGCGACACCCTGGCGTGAGCTCGGCACGGGTTCTGGAGCCGGGAACGGCGATAAAGAGAATCATCTTCGGGATGCGTCCCGAAGAGGCCCTGGCCGTCCTCTTCCTGCTTCCCACCACCTGGCTCACCGGGGTGGCCCACTACTTCGCGCCGGTGTCGGGCGCCATTGGTCCGAGATTCGCGGGCGGAGTCCTTCGCATCGCCGTGGCCATGGCCTGCGCGACGATTCTCTATCTGACCGCGCGCCGCCGTCCCGAACCCGGCTCTCCCCTCTTCATGGTTCGGGAAATGCTCCCCTTCCTGCTGTGCATCCTCATCTATACGAATCTGCACGACACCATCGGTTTCATCAATCCAAACGACATCCATCAAAGCCTTCTCGGCCTGGACATCTGGCTGTTCGGAGTGGAGCCGTGCCTGTGGGCCGAGCAGTTCTACTCCCGGGAGCGGACCGAGATCTTTCAACTCTTCTACTTGAGCTTTGTCCTCATCGCGCCGGCGGTCCCTCTGGTGCTGCTCGCGCAGAAACGGTTCGAGGACTTCAGACGGGCCGCGCTCTCCATCACTCTCTGCTTCTATCTGGGGTACGTGCTCTACCTCATTCTCCCCGCCGCCCCACCAAGGATCGCGCTGGCCGGCGAGTTCCGGAAGAATCTCGGAGGAGATCCCTTCTTCGCGTCGATGGCGGCGGAGAGGGCACTTTCCCTCCTGCCCACCGATTCGCGCGCGGCCTTCCCTTCTCTGCACGCCGCGGTGTCGCTCCTCGCTCTCGGCCTGGCCTGGCGCTTCGCCCGCACACTGCTCTTTGCTCTCGTCCCCCTGGTCCTGGGACTGTGGGTTTCCACGATCTATCTGAGACATCATTTCGTGGTGGATCTGCTCGCGGGTTTCGCCCTCGCCCCCGCTGCGTACGCCCTGAGTCCCCGTCTCGACGCGTGGTGGTCGGACCAGCGGCGCCTCGCGCTCTCAAAGTAGAGCCAGGCTCCGGGGTCACCCGGAAAGGGGAGAGAACCCAAAAAAATGGCGGACTCCGAGGAGCCCGCCATCGATCGAACCGGACTTCGGGTGGACTACTTCCCGGCCGCCACCTCGGTCGAAAAGCTCTTGTCGCCCCAGGCGATGGTCAAGGTCGCGCCCGCGCCCTTGGGGGTGAGGGTGAAGGCGAACGGATCGACGGGAGCGGCATTCTTACCGGCGGTGAGCGTCACCCGAGCCACTTCGTCCTTGCCGATGTGCTTGTCGTAGTCCTCCATGATGGGCCAGGGCTCGTCCGCGAGTGCGGGGGGAGCGGCGGCAAAGATGGTCTTCAAGGCGACGCCGAGATGCTTGTTGACGGCCAGAGAGTAGGTGCCGTCCTTGCCCACCGGAACGTAGAGCGAGTACTTGCCCGCGGGAATGGCCTTGCCGCCAATGGTGATGGGGCCTTCGGTGGTGATGGTGGTGACCTGATCACGACCCGCGCGCCACACCCCATCCGCGGGCAGGGCTTTCATCATCTCATCGAGCGACCGCGCGCCGAGCTTGGCCTGGCCGAAGTCGATGCTCACCGCCTTCCCACCCACCTTGGCCTCGGCCTTGCCACGGGCCGGCATTTGGGCGGTAGCCAGGCTTGCCACACTGAGGGTCAACGCCAGAACAGTCAGTCTTTTCATTTCTTTTCCAGTTCTCCATATCGGTGTGTCAAAGGTTTGAGTGGACAGGCGCACACCGAAAAAGCCTGCTCTGAATCGAATCTTCTCGCGGAATGGCGGTTTGGGCCGAATCCTCTCTTCCCGGAAGAGTGGCCCCGGGTTTCAGACGGCTTCCAGCGCCGCCTTGACCAGGTCGTTGACAATCCTGGGGTTGGCTCGCCCGCCCGTCTTCTTCATGACCTGGCCGACGAACCAGCCGAGGGTATTGGTTCGACCTTTCTGGTAAGTCGCGACCTGCTCCGCCGAAGCGGCGATCACTTCACGGATGGCGGCATCGATCGCGCCGGTGTCGGAAACCTGGGAGAGACCGTCGCGCTCGACCATCGCCTTGGGGGACTCGCCGGATGTCCACATCCGGGCGAACACCTCCTTGGCGGTCTTGCCGTTGATGGCGCCTGAATCGATCAGTCGAATGAGTTCGGCGAGGGAGGCCGGGGTGATCGGCCAGTTTGAGAATGAAACTTCCCCGTCCGAGGACTCACGACCTTTCATTTCGCGCATCACTTCGGTCATGATCCAGTTGGACGCGGCCTTGCCGTTGCCGCAGCCCTTCGCGACCTCTTCGAAGAAATCAGCGACCTCCCGGGTCAGGGTGAGAACGGCGGCGTCGTAGTGCGGAATTCCATAGTCGCTCACAAAACGGGCGCGCTTGGCCTGGGGAAGCTCGGGAAGGCTCTTGAGCGTCTCGGCCCGCCATTCCGGCCCGATCACGAGGGGCGGAAGGTCGGGCTCGGGGAAATAGCGGTAGTCATGCGCGTGCTCTTTCGAACGCATGGAGGCGGTCTCATCCTTGTCCGCTCGATAAAGGCGGGTCTCCTGAGCCACCTTGTGCCCGGCCTCGACCAGGGCCACCTGCCGCCCGTACTCGTACTCGATGGCGCGCGACACGTTCCGGAAGGAGTTGAGATTCTTCACTTCGGCCCGCGTGCCGAACTCGCTGGCACCCCGGGGGCGAACCGAAACGTTGGCGTCGCAGCGCAGAGAACCCTCCTCCATGTTGCAGTCGGAGACGTCCGCGTAGATGAGGATCGCCTTCAAGGCACTGAGGTAGGCATGGGCCTCCTGCGCGGAGCGCATATCGGGACGGCTCACGATCTCGACCAGGGGAGCGCCGCTGCGGTTCAAATCGACGCCGCTCATGTCCTTCGACCACGGGTACCCTTCATGAAGAAGCTTGCCCGCATCTTCCTCCATGTGGATGCGCTCGAGCCGCACGGTGGTGGTCGTCCCGTCCGCGTTCAACGCCTCAACCTTCCCGTCGGTCGCATACGGCCGGTCGTACTGGGAGATCTGGTAGCCCTTGGGAAGGTCCGGATAGAAGTAGTTCTTCCTCGAGAAGATCGATGTCTCGTGGATCGTGCAGTCCGTGGCCAGGGCGGCGCGCAAGGCCAGAGAGACAGCCTCGCGGCTGATCACCGGAAGCGCTCCCGGGAGGCCCAGACAGACCGGGCAGACATTGGTGTTCGGGGCGTCTCCGAACTGATTGGGACAGGAGCAGAAGAGCTTCGTCCGGGTTTTCATCTGGCAGTGGACTTCGAGCCCGATGACCAGTTCGTATTTGTTTCTGAGCGATTCTTGCAGCATCCGCGGACTTTTAGTGTATCAACGGGGGTCGCCTGAACGCTGGGCGTCAGAGAGGGGTTTTTCTGCGACGGTTTCTGAAAATGGCCGGGAAGGGCGCCTTGGCGCTCCTGGTCGGGTCCCTGCTCCTGGGGGGGTGGATTCTGCTCGGCCTTCCCGCGCGAAAGGCGGTGAGCGACCTCGCCCGGACGGTTCCAGGCGAGACCAGCGTGATGCGGCAGCGGGACGGTGAAGCCCGAGAGGCCGGGCGCAAAAGACGCCGCTTGCAGAAGACCGTTCCCCTGCGGAGCATTTCCAAGAACCTCATTCATGCGGTTCTCTCCGCGGAGGATCCGAACTTCTTTGGCCATGAGGGGATCGACTGGGACGCCATAAAGGAGTCGATCGAGACGAACATCGAAAAGGGTCGCTATGCCCGGGGCGGCAGCACCATCACCCAGCAACTCGCCAAAAACCTCTTCTTCACCACCTACAAGAGCCTGATCCGCAAAGGCCGTGAAGCCATCGTGGCCTCGTGGATGGAGCGCGATCTTCCGAAGAAACGCATCATCGAGATCTACCTGAACGTCATCGAATGGGGCGACGGCGTCTATGGCTGCGAAGCGGCGGCGAGGCGCTACTACGGGGTGAGTTGCGCGTCGCTCGACGTGGACCAGGCCGCCGGACTCGCGGCCATGATTCCCTCGCCCCGGCGGATCAATCCGCGCACGAACCCGAGCCTCCACGCCCGCGCCACTCGGAAGGTACTCCGGCAGATGCGATGGGCCGGCTATTTGAGACGGGACATCCGCGATATGGGGAACGAGCCGGAGAAGGTCGTGCCTGACGAGAGCGGGCCGGAACCCCGCGAACAAGACGACCCTCCCGCCCCTTCACCTTCACCCTCGCCCACCCCCTCCCCGACTCCCACTCCTCTCGGAGACCCGGTTTCAGGGGGACGCTGAATGAACGTGCGACTCGGCCTTTCCACGGTAAGCATGATCGAATTTCCCGCGTGAGCGCGCCCCTCGAAGATGCCGACGTCGAAACTGCGTCCGCGGACTATGCGAAGCGGTTCGATTCGCCGGTGGGCCAATGGATGCTCGCCACCCAATTGGAGATCACGCTCGATCTTCTCCGCGACCTCGAAATGGCCAGCGTTCTCGACGTCGGGGGCGGCCACGGTCAGGTGGCTCCGGCCCTTTCAAGTCGCGGTCGTCGGTTGAGCGTTCTCGCAAGTTCTCCGGCGGCGGTGGCGACGACGCTGCGGCCCTCCCTGGACTCGGGTCGCGTGAGTCTGATCACCGGAGACTTGAGAAATCCGCCGGTGGAATCGAATTCGTATGACGTCGTCCTCAGCTACCGACTCCTCGCTCACGCCCACGATCTTCCCGCCCTGATCGCGGGCCTCACCCGACCGGCGCGGATCGCGGTCATGGTCGACTACGCCACCACTCGAAGTTTCAACGCCGCCTCCGAACTGTTCTTCGCCGCCAAGAAACGCGTCGAGCAGAACACGCGGCCGTTTCGGGTGTTGCCGGACGCCGAGGTCGCGGATCTTTTCCTGAAGAACGGCTTCCGCCTGCGCGAGAAACGACCCCAATTCTTCTGGCCCATGGCGCTTCATCGCGCGCTCAAGGCTCCGACCGTCTCCCGCGGCCTCGAAGCCGTCGCCAAAGGACTCGGACTCCGCGCTCTCTTTGGATCACCGGTGATCGCGAGATTCGACCGTGTCTGAACCCTGGGCTCTTCGCCTCTACCGAAAGTCGCCACTCAAGCGGGACAAGGTAGAAGCGCTGCTTTCGGTTCTGGGGAACGTCGAGGGCAAACGCTGCCTGGACCTTGGCTCGGACAATGGCGTGGTGAGCCTGCTGCTCCGCGGTCAAGGCGGCTCCTGGGCCTCCGGCGACTTGACCCCGGAAACCGTCGAAGCCATTCGAAGTCTGGTCGAAACCGATGTCCATTTGGTGAGCGGAGACGCGTTGCCCTTCGTCAATGGGGAGTTCGACGTGGTGGTGGTGGCGGACATGATCGAACATATCGAGGACGAAGGCCCCTTCGTGGCCGAACTCGCGCGCGTGCTCAAGCCGGGCGGGCGGCTCATCGTCAACACGCCCCATGCCCGCGACACCTGGCTGCGAAGGCTGCGTCTCCGGCTGGGCCAGACCGATGAGAAACACGGCCACGTCCGAGCGGGCTACACGCGGGCCTCGCTGGGTACTCTGCTCCGCCCGGCCTTCGACCCCGGCGAGACGGAGACGTATACGAAGGCCTTTTCAGAGACGGTCGATACCCTCATGCAGTGGGGCCTCGAACGCCTGGGCAAGAAGGGATCGAAGAAGGGCGTGGTGGTTACGGGGAGCGACCTCCATCGGCACGCGAAACTCTTCACCGCGTACCGCCTGGCGTTTCCGCTGGTCTGGGGGTTTTCGCGGCTCGACTCTCTCCTGCCCTGGAGCGACGGTTATCGTCTGCTGATGGTGGCGACAAAGAGGTCCTCATGAGCGATTCACCCGAACTCACACTCACCATGGCCACGGAGCAAGACGTCCCGCAGATCCTCGCCTTCATCAAAGCGCTCGCCGAGTATGAACGTCTCTCCGACGCGGTGGTGGCGACGGAAGCAGGGCTGCGACTTTCGCTGTTCGGCAAGAGACCCTATGCCGAATGCGTGATGGCGAGATGGAACGGCGAGCCCGCGGGCTTCGCCCTCTTCTTCCACAATTTCTCGACGTTCCTGGCCCGGCCCGGTGTGTATCTCGAGGACCTCTTTGTGAGGCCCGAACTGCGGGGCAAGGGCGTGGGCCGGGCCCTGCTCCAGTACCTGGCGAAACTGGTCATCGAGCGCGACTGCGGGCGGCTCGAGTGGTCGGTCCTCGACTGGAACGAAACCGCCATCGGCTTCTACAAGTCAATTGGCGCGGAACCGCTCGACCAGTGGACGATCTTTCGCCTCAAGGGCGAAGCGCTCGCCCGGCTCGCCGACTCGAACTGAAACTTTTACACCGTCATCGCGAGTCATCGACGGACCGAGGTCCGTGATGTTGGAGAGAAACCCACGGAGCCGTCATTGCGAAGGCCACCGTCCGTCCGCATGGCCTGAAGCAATCTCCCGGGAGATCGCTTCGGTGGCCCAAGGCCAGGCTGCGCGCTCCGCGACTTTTGGGAGACACCCACCGTCATTGCGAAGAGACACCCACCGTCATTGCGAAGGCCACTGTCCGTCCGCATGGCCTGAAGCAATCTCCTTGGGGATTGCTTCGGTGGCCCGAGAGATTGCTTCAGTCGACGCCGGAACTTCGGCTCCTTTGCAATGACGGTGGGTTTCCCTTCGCGATGACGACGGGCCTTACCGGCCGGATTTGCGGAGGGCTTTGTCCTCGTACATCCGCTTGTCGGCCAGCCGGATCAGCTCGGGCTTGCTATCCGCCTCGTCCGGGTACGTGGCAATCCCGACCGAAGCGCCGATTTTCGCGTTGATGCCCTCTTCCTGGAGGAAGACGTGCCCTTCGATCAGCTCTCTGAATTTCTCACCGAGCTCTCGCGCGGCCGCGCCGTCGGTCTGGGGCAGGATGATCACGAACTCGTCGCCCCCGTATCGCGCGGGATAGTCGGTCTCTCGGACCGCGGTGCGAAGCAGAAAGCCGACCTCCCGGAGGGCGTGCGACCCGCGAAGGTGGCCATGGACATCGTTGATCGGCTTGAAATGATCGAGGTCGATGAAGGCGATCGAGACCTGGCTCTTGTAGCGATCCGAAAACTTGATCTCGCGTTCCAGCATCTGGTGAAAGAAACGATGATTGAAGAGCGGCGTCACCTCGTCGGTGATGGAAAGATTGCGCATCTTTTGCATCAGGTGCACGTTGTCGAAGGCGAGAGCGAGGTGGGAGATGAGGGGTTGGAGGCGGACCATGGTCTCCGCCTCAAAGGCTTCGGGCTTCTTTGAACCGAGGGCCACCACGCCGAGCGACTTGTTCCGCGTCATCAGGGGCAGGATGACGTAGGACCGGATCCCATCCTCCAGGAGTTTCATGTCTTCGATGAAGCGATGGGAATGGAGGATGTCCTTTTGAAGGACGGGCTTGCCCTCGAGAATCGCGTGGCCGAAACCGCTGCCGACGAGCGGAATCACTCCTCCCATGCCCCAGGTCTCGTCGGCGGGATGGTTGACCAGCTCCACATAGTCGCCGC
This sequence comes from Vicinamibacteria bacterium, assembly GCA_031362685.1. Classification (GTDB taxonomy): domain Bacteria; phylum Acidobacteriota; class Vicinamibacteria; order Fen-336; family JAGNNV01; genus JAGNNV01. The sequence goes on along the minus strand of JANLSZ010000251.1, from coordinate 10,937 downwards.
CGTCGTTGACGAAACCGCAAGCCAGGCGGTCGAAATCGAAAAGACCTCGCATCTCCTCCGCGAAAGGCTCGACCACCGCGGCCAGGTCCGCGCCCGAGGTGAGCGCGGTGGTGAGACGGTTCAGTCTCTCCAGGCGATGGGCCGCCGTTCGCATTTCCGCATACCGCCGGGAGGCGTCGAGACCCGACCCCACCAGGCGACCGAGGGCCGAAAGGAAGGGCTGGGGAGGTCTGGTGGAATCGGCGACCGAAAAGGCCAGCACGCCAAACGTCTCCTCCAGACCCACGAGCGGTGTGGCGGCGAGCCACCCTTCCCCGTTCGCTTCCGCGACCGCCTGTCCCGTTTCCATACACAGCCGCGCCAGGGTGAAATGAGCCAGGCGGGTGGCTTCGTCGAGGCTGCCGAACTCGGCCACTGCGCTCAAATCGTTCTGGTCCTGAAGCAGGCCAATTCCTTCAGAGGCGCGGGAAGACTCGACGAGGGTTTTCAGGCAACTGGTCAGGTTCTCGGCTTCATCTCGATCGGCGGAAAGACTTTGGGCGACCGAACCGAGAGCATCAAAGAAGGTCGGAGACGGGAGGGAGGGATCGGGGGAAGACATTGGTTTGGGGGGACGGTGGGGCTCAATCTTAAGCCCCCGCAGCAGTCCTCAGGACTCGGCCTTGTGACCAAAGCCACCCTCGGGTAGCCGCCCGCGCACCGCATCGGCCCGGCTCAGGGCCATCTCGGTCTCTTGAACGAGGCGGATTCGGTCCGTCAACGGGCCACTGAGAGGCTTCGCCATGGCGAGGGCGGTATGGGCCGACACCGAGGGTGGAAGGGCCAGGGAAAGAGTTCGCCCGATATGGTTGATCGCCGCTTCGGCGACGGCCCTCGCGGTGGTGTACTTGGCGGTGAGAATCGAAACCACTCGCGCATCGGAATGAGAGATGAGGCGTGAGCGATAGATGGGTTCGCCATTGGGCGCTCCGGGAACGTGTCCGGCGTGCACGACCCGGATATCGTCCTCCTTGATCCCGGCCCACGGGAAGGCCCGGCGTCCGCTGTCCATGAGATCGCGAACCAGATTCTCATCGGGTCCCTTGCCGTCATCGTAGATCGTGCCCAGAATCGACCGTCCCCGCCAGGGGACCAGAAACAGGAAGCGGCCACGATCCCGGGCGCCGATGGCCAGCGCGGGCGTGAAATCTCGACCGAGGACCACATTCACACCGCGGATGAGGGGAGGCGAGGCGCAGGTCTCGCCAAACAAACGCGAAACGGTTTCGAGCGCGGCTCCCGAAGCGTTCACGATGGAGCGGGCGCGGAGTTTGAGTTCGCCACCGGCGAAAACATCGGTGGCCTTGATTTCGAAGCCGGTCGCGGTCCGCACGCTGCTCTCGATGCGGCAACGGTTGATGACCAGCGCAGACGCGTCGGAAGCGGCGTGCAGGAGGCTTGGCAGCAGGCGCTCCGTATGGGTGATCTGGGCGTCCTGCCAGACCAATGCGCTGCGGCCGGCCAGAGCCGCGCCCCCGAGCGAAGCCGCCTCGGCAGGACCGATCAACCGCGAAACGCCGATCACCCGATCGGCCCGAAGGCCTTCGTTTCGATCGAAGGAGAGAAGGTCGTTGGCGATCCCGCCGAGAGAGAACTTGACCCGGTCGAAGGCCCCGCTCGCGGCAATGGCGAAGCTCAGCGGTTGGACGATCTCGGGCGCCACCCGCAGCAGCGCCCGTCGCTCCCGCACCGACTCTCTGAAGCCCGCGACATCGAGCCTCTGAAGGTGCCGCAGACCCCCGTGAGCGGTCTTCAGTGACGACCAGCTGGTGGCCTGACCAAAGTCGTCCAACTCCACCAAAGCGGCCTTGAGGCCGCGAGAGGCCGCCTCCCAGACCGTCCAGGCGCCCGCGATCCCGCCGCCGATCACGAGCACATCGTGCTCGCGGCCTTCCAGCGCCTTTGGATCGCGTTTCATGGAGCCACCAAGCTTAGTCGTTTGACCCGTGGGCCGAGACCGGCATAGCGTGCCGCCCATGAACCGAATCATCGATCTGCGGTCGGATACGGTCACCCGGCCAACCGAGGCCATGAGAAAAGCCATGGCGGAGGCGGAGGTGGGCGACGACGTTTTCGGCGAGGATCCTTCCGCCCTCCGGCTTCAGGAACGGGTGGCATCGATGCTCGGTTTCGAAGCGGCTCTCTTCATGCCCTCGGGAGTGATGGCGAACGAAGTGGCCATCCGTCTATGGACCCGCCCCGGAGACGAGGTCTTGTGCGATGCCCACGCGCACATCGTCGACTACGAACTTTCCGGGATGGCGGCGTTGTCCGGCGTCATTCCGCGAACGGTGGTGACGGAACGCGGTCACGTGAACGCGAAGGATGTCGCAGCATCGAAGCGACCCCGTTCCTACTACCGATCCGAGATCACTCTCCTGGTGCTCGAGAACACCCACAACCTCGCGGGAGGCACCGTAGCTGCGGCCGCCGACATGCAATCAAGCATCTCGGCGGCGCATGAGATCGGTTTGCGAGTCCACGTGGATGGCGCGCGACTGTGGAACGCGGCGGTGACCCTCGGGTGCGGGCCCGCCGAACTGGTGCGCGGCGCCGACTCCGCCATGGTGACTCTGTCGAAGGGTCTGTGCGCCCCGGTGGGATCGATCCTGTGCGCGGATCGCGAATCGATCGAACGAGCGCGGCGGATCCGCAAGCAGTTCGGCGGGGGCATGCGCCAGATCGGCCATCTCGCCGCGGCCGGTCTCATCGCGGTGGAGACCATGGTGTCCCGGCTGGCCGAGGATCACGAGAAGGCCCGTCGCCTCGCCGAACTCGCCAAAGGCTCCCGCGGCTCCCGCGTGATTCCTCCCGAGACCAACATACTCTTCGTTTACTTCGACGCGCCGAACGCACAGGCTCTCGCCGACCACCTTCAAGCGGCGAACATCCAGGCCTCGGTCATGGGCGAGCGCGCCCTTCGTTTCGTCACCCATAAAGACGTCACTCTGGCCGACTGCGAGGCCGCGGGGGCCGCCCTGGTCGAGGCCTCCAAAGTCAATTGATTCAAAGGCCACACAGCCCGGGAACTATGACGAAACTGTGACAGACGCCTCGGAAGAAAATCCCTAGACTGGCCGCATGTTGGATAGCAATCGCGGCGGCGACTCCGGCTTCGGAGCCTCCTCCTCTTCGCCCGCCGTCTTCCCCGAGCCCTCCCTTCGCCTGCTGATCGCTCCCTTCGCCAAGGCGCAGGACGCACGCGCATGGACGCAGTTCGCCACCACCCTCTCGCTGTTCGTCCTCGGATGGGCGGCGACCGCGGTGTCGGTCGTGCAGGGATGGGGCGTGCTCGCGACTTTGCTCTTCGCGATCCCCACCGCCGGCTTCACCGTCCGCCTCTTCATCTTCCAGCACGACTGCGGCCACGGCTCTTTCTTCAGTTCCGATCAGTCGAACCATGCGGTCGGCGCCTTCATCGGCGTGCTGACCATGGTGCCCTACAACTACTGGAAGAAGACTCACGCCATCCACCACGCGACCTCGGGCAACCTCGACCGCCGCGGTTTCGGCGACATCGACACGATGACGGTCAAGGAGTACCAGACCCTGCCCCGGTGGCGCCGCCTCGCCTATCGCGTCTATCGCAACCCGGCTGTTCTGGTCGGGGTCGGGCCCTTCTATCAGTTCGTGATGAAGCACCGGTTTCCCTTCGACCTGCCCTTCACCTACAAGAAGGAATGGAACAGCGTCCTCCTGAACAATGTGGCCCTCCTCGGCCTCTTCGGCGGACTCACGGCCCTGCTCGGCCTCAAGACGCTGCTCCTCGTCCACCTCCCCATCGTCCTCATCTCCGGAATGGCCGGAGTGTGGCTCTTCTACGTGCAGCATCAGTTCGAGGACACGTACTGGGATCGCAACAGCTCCTGGTCGGTGGAAAAGGCCGCGTTCCTGGGCAGCTCCTACTTCCAGCTCCCCCGCATCCTCCAGTGGTTCAGCGGGAACATCGGCTTCCACCACATCCATCATCTCGCCCTCAAAGTGCCGAACTACCGCCTGCAGGAATGCTTCGAATCGAGCCCGCGCCTTCAGCAGGCTCCCACCCTCACCATGCGCACCAGCCTCCGCTGCGCGCGCCTCGCGCTGTGGGACCAGAACACCGGGCGTCTCGTTCCGTTCTCCGCCGCCAGGGGCTAGCGATCTCCGCGTAATCCACGAGCTCGGGTGTCAACTCGTAGCCGGCGGCAACATCGTGGAGCGACTCGCCTGGCGTTCGATGCGGTCAATTAGCGAGACAGAAATATGGACGATAGTTATGTAAATACTTCCATATAGTGCGGATATAGTGGACAAAATGACGGACAAGAAGCGGGCTTACGAAGCCACCCATCCTGGCTCACCTTCACTCTCGTCGCGACTTTATTTGCGTACGAGCAAATAATGCCGGGGAGCGCGCCCGCCCTGGAATATCTGCGAACGACGTTGTTTTCTGGTTACAGCGTTCCGCCGGCGCGAATCTCGTCCCAGGGAATCGCATCCACATCGGCGGTGAGCCTCACCCGCTTCCGGCCCCGGTAGATCACCACCCCGCGCTTGAGTCCGAGGTCGGCCATGCACCGCCTCAGGGGGTTCAGTTCGCGCACGTCGACCGCTCGGGACCTCGTGATCTCAATGGGCGTGATGACGCCGCAAAGGATGACTTTAATTATGTCAAGTAAGACAGGGCCCATTTGAGCGGGATGCATATCTGAGTTGGCCCCGGAGGCAACGTCACGCAAGAAGCAGCGAGCGGAGCGCGTTACAACCGGGCGGGACCGCCGCGGAGCAGCCCGCCCAATCCAGCCGACAGGGCCTTCATCGGAATGGCGGTCACTTTCTCGTGCAAGGGGAACGTCGCCGGCCCTGGATACACTACAAACAGATGCTTCAGGCGCAGATCGTCCTGAACCACGCGCATCGACCGGGTCAGGGTCGGCGCTTCCGAGCGCTTGGATTCGAAGCCGATCAGGTCGACGCCCGATCGAACCACGAAATCGCATTCCGCGCCCGAGTAGGTCGCATAGAAATGAATGTCGCGCTCCGAAACCACCCGCAGGAGTTCTTCGAGCACCAGGCCTTCCCACGAAGCGCCGAGCTTCGGATGACCGAGCAGGTCATGGCGATCGCGGATCCCGAGGAAATAGTGGAGCAGGCCGCTGTCACGCACGTAGACCTTCGGCGACTTCACCAGGCGCTTGCCGAGATTCGCATGCCACGGCTGAATCCGTCGCAGCACGAAGGCGCCGCAGAGAATGTCCAGATATCGCGCGACGGTGGTGTGCCCCACTCCCAGGGAACCCGCGATCTCCGAGCCGTTCCAGATCTGCGCGTGATAGTGCGCGGTCATGCTCCAGAAGCGCCGAAGGTGTTCGGCGGGAACCTGGATGCCCAGTTGAGGAAGGTCGCGCTCGAGAAACGTCCGCACGAAATCCTCCCGCCAGGAGACGCTCTCGGGGGAGTTTCGGGCGAGGTACGAACGAGGGAAGCCGCCTCGAACCCACAAGCGTTCGAGATGCGGGGCTCCCACTTCGTCGAGACTGAATCCGCCCATGTCGACGAAGGCCACCCGGCCGGCCAGCGTCTCGGAAACGCCTTTCACGAGGTCGGGCGACGCGCTGCCCAGAATGAGAAACCGCGCGCGACGGGGGCGCCGATCCGCCAGGACCCGGAGGAGGTTGAACAGATCGGGTTGCCTCTGAATCTCGTCGATCACGATCAGGCCGGTGAGAGACCCGAGGGTGAGTTCTCCCTCGAGGAGGCGTGCGCGGTCGGCCGGGCGTTCCAGGTCGAAGAACGTGGCGGCGCGGGTCCGGGCGATCTCACGGGCGAGGGTGGTCTTCCCGCATTGCCGGGGGCCGAGGAGTGCTACGACCGGGGAGCGCTTCAGGGCCGATTCCACCTGGCGATGGAGGGCGGGGCGGGTGATGCTCATGGTTGAATTCTGATCGGTGAGTGATCAGAAGTCAATGAAGAGGAGGGGGCGCAGCCTCTTCATCATGTTGCAAGAGTGTATGACGTGGCGATGGGACTAGAGCAGGCCGCGCAAGGAGGCCGCAAGCACGGCCGCGTTACTCTCGTCTTCGTGCTTGAAGAAGACCCACGCCTCCGACCATGGCTGCTGCCGGATCCGCTCCAGCCACCCTTTCAGGTCGGCCTCGGTGTAGTCGGTGCGACGCAGACGGAAGTAACCCCAGTCGGTAGTGGGCAGAACCGGCGGTCCCAGTTCTCCCGTCTTTTCGTCGGTCTCGGAGGCGGCGAGGGTCGCGTGGCGCTCCTTCAGAAGCGCATAGGTCTCCTCGTCGAACCAGGTCGCATGGCGAAACTCAAAGGCGGCGCGCGCGCCTTCGGGAAGCAGGGCGAGGAAGCGATCCAGCTTGCCGAGGTCCTTCTTCATCCAGGGCGGAAGCTGAAAGAGGATGGGGCCGCGCTTCTGGCCCAGGCTCTCCGCTGATTTCAGGAAGTACTCGACCTCGGATGCGCAGTCTTCGAGCTTCTTGATGTGGGTGATCTTCTGCGGAGCCTTGAGGACAAAGGCGAAGTGCTCCGGCGTATCCGCCGCCCATTTCTGGAGCAGCTCGGGCTTGGGCATTCGATAGAACGTGTTGTTGATCTCCACCGTCTCCAGGCGCTCCGCGTAGTACGCGAGCATGCCTTCGTCGTTGAACTTCGCGGGGTAGAAGGTTCCCTTCCACTCCTTGTACGAGAAACCGCTGGTGCCAACGCGAATGCGCATAGGAGGGCCGTAGCCTAGCCCGGATTATTCATGAGGACGCGTGCTGCGACCGCCGATACCGCGGCCTGGCGGTCATGTTCACTCCTGCGCTCCAGCGGGACAAGCCCCAGCCGTCATTGCGAGCCCCTCACGGACTACGTGCCCCGAGGGCAGGCTTCGCGCTGCCCCGAGGGCAGGCTTCGCGCTGCCCCGAGGGCAGGCTTCGCGCTGGCCAGGCTGCGCGTTCCGTGACTGTTGGAAGAAACCCCGTCGTCATTGCGAATGAGCCGAAGTTCCGGGATCGAGTGAAGCAATCTCTCGGGAGATTGCTTCAGGCCAACCAGACCGATCTGGCCTTCGCAATGACGGTGGTGGGTTTCTCCTAACCGTCATAGACATATCCTTTCGTGAAGGAGATATTTGTACTAATATGTCCCTCGTGGAAGGACAGACATGAGCAACTCCGAACGAATCGAGGCCATTCTGGCCGAATTCGAGACCGCCCCCGCCCCGCGCGTCACGAGGAGAGCTCTGACCCTCCCTTCTCTTCCGGGCAAGGCCGACGTCATCGTCGGCATGCGTCGCTCCGGAAAAACCTACCGCCTCTGGCAGGAAGTTGAAAGTCTGTCGCAACAGGGCATCGGTCGGGACCGTGTTCTGCTCCTGACCTTCGAGGACGAGCAACTCGCGGGCCTCCAGGCGAAGGACCTCCACCTGATCCCGGAGGCGTTTCAACGGCGGCACCCCGGCCGCGGCCCGGTTCACTACCTCTTCGACGAGATACAGAACGTCCCCGGGTGGGAGACGTTCGTTCGCCGCCTGCTCGACGAGCGCGCCACCCGTTTGATCGTCACGGGGTCGTCGTCTCGTCTTCTCTCTCGGGAAATCGCCACCAGCCTGCGCGGGCGGAGCCTGTCATCGGAGCTGCTCCCCTTCAGTTTCGCCGAGGGTCTTCTCCACGCGGGCATAGAGCCGCCCCGGCGTTTTCCCCCTTCGTCGCCGGAGCGGGCGCGACTGGAGCGGGCCCTCCTGCGCTTCCTCGACGTCGGCGGGTTTCCGGAAGTTCAGGAACTCGAGAGCCAGTTGCGCAGCCGCATTCTGCGTGACTACGTGGACGTGGCGCTCTTCCGCGACGTGGTCGAACGGCAGCAGATCAGCAACCTCCCCGCCCTGCGTTACGTCTTGAGGGCCCTCCTCGCGAACTCGGCTCGACCCTTCAGCATTCACCGGATCCACAACGACCTCAAGTCGCAGGGAATCGCCGTGTCCAAGGACACGGTTCACGCGTTTTTGGCTCACCTCGAGGATGCCTTCCTGCTCTTCGCAGTCTCGGTGGACGACGAGTCGCTCCGCGTTCGTCAGGTCAACCCCAGGAAGGCCTACGCCATCGATCCCGGGGTGGCGCGACTCTTTGCCAGAGACGACCGTGACCTTGGCTTCCGGCTCGAGACCGCGGTGTACCTGGAACTGAGACGCCGCGGCTTCGAGGTGTCCTACGGGCGGTACGAGGGCGGACATGAAGTGGACTTCGTGGCCCGCCGGTCGAATGAGATCCGGTTGATCCAGGTGTGCGCCAGCCTGCGCGACCCCGCCACCCGGGAGCGAGAGCTTCGCGCGCTGGATCTTGCCCTGAGACGGCATCGAAGGGCGGAGGCGCTCGTGGTCACGCTCCATGAACAAGGCGAGGAGAAGATCGCCAGACATCGAGTGCCGGTGATTCCAGCCTGGCGGTTCCTGCTCGACGACTAGAGCGGGGCGCCTTAGCGGCGAACGCGGGCGCGGGCGGCGCGAAGAGAGACGCGAACCGCGGCGGGAGCGGTGCCTCCGCGGGCCGCTTTCGCGGCCACCGCCTTTTTGGGATCGAAGAAGTCCTTGATCCGGCCGGCGATCTTCGGCTGAGCGCCCTGCAAGGTCGCGCGCGCGATGTCACGAAGCGGGATCCTCTTCTTCACCGCATCCGCCACCATGGAACCCACCATTCCATGCGCCTTGCGAAAGGGAACGCCTTCACGGGCCAGGGCGACGGCGAGCGACGCTGCCATCATTCCTTCGACCGAGGCGGCCTTCTTCATAACCGCGGGGTTCAGGGTCAGGCCGCGGACCACTCCCGCCGTCACCGTGATCGAAGGCAGGACGGCGTCGAGGGCATCGAAGACCGCTTCCTTGTCTTCCTGGAAGTCTTTCTGATAGCTCACCGGAACACCGGTGGTGAGGGCAAGAAGCCGAACCACGGCGCCGGTGGTGCGCGCGGCTTTGCCGCGGACCAGCTCCATCGAATCCGGATTCTTCTTCTGCGGCATCAGGCTCGATCCGGTGGTGAACGCGTCGGGAAGGGCCACGAAACCATAAGGCAATGAGGAGTAGTGGATCAGATCCTCGGCCAGGCGTGACAGGTGGGCCTGGACCTGGGCCAGAACAAAAACAAACTCGGCGGCGAAGTCACGATCGGAGATCGCGTCGAGCGCGTTCTCGGACACCGCGGCGAAACCGAGAGCGCGAGCGAGCGCTTCACGCTTCAAGGGGAGCGCGGTGCCGGCGAGGGCTCCGGAGCCGAGGGGCAGGACATCGACCCGCGTGCGCGCGTCTCCGAGACGTTCGAAATCGCGCACCAGCGCCCAGGCGTGGGCGCCCGCCCAGTGGCCGAAGGTGATGGGCTCGGCTTCGCGGGTGTGGGTGTAACCGGGCATGGGAAGCGCCGCCCCCTGAAGACCGCGCGCGACCAGGGCCTCGACCAGATTCGTAAGACGCGGACGGAGGTCGTCGATGGCGCCGCGGATGAAGAGACGGAGAGCGGTGACCGACTGTTCATTGCGGCTGCGCCCGAGATGGCCCTGGCCGGCGAGGGAACCGATCTCTTCTTCGAGGCGCGTTTCGACGAAGGAGTGGACATCCTCGACGTCGATGTCCGCGTAGGCGGCGGCATCGGCCTCGTATTTCGCCAGAACCCGGGCCAGACCGCGATCGAGCTTCGCGGCGTCCTTCGCGGGAATGGCTCGACACTGGCCCAGGGCCACGGCATAGGCCCGGGAGGCGGCGATCTCTTCGCGGATCAAGCGGCGGTCGAAGGGAAACGACCGGTTGAACTCCCAGAAGAGCCGATCCGGCTCGACGTCGTAGTTTCCACCCCAGAGCTTGGTCATGAGGGGAATCCTAGCCGGGCCGGTCGCAGACAGCCATGCATGGTCTTGCGTCATAGCGATGGTCTCGGCCGCAGGCGCAACGACTCCGCTTTCGATGCGCCGGATTTCTGAGTGCCTCGCCTTGCGAGCCCCTCAGCGCAAAGTCGCTGTCGCTCGTTTGTGACTTCGGCGCATCGAGCATGGCCTGAAACTCGTTGCGCCGAAGGCCGGGGGGGTCCGGGGGGGATGGGTCCGTGCCCGTCCCCCCTGGACTCAACTATGTCCGGTAGTGGGCGTTGATATCGACGTACGACTTCGTGAGGTCGCACATCCACATCGATTCACGCGCTTGGCCCGCGTGGAGATCGACGGTGAGACAGCCGGGATCGGCGAGCATGGCCTGGTGAGCGGCTGCTTCGTCGTAGACGCGCGCTGCTCCTCCTTCACACACGAAAACATCGCCGATGTAGATGTCGACCTGATTGATGTCGAAAGCGACACCGGCGCGTCCCGCCGCGGCCAGAACCCGGCCCCAGTTCGGATCTCCGCCATGGAGCGCGGTTTTCACCAGGGGCGAATCGGCAATGGTGCGCCCGATGCGAAGAGCGTCTTCGCTCGACCGAGCGCCCTTCACCACCACTTCCGCGATTCGCTGCACGCCTTCACCGTCGCGGATCATCATCAGGGCCAGATCGCGGCACACCGCATGAAAGGCTTCGAGGAACGCCTCGTAAGCGGGGCCGGGCGAGGAAATCACCGGGACGCCCGAGGCGCCGTTCGCGAGAATGATCGCGGTGTCGTTGGTGGAGGTGTCGGAGTCGACGGTGATGCGGTTGAACGTGGCGCCCACCGCTTCGATCAAGGCCTGGTCCAGCATGGCCTTGTCGATCGTCGCATCGGTGGTGAAAAACGCCAGCATGGTGGCGTGAAGGGGGGCCAGGTTCGGCGCGATCATTCCCGCACCCTTGGCCATGCCGCCCACCGTAACCGTGACTCCGCCCAGGTCGGCGCGGCGCGACGACTCCTTTGGCCTGGTGTCGGTGGTCATGATCGCCCGCGCGGCCGCGGCTCCCCCATCACTGGAGAGC
>JANLSZ010000209.1:0-22360 GCA_031362685.1 Vicinamibacteria bacterium | reverse complement strand
TGAAGCCTCAGGTCGAGCGTGCTCTCGACCTTGAGGTTGTGAAAACCGTTCTCACCGAACTTGGTCTTGAGGTCCCGGCGGACCAGATCGAGAAAATAGGGAGCGTCCAGCCCGGGGCTCGATTTCGATCGGACTTGGATGGGCTCGGCAGACAGCCGGACCAGATCATCGCTCGAAATGAACTTTTCATCCGCCATCCCCCGCAGGACCACATTTCGGCGAGCCATCGCTCGCTCGGGATGACGCATGGGGTTGTAGGGGTTTGGCGATTGAATCATTCCGGCGAGGAGGGCCGATTCGTTCACGGACAGATTCGAGATGTCCTTCTGGAAATAGACCCGGGCGGCTTCGCCCATGCCGTTGATGTTGAACGAACCCACCTGGCCGAGATAGATCTCGTTCACGTACAACTCGAAAATCTCTTTTTTGGAAGCGCGTCGCTCGAGCACGAAGGAGAGCACCGCCTCCTGGATCTTGCGCTTGGGGGTGCGGTCGGGGGTCAGGAAGAAGTTCTTGACGAACTGCTGGGTGAGAGTGCTGCCACCCTGCAGATTGCCGCCCGGTTTCAGATTCCGCAATGCCGCGCCCACGATGCGAAACGGGTCGAAGCCGGGATGTTGGAAGAAACGCCGGTCCTCGATGGCAAGCACTGCTTCGACGAGATGACGGGGGAGCTCGTCGTACTTCACGAAACGACGCTTCTCCCGCTCTTCGCCCTCGAACAGGTAGGAGATCAGCGCTGGCTCCAGGGTGAGGAGCTTCATATCCTTTCCGGTCTTCACGGTCTTCATGGACCTGACGAGGTCGGCGCCACTCTTCGTCCGCTCGAAAACGACGGTCACTGCCTCATTACCACTCTCCTCCGGAGCTTCGCCGACCGGCGCCGCGGTGGTCGCACCGCGCGCCCTGAGAGTGATGGTTCCTTCGGCGACCCGGAACTGCCCAGGCGCAGGCTCAAGATTCTGAGTGTCCTCGTAGGAAAGGGCGTTGAGGATCGAAGCGAAGCCCTCGGCATCCATGCGATCGCCGGTTCGGACCGAAACCGGTCGCGAGTAGACCCGGCTAGGGACCCGATTTCTGGCCTCTTCAAGCCGTGCGTCCACCAGACCGCTGCTCCGGACAAAAACCCAGAGCAGAAAGCCAAACAGAGCCACCAGGGGCAGGCTGAGCAGGGTGAGGAGCAGGACCCCTATCTTCAACCGGCGGTTCGAGTAGACTCCCCGCCTCGGATCCCCCTTGGATGTGCTCAAGGCCGCGAGTATAGCGACCCTGCGAGACGAGGCTGTGGGTCTGCTCCGTCGTGTCCGAACCAATATTTCAAGAAAAACCGCTTCTGAGGAACCCCCCTTGCTTTCAATCCGCCGATTCCTGACCCTTCTCGCCCTTGTCGTCCTGGGCTCGAGCGCCTCCGCCCAGACTGGTCCGATGCTGACTCCGAGTGCATTTTTAGAAGCCCCCGGACATTTCGGTCTGGACGTCCTTGGCCAGACCATTGGCAAGGAGCCCAACTATCTCAGTTACGCCGAGTCGGGGGCCTACCTGCTGCGAACTCGTATCGACGGTCCGGTGTTCCGCCTCTACTACGCGCCCTCTGCGCGAGCGGAGTTCGCCGCGGAGTTCAATGCCCAGACTTTCGCCATGGACGACCCGCGCTACCAGACGACCATCTCGGACTACGGCGATGCCACCCTTCGCGCCAAGCTGGGCCTGGCAAAGGGTGAGGTCAGCGCGTCTCCGGCGGTGGCTCTTCAGTTTGAAGTCACCCTGCCGATCACCAGCTTCGGAAACGGTCTGGGCCCCAACACCCTCCGCATGGATTCCGTCCTGCTGCTGGGCTACAAGACCGAGAAGCTGACCCTGGGTGGCCGGGCCGGGCTCGCCATCCTGGACGAGCCTCTGCGCGCACACGAGCAGAGGGATTTCTTCTCTGTGTCGGGATCCATCGCCTACAAGGTGAGCGAGCACTTTGAGGCTTTCGCCGATATCGGCGGCTATGTTGGCGACGGAACTCCGGGCGCCGTGGCCAAGCGTGAGGTTCGCGCGGGCCTTCAGAATCACCGCACCATGTTCGGGAAACAGTCATCCCTGTACATCGCGGGTCGCCGCGGTCTGGTCGACTTCACGGGGACCTGGGGAGTGGTTGCCGGCTTCTCCACCGCGATCCGTCCGGGCGTCACCCCGTAGTTGTCTCTCTGAAATCCGCCCTCTCGAATGGCCGCTCTTCGGAGCGGCCATTTTCTTGCCTGGCCCTGGCTCGCGGCAAGGTAAAAGGTGCGGGAGTGCCGTGCTCGCCGGTGGCTTCGGCTTCGCTCAGCCACCGGACTTGAGACCTCGCTCAGCCACCGGAGCTGAGACCTTCAGCCGCGCGGATTCCTAACGGACGGTGTGAACCCTGAGCAGGTTGGTGGCGCCCGCGGTGTGACTCTTGCCGGCCAGGATCACGATACGGTCGCCCGCCTTCACATGCCCCACGCTCAGCAGCGCCTGCTCGCCCGCGAGCAGTAGACCGTCGGCATCGCTCACCGAGGGAAGCAGGATCGGGATCACGCCCCAATGAAGCGCCAATCGCCGATGGACCTTTTCGGATGGGGTGACCCCGGCGATCCTTGCTCTCGGCCTGAAACCTGAAACATGCCGCGCCGTGGATCCCGTTTCCGTGAACGCCATGATCCAGGGCGCTTGAAGTTCGAGCGCCACCAGCGAAGCCACGCGGGCGAGAGCCCGAGCCACCGCGGACCCGGAGGTCCCGGCGAGGCGCACCGGGCTTTGGAACTCGTCGTTCTCCTCGGTGTAGTCGGCGATCCGCGCCATGGTCTCCACGGATTCGACCGGAAAGTGACCGGAGGCGGTCTCGGCGGACAGCATCACCGCGTCCGTTCCGTCGAGGATGGCGTTGGCTACGTCTGAAGCCTCCGCGCGGGTGGGCCGTGCCCGATCGATCATGCTCTCGAGCATCTGAGTAGCCGTGATGACCGGCTTCCCCGCCGCGTTGGCCATGGCGATGATCCGCTTCTGAAGGGTCGGAACTTCTTCGGTCGAAAGTTCGACGCCCAGATCGCCCCGCGCCACCATCACGCCATCCGCCTCTTCGAGGATGCTGGCGAGATTGTCGATCGCTTCGCGTTTTTCGATCTTGGCGATGAGCGGCGCATCCCCTCCAAGGCTGCGAATCAACTCCTTCGCCTCCCGCAGGTCCTCGGCCCGTCGCACGAAGGAGAGGGCCACGAAGTCGACACCCAGCGAAAGCCCAAAAGCGAGATCCGCCCGATCCTTCGCGGTCAGGGCGGGAATGGACAAAGAGACGCCGGGCAGGTTCATACCCTTGTTCGACTTCAAGACACCGCCGTGAATCACCTGGCAATCGACGCCGTGAGCGGTCATCCCGATCACCCGAAGTTCGAGGTTGCCATCGTCGAGAAGAATGATGTCGCCCGGTTTCACATCGCGGGGCAGCGGCTCGTAGGTCGTGCCAATTCGCTCAGGCGTTCCGATCACGGTCTCGTCAGTGGTGATGATCAGGGACCGACCGGTTTCAAGAACGATCCCCTCGGCCAAAGCCACTTTGGTGGTTCGGATCTTGGGACCGGAAAGATCCTGGAGTATGGCCACCGCCTCGCCTCGCCGCTTCGCCACCGAGCGAATCAGGGCGAATGTTCTGGAATGATCTTCATGAGAGCCGTGCGAAAAATTGAGCCGGAAGACCGTGGCCCCGACGGCGATCAGTTGATCGAGAATGGCTTCGGTGGATGAGGCAGGGCCGATGGTGGCCACGATCTTGGTTCGTCGCATGGGTTCTTGAGGACAAGTATCCCATCACGGACCGTAGTGACGGCGACCAGACCCCGCCTCATAGACTGGGACGCTCGATGGCTTCCACCCTTGCCTTTCTGGCCCTTCTGGCCGCGTTTCTTGGTTTCCGCTCATTCTTTGGAGCGCGCAAATCGAGGCCGCGCCCCATTTTTCAGCAGAACGACATCTTCGCGGGCCGCCTGACCGAAGGCCTTCTGCACGCTCTCATTTCCGACCGGGGCTACCTGCGCACCGACACCCGCGTCGCCGGACTCGAGGGCTCCGCCGTCCTCATCGACCGCGACGGAGCGTGCGGGCGACTGATTCTCTTTCCGGCCCTCGGCTTCGGTCGTGAGAACGATCTCCCTGGCCTTCGCGCGGTGGTTGTCCGCCACGGCTCTGATCGCTCCACCACCCTGGTGGTGGTGGGGGGCAGCGAGGAGTTCGGGCGAAACGCGTTCGAAGCCACCGCGCCCCTTCGAACGGTCCACATCGACGAGCAGGGTCAGGTTCGCGAAGCCCGGGGAGGATTCCGCTCGTCGGCCCCCCGGCTGGTAATTGAAAGCGCTCTCGACCGCATGGCTGCCGATCTCAAAGAAGGGGCCTTTCCCTCTCTCGATTTCGAAACCGTGCGCAGCCTGGTCACGTCAAACCCTGAAGATCATCGGAAACCGGCTCCCGCATTTCGGGGGGTTGTGACCTCGGCGCTCACCATCGCCATCGTTTTGTGTTTCGCCGTCGAAGTAGCGATCAGCCGCGACGCGCTCACCGGCGAAGGGGCCACCTTGTCCGTCGTTTACCGCATGGGAGGCATCCATCAGCCGGCGATTCTGGCTGGCGCGTGGCAGCGGTTGATTGCGGCGCCCTTCCTTCACTTTGGCCTTCTTCACATTGCCATGAATGGTTGGGCGCAGTGGTCCCTCGGGGCCCCGATCGAGTTTCTCCTTGGTCCGTGGCGTTTTCTCATCCTGTGGGTGGCGAGCGCTCTGGGGGCTTCGCTGACCTCCTTGTTTTTCAATGAGTCGAGCGTGGCGGCGGGGGCGTCGGGCGCCATCTTCGGACTTCTGGGGGCGTTCACCACGTTCGTCTTCTTTCGCAAGGACGTCCTGCCCCAGCCCGTGCCCCGTTCGCTGCGAAACGGCGTACTGGCCACCCTCCTCCTGAATCTCATGATTTCGTTCATCCCCAGCATCGATATGGCCGCCCACGCCGGCGGCTTTCTGACCGGAGCCTTTCTGGCCCTCGGCTTGGTGAGACGCGACCGGACCACGCCTCCCCTTCCCGCGCGGGCCGGCCGACTTCGCCTGGCCGTGGCGGTCCTCGTCGTTCTCGGCGTGGGCGTGACTTCAGTTCAGGAGCGTGCGGATCTCTCCACGCGGGCTCCCAAGCCAGACACCGACTACCGGTTTGGAGAACTCAAGTTGCCGGTCCCCAGGGGCTTCGTGGTTTCGGAGACCAGGGGCCAAGGCCTGACCACGATCGAAGCCGATCCGGGTCCGGCTTCGCCTTTCTCCGTGACCTTCAAGATCAGCGACCCGCAGGCCGATGAGGCCACGGCGCTTCGAGTCCTTCGAAGCCTCCGCCCGCAGCCCGCGCCGATAAGGGATTCGGGCTGGATCGCCCTTTCGCAGGTCGGCCTTCAGAATCTCCGGGCCATTGAGATCGTGGTAACCGCGCCGGCTTCATGCCGGGCGGAAGCCGAGAAACTGAGCGCGGATCTGGCCCGACTCGTCCACTGAGCTTCACCCCCAGACTCATTTCCTCAAAGCGCAATGTTCAAAGCTTTGAACATGCGAATGGGCCCCTGCTGTGCATGAGCCATTTGCATGACTTGCTTTAGGGCGCTTTGGCACCTAGGCTCATTTCACGAAGAGCAGATCGTTCGAGATTTTGTATTTTTGTCGAACGACTGAACCCCTGGACAGAACTCATTCATGAGGAGTGTTATGACTCGATTCCGAGCTTTATCGTACTGTTTGTTGATACTTGCATTCGGCCTTCCAGCCGGAGCGCAGGAGCAGAGTGGTTCCATCCAGGGCGTGGTTAGAGATGCGCAGGGCGGAGTCCTCCCCGGGGTCACGGTTGAGGCGCGTAGCGCCGGCAACGTGGGCGCCACGAACACCGTCACCGACACCGCGGGGGTTTTCCGCTTCCCGGCCCTGGCCCCCGGGTCCTACGACTTCACGGCTTCCTTGCAGGGCTTCTCGCCAGCGCGCTCCACTGCGGTGGTAGCG
Organism: Vicinamibacteria bacterium; assembly: GCA_031362685.1. Lineage (GTDB taxonomy): Bacteria > Acidobacteriota > Vicinamibacteria > Fen-336 > JAGNNV01 > JAGNNV01. Next base: position 16,337 of record JANLSZ010000209.1, on the reverse strand, counting down.
CTCGGCAAACTCATCAAGGTAGATCTTACCCTGAAAATCGGGGCCATGACCGAGACGATCCAGGTCACCGGTGAAGCGGCCATCATCGACGTCAAAGCGAGTGCAGCGACCGCGAGCGTAGGCCGAGAGACCATCGACCTGATCCCGAAAGGCCGCGGTCTGCTCAGCGTCCTCACCCAGATTCCGGGAACGAACAACGACTTCAGAGGCGGTGGTCTGATGATTGATGGAGCCACCGGTGTGGAGAACCGCTTCGTGGTCGATGGCGTTGATCGGACCAACGCGCGCACCGGCTCAGGATCGGCTATCGCGGTGTCGGCTCTGACTCAGACGAATACCGTAGGCGGAACCGAGATAGTCACTCAGGACTTCCTCGAGACCGTGCAGGTCAAGCAGTCCGGTTACAACGCGGAATTCCGAGCGGCCCTGGGCGGCGTGGTCAACGCCGTCACCAAGAGCGGCAGCAACAAGTTCAGCGGCTCCGCCGGTGCCTACTACACCGACAACAAATGGCTGGGCGCCATTCGCCCTACGCTTCGCTCGGTGCCCACGAATCTGGCTCTTGGCGAGTACATCACGCCGCCGCGCGACAAGTTCCACCAGACCGACGTGGTCCTCTCTCTGGGAGGGCCGATCCTCAAGGACAAGGCCTGGTTCTTTGTCGGCTACGCCCCGCAGTATTACCCCGCGGAGCGCACGGTCACCTGGGTCACCCCAGGCGTCAACCCGCCGACTCAGACGTTCAGTACCGCCAATGCCACGGGATCGCCGAATAACAAGACCCTCAACTACAACCTGACCGCGCAGATCACCAGCAAACTTCGGACGCGCTTCACCGGCAGCAACGAGACGCAGAACGGTGGCATCACGCTTCCGGGCATCGAGCAAAACGGTACCAGCACCTCGAACGCAACCACGTTCAATCCGCGTTCCCCCGTGTTCACCGAGCAGTTCTCAAATGTCTACAGCGGCATCTTCGACTTTGTGGCGAGCAACAAGACGTATCTGAACCTGACCGCGGGCTTTATCAAGTACGGCAGCCACAGCGCCGGTGGCGACTACTACCACGGCACGCGTCGCACCTTCTCCACCACCAACGTCGACCTGCTTGACGTTCCCACCAGCCTCCAGAGAGTCAGCGGTTTTGCCGACAACAACGTGAACTCATTCACCGTGCAGGACGATTACCAACGATTCAACCTCTCCGCGGATGTGACCAGGTTCGCAAGTTGGAAGGGCGACCACGCCATCAAGATGGGTGGGTTGTATGAGCGCATCGGCAATCTTGCCAGCCTGGGCCAGCAGAACCCGAACATTGCCTTTTCCTGGGGCAGCACCTACAACACCCTGAGCAACACCACCCGCACCGGGAAGTACGGTTTCTTCACGGCCAGCCGGTCCTATACCGGAGGAGACATCAAGGAGACCAATCTCAGCTTCTTCGTGCAGGATCAGTGGACGGTCAACAACAAACTGACCGTGAACTACGGCGTTCGTCTCGAGAACGAAGAGATCCCGTCCTACAAGCCGGAGAACCCCGGAGTCGAGTTCTCATGGAGCGACAAGATCGCGCCCCGCCTCGGTTTTGCCTACGACGTCAAGGGCGACAACAAATGGAAGGCCTACGGGTCGTGGGGCGCGTTCTACGACACCATGAAGCTCGAGATGCCGCGCGGCGCCTGGGGCGGTGATCACTGGATCGACTACGTCTACACCCTCGACGTCTCCGACTGGACCACCATCGATTGCAAGGACATCAACGCGGGCACGACCTGCACGGGTGGCACTTTCATCGAACAGAACGACCGCCGTCACCCGTCGAATGAACTCGGCAAGAGTCTGGTCGACCCGAACCTCCAACCGACCAAGAAGCAGGAACTCACGGCCGGCCTGGACCGTGAGCTCAGTTCGGTGATGTCCGTGGGCGTGCGCTATGTCCACAAATGGTGGAATCAGACCATCGACGATGTCGGTGTGGTCGTGCCCGGGGTGGGTGAGGTCTTCTACATCGCGAATCCCGGCTACGGTGTCGGGAAGTCTCCGCTCGGTTCTCAATTCCCCTCCGTGCCCAAGGTGCTCAGCAAGTACGATGGACTCGAGCTTGTCGCCCGCAAGCGCTACAGCAACAAGTGGCAGGCCACCTCGAGCATTCTGTTCAGCCGTGCTTTTGGCAACTACTCGGGACTCGCGAATTCGGATGAAGGTGCCTCTGGTAACGCACGCACCTCCCCGAATGTCAGCCGCGCCTACGATGGCCTGTACATGACCTTCGACCAGAAGGGCAATGCCACCAACGGCAAGCTGAACACCGATCGCCCGGTCCAGTTCAAGCTGCAGGGCACCTACACGACGCCATGGGGCACCAACGTCGGTTTGAACTTCTTCGCCCAGACCGGATTGCTGTGGTCGTCGCTCGTGACCTATGCGGGTGTTCCGGTCTTCTTCAACAACCGAGGCGACCTGGGCCGCACGCCTATGGTCAACCAGACCGATCTGCTCCTCGCCCACGATTTCAAGATCAAGGGCACCGCCAAGTTGAGCCTGCAGGCGAACATCGCCAACGTGTTCGACCAGGACACGGTGACGGGTATTGCGCAACCTGCCTATCGCGACGCCCTTACTATTCCGGGCTTCCCCAGCAATCCCGGGGGGGCTTTTTTCCAGACCGGCGGCTTCAATACGGTGGCGCTCCAGGCGGCGGCCAACGCGGCCAGCGCAACTGCGGGCCGGCCCAGCCCGCTGTACAAGATGGCGAACGCGTTTCAGAGCGCGCGTGCGATTCGGGTCATGGCGCGGATTTCGTTCTAGCGCGAACGTAGTCAATTCGTAACCGAGCCGGGCGGCGAGACGCTTTCGCCGCCCGTTTTCTTGGCCTTTCGCCCGCTCCAACTGCCGCGGCCGATGCGCGAAACTCCTCGTGCTACGCTTTCAACCGTTGGCCAAATCCAGCTCCCGGCATCGCCCCGTTCGCCGCGACCGCGAAACGCTGGTCCGATCCCCCTGGTCCTGGGACCTGGGTTTAGCGCCTCCTCGATGGCTGGCGGCGGCTCTGATCCTGATCATCGGGAGCGTCGCATACTCCAACAGTTTTTCCGGCGTCTTTGTCTTCGACGATGAGCCGGCAATCGCGAATAACCCGAATCTCCGACTCTGGCCTTCGATTGCCGCCCTGGCCGCGCCTGCGGATACGACTCTCTCGGGCCGGCCGGTGGCGAGCCTGTCGTTTGCCATTGACTACGCGCGCGCGAGCGGCTCGCTGACGGCCTACCACACCACCAATCTCGTGATTCACCTGGTCGCGGCACTTCTGCTTTTTGGCATCACGCGTCGCACCCTTCTCACCGAAGCACTCGCCGAGCGCTTCTCGAGGTCGGCGGCCACCCTGGCCCTGATCGTCGCGCTCGTCTTTGTCGTCCACCCGATCCAAACCGGCTCGGTCACCTACATCGTGCAGCGCGTCGAATCCCTGATGGGCCTCTTCTATCTGGCCACGCTCTACTGTGCCATACGCGCTCTCGATGCCCAGGTTGGGCCCCGGACCTGGTGGACCGGCGGGGCGGTTCTTTCCTGCGCGCTTGGGATGGCCACCAAGGAGGTGATGGTCACCGCGCCGCTCATGGTGATGTTGTGGGACCGACAGTTCGCGCCTGATCGCCCGACCCCGCGAAGGAAGCTGTATGCCTCACTGGCCACGACGTGGCTCATCCTGGCTGCCCTGATGGCCGGTGGGCCACGCACGTCCTCGGCCGGCTTTGGGTTTCCGGAGTGGCCGTGGTGGCGCTACCTGATGACCCAGGCGGAGGTTGTCACCCATTATCTGCGGCTTGCCATCTTCCCGACGCCCCTGGTCCTCGACTACGAATGGGCCGCGGCCGCGTCGATGGCGCCGGTGATCTGGCCAGCCGCCTTGATCGTTCTCCTCCTGATCGCGACGGTCTTGGGTCTCGTTCGTCGCTCTCCAGCCGCCTTTGCCGGCGCCTGGTGTTTTCTGATTCTCGCCCCGACGTCCAGCGTCCTTCCCATCATCACCGAGGTCGCAGCCGAGCATCGTATGTATCTTCCGGTCGCGGGGGTGATCGCTCTCGTGGTGCTGAGTCTGTTCGACCTCGGGCGTCGCCTGGCCGGAGCCGCCTCATCGCAGACTCAGGACCTGCTGGCTCGCGCGGGTCTGATGGCCGTGGCCGTGGTGGTGATTCTCTTTGCCGGTATGACTTACGAGCGAAATGCCGACTACCATGACTACGACCGCATCTGGTCCGATACCATCGCCAAACGCCCGCACAACACCCGAGCCCGGAACAACTACGCCACGTCGCTCCTTGCGAGAGGACGATTCGCGGAGGCGGAACAGCATCTGAGAATTGCGCTTGAAGAAAAGCCTTCCTTTTCCGGGGCGCAGGCCAATCTGGGCGTGGCCCTCTCGGCGCAGGGAAAGCTGGACGAGGGTGTCGCACACCTTCGACGGGCGATTGAGCTGAAGCCCGACGATGCGGAGGCCCATCGCAACCTTGGCGAAACCTACGCCCTTCAACACCGCATGGGAGACGCGGTCGCGCAGTACGCCCAGGCGCTCGAATACCTGCCCGACGACGTGAACTTGTTGAACCGGGCGGCCTGGATCCTGGCTACCGCGAGCGAACCGGGCGCCCGCGGGGGCGCCCGCGCCCGCGTTTTTGCCGAGCGTGCGGTCAAGCTCACGCTCAGACAGGACGCGGCCTCGTTGGACTCGCTGGGCGCCGCCCTCGCCGAACTGGGGGATTTCGAAGCCGCCGCGGCCGCCGCTGGTGAAGCGCTGGAGCTGGCGAGGCTCAAGGGCGACCGGGATCTGTCGAGGGATCTGGAGGTCCGGCGGGGCCTCTATTCGCGCGGCGAGAGGTTCCACGACCAGTGAACCTCTCCCTGCCGTACCGGCTTCGCTCCCTCGAGCCCTTTGTTTTGCTACACTTCCAAGGAACTCTCGAAAGGAAAATACTCACCATGAATATTGTGGAGCGCCTGGCCGGCGACGTGACCATCATCGACCTCCAGGGCAAGATCATGATCGGCGAAGGCGACGAAGCTTTGCGCGATGCCGTGACCAAGGCCATCGACTCGGGCAAGACCAAGCTCGTGCTCAATCTGGCCGAGGTTCCCTATGTGGATTCGGCAGGCTTAGGCGAACTCGTCCGCTGCTACAGCACGGTCAACAAGAAGGGGGGCAAGCTGAAGCTCCTGAATCTCACCAAGAAGATCCAGGACCTGCTCGCCATCACCAAGCTCCTCACCGTCTTCGAGACCTTCGATTCGGAAGACGAAGCGGTCAAGAGCTTCGCCTGAGCCGGACCTTCGCTTGAGCCCGAGCGTCGCTTGAGAATGCTCGGCCCCGGGCGGCCGGAGTCGCAAACCAGGAGAACCCGCGGGACCACCGCGGGTTTTTCTGTTTCCCGGGCCAGTGTGATCGCCCCTCCATGACCCCTTTCATCCGCGCGCTGAGACCGCATCAATGGACGAAGAATCTCCTCGTCTTTGCGGCCCTGCTTTTTTCGAAGCACCTCTTTGAGCCCGAGCCATTCCTGCGTGCGCTTCTCGCCTTCGTGGCATTCTGCGGCGTGGCGGGTGCGGTCTACTTGTGGAACGATGTCGCCGACCTGGAGCAGGACCGGCTGCACCCCAAGAAGAAGAAGCGCCCGCTGGCCGCGGGCGAGCTCTCCATTCGAACCGCCACCCTCGGAGCGATAGCACTGGTGGTGGGCGCCCTGTCTGTCTCCTTCTGGCTCGACCCCAGGCTGGGTCTTTGCGCCTCGGCCTATCTCGGACTGAACCTCGGATACTCCTTCGGCCTGAAACACGTGGTGATCGTGGATGTTCTGGCCCTCTCCCTCGGCTTCGTGCTCCGGGCCCTGGCCGGGGGCTTCGCCATCAAGGCGCCGGTGACCGAGTGGCTCCTCGTCCTCACCTTGTTGTTCGCGCTGTTCATGGCTCTGGCCAAGAGGCGGCACGAAATCACGTCGCTGGGCGAGGGAGCCAAGAGCCACCGGGCGATCCTGGCCGAGTACTCGCCGTACCTCATAGACCAGATGACCTCGGTGGTCACCGCGTCGGTGGTGACCGCCTACACCTTCTATACCCTCTCCCCCGAAACCGTGGCCAAGTTCGGCACCGCCAGGCTCTCCTGGACCCTCCCCCTCGTCCTGTACGGGATCTTTCGGTATCTTTACCTCGTCCACCAGAAGGACCAGGGCGATTCGCCGACCGACATACTTCTCACCGACCGGCCGCTTCTCCTCACCGTGGCCTTGTGGGTGGCTCTGGTGATCGCGATTGTCTACAGCGCTCAAGGCGCCGCCACACCGCTCGGAGGCCCAAGATGAGTATCGAGATTGAGTCCAAAGACGTCGACGTGCGGAAGATCATGTCCGAGATCCGCGAGCGGATCGCGGAGAAGAAGCGAGGCCTCTACACCGACGAAGAGATCCGCGAGATCGCGGAGCGGAAGCTCGAGGCGGTGCTCGAGTCGAGGCATTTCAATCCCGATTTCCTGAAGGATTTCAAGACCAAGTCCGAAGTCTGGAACTACACCTTCAATCCGGACACGATCTACCGCACCAGTCGTGGTGGAGTGGGCGGGTTCCTGGGAACGATCAGGAATCTGCTCAAGCCCATCCAGAAGCTCTTCTGGAATCCGACCCCGATGATCGCCGCCCTCTCTCGACAGTCTGATCTCAACCTGTACACCGTGCAGATGCTGCACAACCTCACCCTCGAACTCACCCGCATGAATCTGGAGGTTCAGGAGCTTCGGGCCCGGCTTCAGCAGACCGACGCCAGCCTCGAAGAACTGCGGAAGCGTGAGCGCGCGCTGGAATCTCTGGCCGTGCTGAAGGATGAACCGAAGCCTTTGGCCTAGGGTGGGCGCTTCCTCTCCTTGAACAACGCCCAGGGCGCCTCGCCATGATGGGAAAACTGAAGCTTGCGTTCGTGGTCCAGCGCTACGGCGCCGAGATCGCCGGGGGCGCCGAGTATCACTGCCGGCTGATTGCGGAACTGTTGAGCGATCACGCCGAGGTGAGCGTCTTCACCACCTGCGCGCTCGACTACGTGGAGTGGGAAAACCACTATCCCGAAGGCGAAACCGTCCTGAATGGCGTGCGCGTCCGCCGATTCAAGGTCGAACGGCAGCGCGACATTCTTCGCTTTGCCGCGCTGTCCGAGAAGATCCAGTCTCCCACCCACTCCGGCGAAGATGAAGAAGCGTGGATGGATGCCCAGGGCCCCTATTCCCCGGAGCTTCGCGATCACGTGGCCAGGGTGGCGGCGGCGGACGTTTATGACGCGTTGATCTTCTTCTCCTACCGATACTGGACCACCTGCCGGACGCTCAAGCGCTCACGCACCCCGGCGATCATGGCCCCCACCGCCGAAGACGACGGTCTCTATCGCCTGGGACTGTTCCGTCCGGTGTTCGACGCGACCACGCAGTTCGCGTTCAACAGCGTGGAAGAACGGCACATGCTGGAGACCGCGGTGGGACGGGCTCTTCCGGGGGAAGTTGTGGGCGTGGGTTCCGCGCTGCCGGCCGCGGTGGAAGGGGCGGCCTTCCGGAAGCGATTTGGAATCGAAGGGCCCTTCCTTCTCTATGTCGGTCGCATAGACCTCAACAAGGGCTGCCCAGAGCTGTTCGAGCACTTCCTCCGCTACCTCAAGGAAACGGGTTCCAACCTCAACCTGGTTCTGATCGGTCGCGCCCTGCTCGAACTACCCCACGACGAATCGATCAAGGCGCTCGGCTTTCTTGGTGACGGCGACAAGTGGAATGCGCTGGATGCCTGCATGGCCCTCGCCATTCCTTCGCGGCTCGAGAGCCTCTCCATGGTGACCCTGGAGGCTTTCTTCGCGGAGCGGCCGGTGGTGGCGAACGCAAGCTGCGCGGTGCTCCGCGGCCAGTGCCGGCGCTCGGGCGGCGGCCTCTACTACTCGAACTACGACGAGTTCCGAGAGATTCTGGAGAGACTCGAACGCGACTCCTCGCTGCGCGCTCGTATGGGTCGGGCCGGTCGCGCCTACTTTGAGCAGCACTACGCCTGGCCGGTGATCCTGGAGAAGTATCTGAGGCTCATCGAAGCCGCGCGGCGGGCGAAAGCGGCATGAAGCCCCGGGCCATTCATCAGGTTATGGCCGCCCTGGCCTATGGCGATGCCATCGGGAACGAGGCGATCGCCATACGCGCCCACCTAAGGGATCGCGGCTTTGATTCCGAGATCTTCGCGGAAAAGATTCATCCGAAGATGGCGGGCCTGGCCCACCCCCTGTCCGAGTACGAAAACGTCGCCACCGACGACATGCTGTGCATGTTCCATTTCTCGATCGGCAGCGCCGCCTCGTCGGTGGTCTATCACCGCAAGGAGCCGCTGATCTGCGTCTACCACAACATCACGCCTCCGGAGTTCTTTTTCCCCTTCCACCCGCATGTGGCCCGTCTTTGCTACCAGGGCCGGCGCGAGTTGGCCGCCTTCGCGCCGAGATCGGCGCTGGGACTGGGCGCGAGCGAATTCAACCGACAGGAGCTGGCCGCCGCCGGGTTCAATCCGACGCGCGCCCTCCCCATGCTGCTGAACTGGAGCCGTTACGATCGGGAGCCGAGTCCGGTGATGCTCAAGCGGCTCGCCGGCTTCGAGGGTCCAACCATCCTCTTCGTCGGACGCGTGGTCCCCAACAAGAAGATCGAAGATCTCCTCACCTCCTTTGCGGCGTTCCAGCGTCATCACCGCCCGGAAAGCCGCCTTCTCCTGGTGGGCGACACCACCGGCCACGAGCGCTATCTCAGACGCCTTCTAGAGATGACGCGCTCCCTCCGTCTGCGGAACGTGGTCTTCACCGGACAGGTGACCCAGGCCGACCTGATCGCGGCCTATCGGAGTTCCCAGGCGTTTCTGTGTCTCTCCGAGCATGAAGGGTTCTGTGTGCCTCTTCTCGAGGCCATGCACTTCGGTCTGCCCGTGCTGGCCTACGATGCCGCGGCGGTGAGCGATACCATGGCGGGCAGCGGCGTGCTTCTCGAGGACAAGGACCCGAGGATCGTGGCGGAAGCGCTCGACCTGGTCCTCACGGACGGGGACTTCCGCCGCGCGGTTCTGGCCAGCCAGGCCCGAACCCTGGCCGCGGCCAAAGCCATCGACTTTGGAGCGGTGCTGGAGTCGCACGTGAAAACCGCTGCTGAATCGGCCTGGAGCCGCGGGTGAAGATCCGCGAGGTGCACCAGATTGTGGCCGCCCTCTCGCCGGGCGACGCGGTGGGCAACGAGGCCTTCGAGTTTCAGAAACTGCTTCGCGCGCGCGGCTATCAGAGCGAGATCTATGCCCACGCCCTGGCTCCCGAGATGGCCGCCCTGGGTTTTCCCGCCTCCGACTATTCGAACCGGAAGACCTCGTCCGAGGCGGTGTCGATCTTCCATTTCGCTATCGGCAGCCCCGCGATTCAAAGAGTCCTTGCCCGCACCGAACCGCTCATCCTCCGCTACCACAACGTCACGCCCTACCAGTTCTTCCTGGGCTTCAACGGACATCTCGTGGGCCTTGCCTATCAAGGGGCTCGCGATCTCGCTGCGTTCGCGCCGCGCACCGCGCTCGGTCTTGCGGTGAGCGAGTTCAACCGTCAGGATCTCGAACGCGCTGGCTTCACGAAAATCGCGGTTCTCCCTCTCGCCATGAACATGTCGGCTCTCGATGAAACACCCGACCCCATCGTGGCCTCCCGTTTTCGTGATGGCCGGAAGAATCTCCTCTTCGTCGGCCGGGTGGCCCCGAACAAGAAGATCGAAGACCTTGTCCGCGTGTTCTGCGCCTACCAGCGATACGTCGAGCCGGAGAGCCGCCTGTTCATTGTCGGCGACGGCCGGGGCTTCGAGAACTACACTCGCCGCCTCGACGAACTGGTGAGCCATCTTCGGATCGACGAAGTGGTGTTCACCGGTGCGGTTACCCAGAGCGAGCTCAACGCCTACTACCGCCTGGCCCACGCTTTTCTCGGCCTCTCCGAGCATGAGGGTTATGGGGCGCCTCTCATCGAAGCCATGCACTTCGGCCTTCCGGTCATCGCTCTCGATGCGGGCGCGGTCAGGGAGACGCTTCACGGCGGCGGCATCCTGGTCACGGAGAAGAAACCCGAGGTCATGGCCGAGATTCTGGGCGTGGTGATGGGCGATGCGGCCACCCGCGCCGCGGTCCTGAAGACCCAGGAGCAGGCCCTTGAGAGAATTCGCTCGGTGGACATCGGCCGGAGGCTCGACCAGGCCCTTCAACAGGTGAAGGAGTCGAGGTGAGCGAACACGGACCCATCGAAGTCAAGAAGATCGTGGATGACATTCGCGGGGAAATCGCGCGCCGGCGCGAAGCCGGAGACCTGACCACCGAGGACATCGAGTGGCTGCTCGAGCGCCGTCTCAAAACCAGCATCGCGAAGGCCCGGATCGACGACACCATCGCCGCCCGCCTGCTGCACGAAAGCCACGACTGGAACATCGACACCGGTTATCAGATCCGAACCACGCGCTCCGGCTTCCCCGGTCTCCTGATCCGCGCCGCCAAGCTCGTGGTCCGCCCTTGGGTGCGGCTCTATACCGATCACATCCTGAAGCGCCAGAGCCAGTTGAATCTGGCCATGTGGCACGTCCTTCTCGACTCCGTCGAAAACACTACCGCCCTGGAGATGGAGATCCGCAAGCTTCGGAAGGAAGTCAAAGACCTGAAGGAACGCCCTTGAAACTTGCTCTGGTCATTCACCGCTACGGCGACGGGGTGGCCGGCGGATCGGAAGCCCACGCTCGAGGCCTCGCTCAGGAACTTCGGAAGACCCATGAAGTCGAGGTCCTGACCACGTGCGCCCGCGACTACCTCTCCTGGCGGAACGAGTTCGAGCCGGGGGAGTCGGTGGTGGATGGGATCCGGGTGAGGCGGTACCCCGTGAGGAAGACGCGGGATCTGGCCCGGTTCGCCGCGGTGTCCGACCACGTCTTCCATGAACTGCACGGGCGCGAGGACGAAGAGAGATGGATTGTCGAGAACGGTCCGTTCTGTCCGGATCTGGTTGACGCGATTCGCCGCCGCGCCGAAATCGACTTCTTCCTCTGCTACTCCTACCGCTATTTCACCGGGGTCAAAGGGGCTCTGGCCGCGGGCGATCGCGCGATCCTGGTACCCACCGCGGAAGAGGATGATGCGATCGAGCTCGCGGTCTTTGCCGAACTCTTCCGCTCGGTCCGTGGCTTTCTCTATCTGACCCCCGAGGAGAAGGAACTCATCGAAAAGGCCGCGGGCGCCATCGCCGCCCCCTCACGCGTGATCGGCAGCGGTCTCAACGTCCGGCGAGCGGGGCCCGAACCGAGAAAGCAACTCGATGTCCCGGAAGCCTACGTTCTCTATGCGGGAAGAATCGATCGCAACAAGGGCGTCGACGCGCTCTTTCGTTATTTTCTCTGGCTCGCCGGAGAATGGCCCGAATGCCCACTTCTTCTGCTGGTGGGTCATCCCGTCCTCGAAATCCCCGCTCATCCGAAAATCCGCCATCTCGGTTATGTGAGCGAGGACGAAAAGTCCTCCCTGATCGAAGGCGCCGATGTGGTCTTGATGCCGAGCCGTTACGAAAGCCTGTCGATGATCGTGCTGGAGGCCTGGGCGCTCGGCCGACCCGTCCTCGTGAACGCCGGATGCGCGGTTCTGCAAGGCCAGTGCCAAAGGAGCAACGGCGGCCTCTACTACCGTGACTACGCCGAGTTCCGGCTGATGTTGCGAAGGCTGGTGGGTGACCCGGCTCTGCGCGCCGCTCTCGGCGCTCAGGGCGAGGCTTACGTGACCTCGACGTATTCATGGGCCCAGGCCGCGGCCCAGACCGACGACCTGCTTCGGGAGCTGAAGAATTCGGGGTCCACCCCATGATCCGCCGCGTCGACCAGTGGGTGCCCGCCCTGCATCGCGGCGACGCCATCGGGGATTCGACCATGCTCTTGTGTGACACCTTGAGATCCTGGGGCTACGCTTCGGACATCTACACCTTCAACCAGGATCCCGGAGTGTCCGCCATTCCCTTCGATCAGTGGCGTGAAGGGAATCTCGAAGACATCGTGATTTTCCACTACGCCCTCTTGTCTCCAATGAACGAGGGGTTCGCGAAACTCGGCTGCAGACGCCTTCTTCAGTATCACAACATCACGCCACCTCGGTTCTTCGCGGCCTGGGACAGCGAGATTCACCGGAGCCTCGACCAGGGTCTCCAGGGCCTGACCGCCCTGGCCTCGGCGACCACGCTGGGCTTGGGCGACAGCGAGTTCAACCGTGCGGAGCTTCAGCGCCGGGGTTTCATGAGAACCGGCGTCCTCCCCATCGCCGTCGATTTCGACCGCTACCAGAAGCCCGGAAACCCCGCCCTCAAGAAGCGTCTGGCCGACTCCCGGACCAATCTCCTGTTCGTGGGGCGCATTGCCCCCAACAAGAGACACGACAACCTCCTCCGAGTCCTCGCCTACTTCAAGAAGAACATCTCCCCCGCGGTCCGGCTGCTCGCGGTCGGCAAGCACCCGCGCCGGGAGACCGGTTTGGGTGCTCCCATCGAGGGCCACTATCTCGACGCTCTGATTCGTCTCTATTCCGACCTCGGCCTCGAGCCCTCCGACGTGGTCTTCACCGATGGCGTCTCCCATGACGAGCTTCTCGCCTATTACGAGAGTGCCCACGTCTTTGTGTCGATGTCCGAGCACGAAGGCTTCGGCGTGCCGCTGGTCGAAGCCATGTTGAAGCGGGTCCCCATCGTCGCCCTCTCCGGCACCGCGGTGGGAGAGACTCTGGGAAGTGCGGGGGTTCGTTTCGAGCGTCCGGACATTGCCGAGTTCGCCGAGACCGCGGCTGTCTTGTCGAAGCCAGGAACTGCGCGCGAGGCGGTTCTGCGTGGTCAGGACGCCCGGGTCCTGGATTTTGCAACCGGGACCACTCTGGCCAGGCTCCGCGAAGTGTTGGATCAGCTCTGATGGCCCGCTCCGTCGCCATCGTGGTTCAGCGCTACGGGGCCGACCTCGTCGGCGGATCGGAAACGCTGGCGCGGGAGTACGCGGAGCGTCTGGCCGGCCGAGGGTTCGACGTCACCGTCTACACCACCACCGCGCGCGACTACGTCACCTGGCGATCCGAGTATCCGGCGGGGGAATCGGTCGAGTGCGGTGTTCACGTCAAACGCTTCGTGCCGGACCGCGAGCGCGACCTGAACGCCTTCAATGCTCTGGCCGAGCCCATGTATCTGCGTACGACCACCGTCCTTGATGAGAAAGCCTTCCTGGAGGCCCAGGGCCCGTTCGTCCCCGGCCTCATCGCGGCCCTGTGCGCGGACGCGAGCCGGTACGAAGCGATTCTCTTCTTCACGTATCTCTACTACCCGACCGTCGAAGGCATCCGCGTCGCCGGCGCCCGGGCCGTCTTTGTTCCCACCGCGCATGACGAGCCTCCTCTCCGGTTCGCCATGTACAAGAGCGTTTTCGAAGGCGTGCGCAGCTACGCGTTCTGCTCGGCCCCCGAGGCCGGTCTGGTTGCCGCGCGCTTCGACATCTCCAAATGCTCGCAGGATGTCGTAGGCATCGGCGTCGAGCCTCCCGCCAAACCCGACGTCGAGGAGTTCCGGATTCTGCGCGGCATCGAGCGGCCCTATCTCCTCTACGCCGGCCGGATCGACGCGGGCAAAGGCTGCGACGAGATGCTCCGTTTCTACGAACGCGCCCAAGGAGACGTCATGGGGTGTCCCGATCTCTTCCTGATCGGGAATCTGGCCATGGAACTTCCGAGGGTTCCACGGCTCCGCCATCTCGGCTTCGTGTCGGAGGAAGACAAACGAGCGGCCATGAGCGGCGCTCAGGCCCTGATTTGTCCGAGTCCCTACGAGAGCCTTTCCATCACCCTCCTCGAAGCGATGTCCCTGGGGACGCCGGTTCTCGCTTCATCGAAGTCCGATGTCCTGGTCGACCATTGCCACAAAAGCCAGGCTGGCCTCGTCTATGGAACCCCCGAGGAGTTCACGGAGAGCGTGCGCCTGCTCGTCCAGGACGAAAAACTCCGACGCGCGCTGGGGGACAACGGAAGGCGTTACGCGCTCACTCAGTTCTCATGGAACCGCGTGCTGGATCGGCTGGTCAAACAGATCGACGCGGCGGCCGCCTCGCCGGCTTGAGGCCCGAACCTACCGAGCGGCCGCTGGCCCGGGAGCAGGACCTGGGGGGGGTTCTTTGAGCCGGATCAGATTGGTGGCGATGAGGCCGTAGAGAATCTTGCAGGTCTCGAAGGTGGAGTGAGAGGACGCATTGGCGATGGCCTTGATCGATCGGCGTCCATCGATCTTCGAGAGAATCAGCCACTCGCTGGTGTTGAGGTTGATCTGCCCTTCACGTCCCTCGGGGATTACGAATTCGGGCACCAGGTCCATCGACGGAACCTTCTTCTGGAGCACTCGCCACTCATCCAGACGCCGGGCCGCCTCCATCAGCAGGTTGGTGTTGGTCTTGGTGATGGTGTTGGCCGCGATCGAGGCGCCGGTTTCGAAAGAGAACTCGCCCCGACTCCAGATGGCAAGCTGATAGACCGCTTCCTCGCCGGAGAGATCCTCCACCTGAGCGTGGACGATCTTGCCCTCGTGGATATAGATCTGGCCCTTGATGCCGCCGTCGGTCAGATGAAAACAGCCGGTTTTCCCGGACGAGGAGACGAGTTGGATGACGTCGGGAAGCGGGAGGTCGGAGAGAGAGCCTTGGAAACTCATCGAGGTTGATTTTTGGAACCTTCGTGAAACGAGACGGTCAAATCAGGCTACAAGGTGGCAGGGGGGCGCGTCAAACAAGAACCGGACTTCAATGCCGTCCGAACCCTTCGGCCTTGGCCAACCGCGCGACCACCGTCTCCTGGCCCAAACACTCCAGGAGGTCGAACAGGGGCGGACCCACGGAAACACCGGTGGTCACCGTTCTGGAGCCGTTGATCAGAAGACCCGCTTTGATGCCGAGTTCATCCGCGAATTTTCGCAGCTCGGCTTCGGCGGTTTCCTTCCTGAAGTCCGGCAGGAACTTGAAGCGCGCGCCCAGTTCGACCAGCAACGCGCGCAGTCCCGGGGTCTTGTCGACGTTCTTCTCCACCGCCCCCGGGTCGATCTCGAAGGTCTGGTCGAAGAAAGCCCGGCCCGGCCCCGAGAAATCCTTGAGGGTGATGAAACGGGGTCGCAGGAGGTCGACCGTCTTGCCGAACCAGTCTCGTCGATTCCAGCCTTTGGCCCACGACTCATCCCAAAGTCCGGCGCCCTTGAGTTCGGCTTCGACCATCGGAAGCAGATCCTCAAGCGGCATCCTGTTCATGTGCTCGGCGTTCAAGTGCAGAGCCTTTCGGTCAGTCCACTGGCGCGGGTCGGTCTCGGAGAAGTTCATGATCGCGTTGCCGCGCGAAACGCCGCTGAGCGAAAAGGCCTCGATCATCTCGGCGGTGGTGAAGAACTCCTTGTCGGTTCCCGACGACCATCCGATGAGAGCCAGGAAGTTCCGAAAGGCCTCGGGGATAAAGCCCTTGTCGCGATAGGTGGTTACCGAAACCACCGCGCCGTGCTTGCGTTTGGAGAGCTTCGACCGGTCGGGAGCGTTGATCAGCGGGAGATGAGCGAACACCGGTGGAGTCTTTCCGAGAGCCTCATAGATCAGGATCTGCTTGTGGGTGTTCGACAGGTGATCCTGACCGCGGATCACGTGGGAGATCACCATGTGGATGTCATCGCAGACCACCACGAAGTTGTAGAGAGGCGAGCCGTCGGGCCGGAGAAGAGCGAAGTCCTCGGTGTCCTTGTGCTTTCTCTCCTGGGTGCCGTAGACGCCGTCTTCAAAAACGGTGGCCCCTTCGCCTTCGGGAACCCGGAAACGGACGGTGAACGGCTCGCCCCGAGCGGCGCGCGCATCCGATTCCTCGGTGGAGATAGCGCGGGAGGGCGCATCCCGCTGCCAGGGCCTCTTCTCGTTGTCGGCCTGCTTGCGCTGGGCTTCGAGATCGGCCGCGGTGGCGAATGACCGATACGCCTTTCCCGCGGCCAGCAGTTCGCGGGCGACCTGCTGGTGGCGCTCCACCCCGTCGCTTTGAAGGAAAGGACCCTCGTCCCAATCGAGACCGAGCCACTTCAGGCCTTCGAGGATGCTCCGGGTGTTTTCGTCGGTCGACCGCTCTTTGTCGGTGTCTTCGATGCGCAGGATGAACGTGCCCCCGTACTTCTTCACGTAAAGCCAGTTGAAAAGGGCGGTGCGACCGCCGCCGACGTGGAGATATCCGGTCGGAGAGGGGGCGAAACGGACACGAATGGCG
>JANLSZ010000024.1:0-6684 GCA_031362685.1 Vicinamibacteria bacterium | reverse complement strand
CTCGATCGCCTGCTTGAGTCCGGCGTCCGCGTAGCCGGCGCCTTCCGTGCCGAGGTCGCGCGCCGTGGTGAAGCCGGCCTGCAGCGTGGCCTGCGCGTGATTCACCGCGCGCGCGGTGCGAAGGCTCAGCGGCTCCTTGAGTACCTGGTCGTTCCAGGTGGTCTCGTTGTAAGGATGCAGGAAGAGGTGCGTGTGTCCCTCGATGAATCCGGGCAGAAGAGTCATGCCGGGAAGGGTGATGGTCTGGGTGCCCGGGGGCGCGCTCACCTGCGCGCGCGGACCCACCGCGGCGATTCGGTCGCCACGAACGAGCACCACCCACCCGTCGTGAGCCGCGTCGTCGCTCCCCGTGAACACGCGGTCCGGCGCGAGCAGCACGACGTTCGACGCCGGAGCCGCAGGCTGTGCGGAGGCCAGGGCGCCGGCGGCCGCGAGCAGGACGGAGCAGATCAGTCGGGACGTGTTCATAAAGTTCGTGTTCTCCACGGTGAAGATACCCTGAACCGCTCGGCTCGCGCCGCGCCATCGAGACGAGCAGCGACAACGCAGACCCTCGACGCACCACAAGCCGGTATAATCGGCACGTGGGCCCCGATGATCTGCGCATGTTGCGCGAGTTGTTGCGGCAGCAACGGCTTCTCTCGCTCGCCGTTGTCGTGGGCGATCTGCCCGTAGTGGGCCTGTTGCCCTTCGTGGCCGCACCCAACCTCGCGGCCCTGGTCGTGCATGCCTCGCGCCTCGCGTCCCACACCGCCGGTCTCGGGAAAGACCAGCCATGGAGCGGCGCGGTCGCGGAGCCCGACGCGGTCGAGCGCGATCCGTTGCAAACGCAGCGGGTTCTCCTCCACGGTCGCTCGCGCGCGATCGACGATCCTCAAGTTCTGGCCAGGATCCGGAGCGTCTGGCGAGACCGCTATCCGAGCGCGGCCATGACCCTCGACCTGGCCGACTTCACTTTCTTCAGCCTCGACATCGAAGGCGGGCGGCTGGTCGCGGGTTTCGCGCGGGCGCTCAACCTCTCCACCGAGCATTTCGCACAGGCCGCGGCCAGCGCGACCTGAGCCGCGGAAGACCGGGCTAAACCCACACCCAACGTCTCGTTCGCGCCGCCTTCGCAATCGCCGCGAGAACCTGCTGGTTGGCCAGGCCGTCCGCGAAGCTCGGCCGCGGGACCTGGTGATCGGCGATCGCTTCGAGCAGGTCGTAGATGGTGTGAACGAACGTGTGTTCGTACCCCAGCGCATGGCCCGGCGGCCACCACGCCTTCACGTACGCGTGATGATTGGCCTCGGTGGCGAGCACGGTGCGGAACCCCTGCACGTCGGCCCGGTCAGCGCGGAAGAAGACCTGCAGCTCGTTCAGCCGCTCCAGGTCGAAAGCCAGGCTGCCGAGGCTGCCATTGACCTCGAAGCGGTTGTAGTTCTTCCGCCCCGGCGCCATGCGCGTGGCCTCGATGGTTCCAAGCGCGCCGTTCGCGAAACGGACCACCGCGGCGGTGGCGTCATCCACTGTCACCTTGCCCTTCCTTTTCGGCTGGTCGGGAAGCGGACGCTCCTTTACGAAGGTCTCGAGGGCCGCGGTCACCTCGGTGATCTCTCCCACCAGGAAACGCGCGAGGTCAATGGAGTGGGCGGCCAGATCTCCGAGGGCTCCCGACCCCGCGACCTCCTTCCGCAGTCTCCAGGTGAGCGGGAACGCGGGATCGACCAGCCAGTCCTGAAGGTAGGCGCCCCGGAAATGCAGGATCCGGCCGAGACGGCCCTCCTCGATGATCCGCCTCGCCAGCATCACCGCGGGCGCGCGACGATAGTTGTGACAGACCATGTGAACGACGTTTGCCCGGGTTGCCGCCTTCAGCATGGCCTGGGCGTCCTTCACGGAGTTCGCCAGGGGCTTCTCACAAAGGACCGCCTTGCCGGCCTTCGCCGCCGCGATGGCGATCTCGGCGTGGGAGTCGCTCGGGGTGCAGATGTCCACGAGGCCGATATCCTTGCGGCTTATCACCTCGCGCCAATCGGTGGCCGACTCCTCGAAACCAAGGCGCTCCGCAGCCTCCGCCACCGCCGCCGCGTTCCGGCCGCAAAGAACCTTGAGGCGCGGCATCAGACGTGGCTGGAAGAAGGGCTTCACCTGCCGATAGGCGTTGGAGTGAGCGCGGCCCATGAACTTGTAACCGATAAGGGCGACGCCGATCTCTTTCATGGCTTGGAGAGCCTACCGCGACCGTTCGGCGGCGGCGCGCTCTTGGCGAGGGGGGCGGTTGACCGAGACGCTGCTCATGAGGATGAACCGGAGCGGCGGGTCCGGGAGCGGAGCCACCTCGCTGCGCAACGGCCATGTGAGGGATGCCGCACAGACCTGACTGACTGATTCTGGGAGCCTTGCTACGGTGCATGGCGAACAGCCGCGCAACGCCCTGTATTCATTCGGGCCAAGGGCTCTCGAGTAACCAGCAGGTTCACAATGTACCAGCGCGTTCTAAGAACACTCGTGCTCAGCTCGCTCGCCGCGTTCATCGCGGCTCCCGCGACGGCGCAGATCAACATCGACATCGGTTCGTTGCGCATCCGCATCGTCTCGGAGGCTCCTCCGCGGCCCCGATTGGAGCCAAGATCGGTTCAGGTGCACCGCGAGGACCTGTGGATCGTCGGCTATTGGGACCTGCGCGGCGACCGCTGGGAGTGGGCACCCGGCCGGTGGGAGCGGCCGGTGAGAAGCGGGATTCGCTGGGTCCCCGCCATCTACGTTCGCGACGACGACCATTGGCGCTACGACCCGGGCCATTGGTCGAACCAGCGGTTGGTCGAAGGCGACGACTACAAGCAGTGGAAAGAAGCGAAGAAGACCAAGGGCAACCAGGGCAAGGCCAAGGGCAAGAAGAAGCAGTGACGACCCAGCGGACCCGATCGACCCGGCTGTGTTGCGGCCGGCGAGACCGGGCCGGAAGCTCTCGAACTGATCCGCGAGGCGATCGAGATGCACATCAGCGACTCTTCTTCTGGTCCATACTCGGCATCGTCCACTCTTCGTCAGGTGTGCACGAAATCGAGTCAAGCCCATCGGCAAATGCGCCAGACATCTGATCGAAAAGCCGTGCGCGGATACCTGAAGATTGCGTTCCTGTCGATTGCGATTGCTGCAGCCGCATTCGCCGGCCTCGCGTTCTGGGGATTGCGGCATTCCTATCCAACGGTGCCGGAGCTGGCCGGCACAATCGAGCGCGGCGCGTTGGAGCATGGCGGGCGGACGCGTACCTGGATCGCGTACTTGCCCGCGAAGCCCGTGACCCACCCTGCGCTGGTCATCGCGCTGCACGGGTCAATGGGCACGGGCAAACAGGCGCGCGAGACGTTCGGGTATGACTTCGATCGCCTCGCAGATGAGCACGGTCTCATTGCCGTTTATCCGCAGGGCTACGAAGGCCATTGGAACGACTGCAAGGTGAAGGGGCCCTATTCGGCCAAGAGGGAGAACATCGACGACGTGGGATTCCTGCACGCCCTGGTGGATCGCCTCGTAAAGGACCACAACGCCGACCCGGCGCGGGTCTACGTCACCGGCATCTCCAACGGCGGGTCGATGACGTTGTGCCTCGCATTGAAGACGCCGGACTTCGCGCGCGCCTATGCCGCCGTGGTCGCGAGCGTCCCCACGCCCGACAACATGGTCGGCACGCCGGCGAACCAGCCCGTATCCGTGATGCTCATGAACGGCACCGACGATCCCATCAACCCGTGGCAGGGCGGCGATGTGGTCCTCTGGCCTGTTCTCCAAAACCGCGGGCCGGTGCTCTCCGCGCAAGCGAGCATCGACTACTTCCGCAAACTTGCGGGCCTCGAAGGTGCGCCCCAGGTGACGCGATTCCCGGACCTCGATCCAGGCGACGGGAGCGCCACGGAGCGTTCGTTATGGGCCGCACCCGGTAAGCGGAGTATCGCGCTTTACACCATCCAAGGCGGCGGCCACAGCGTCCCGCATCCCGAGATGCACGGCTTTCGCCTGCTCGGCAATTCCAACCGGGACATCCATGCCGCCAACGAGATCTGGGACTTCTTCCAGTCGGCGCCGCAATGAACGCCGCAACATCCATTCGTAATCTGCCTTCCGCCAAATTCCCTGAGCAGCGTTCTCAAACCACACACCAAGCCGGGAAGGCAAACTATGCTGAGCCGCTGAAGCATGAGGCGCACTCATCGTCGGGCCTACGGCCCGCTCATCGCGTGTATCGCATCGGTCGCGTGGCTGCCGGTTGGAACGGTCGCGCGCGCGCAGGAGCGCACCCCGCAGTCGATCGTCGATGGCGTTGTCAATGCGGTCTGTCAGAAACAGATCGTGCTCTTGGGTGAGCTGCCGAGCCATGGAGAGGCGCAGACCTTCGACGCGAAGTCGAAAATCGCGGATCGGCTGATTGCGCTGTGCGGCTTCACTGGGATTTTGTTCGAGGCCCCCATTTACGATTTCATCGGATTGGAGCATGCCGCGGAAGCGCGCACCGCCACAAAGGAGCTGCTGGACAACGCCATCGGTCGATTCTGGTGGACGCGCGAGCTGGACCCGTGGCGCCGCTCGCTGTTCGAGGCCGCGACGCGGCAGCGGGTAGTGGTTGGAGGACTCGACGATCAAGTAAGCATCACGTCTCATTACGCCGGGGCGGCGCTGCCCCGGCTGGTTGCCGCGGCATCGTCGGAGAGCACCGCGACGGAGTGCCGGCAAACGGTCAGCCGCCACCTGGGCTGGACGTATGACGCCAAGAATCCTCTCGATGAACGAGAACAGCTGCGGCTGCAACAGTGTGCGCGCAACGCGGCGGATGCGGCCGGGGCAAACCGATCACTGGACGCCGCGGACCGCGTCATGCTGGAGAGCTTTGCCAGATATGCCGACCGCCAGCGCCCGGGCGTGACGTCGAACCGTGACGAATCGATGTATCGCAACCTGGTGTGGTATCTCGAACGGCTGCCGAATGACAGCCGCGTCATTATCTGGACGGCGACGGTGCATGCCGCGCGGCTCCGCGGCTCTCTCTCAGAGGCGCCGCTCGGTGCGCGGGTCGTCGAGCGATGGGGCGATCGAGTCGGCGCCGTTGGATTTACCGCCTATGCAGGGTACACATCAAGGGCCGGGCGGCCCGCGAGCCCCATCTCTGACGCGCCGCCAGAATCGCTCGAAGCCACGGCGACGCGCGAATCAGCCTGGGCGCTGCTGGATTCCGAGAAGCTGCGAGCCATCGGCCGCGTCCCGTCCCGGCTGCTTGGCGAGTTCGTGTCCGAAACGTGGTCGGATTACTTTGACGCCGTCGTCGTGGTCCGGCGGGAGGTCGCGCCGACGTTTGATCCGTGGAAATGAGAGCGGATCGACATCGGCAACATCGAGGCGGCGCGGCGCGGTTGAGTACCCTCCGTCATTGCGACGAGGCCATCGAAAAGCAGCCGAGGGAGCAATCTCGCGGCCAGTAGGCCGGATGGGCACAGAGTCGAGGGTGAGCGAAGGCCCGGAAAGATCGCACCGTAGAATTGAGTGCGAATGCCCCAGGCCCTGAAAGTCGTCGTGCTTGGCCCGGGTGCGGTGGGCTGCTATTTCGGCGGCATGCTGGCTCGTTCCGGAGCTGCGGTCACGATGCTGGGACGCATCGACCGGCCGAGCGCTCACCTCGACGCGATGGCTCGTGAAGGGCTGCGCATGGAGACGGTGACGTTCGACGAACGCGTCGCGGTTTCGGTGTCCACGCGCGCCGACGTCGTGGCCGCGGCGGATCTGGTCCTGGTCGCGGTCAAGACGATTCATACCGAGGAGGCGGTGGCGCCGATCGTTCCCTGCCTGAAGATGGGAACGCCGCTCGTGGGGCTGCAGAACGGCGTCGATGGCCCGGACCGGATGCGCCGGGCCGGACTAGACCCCAATCCCGCCGTCGTCTTCGTGGCCGCCGAGATAGTTCGCCCCGGTGTGGTGAAACATCGAGCGAAAGGGGATCTCGTGATCGGCCATCGAAGCCGCGGCGCCGACCTGGAACGGGTCAAGGCGTGGTGCGAGAGCGCAGCCATTCCCGTCCGGATCTCGGACAATGTCGAGCGGGAGCTGTGGATCAAGCTCGTCATCAACTCGATGACCAACGCCATCAGCGCTCTGACCGACGCCCCTTACGGGCCGGTCGTCGAGTTCGCACCGACCTGGAGCGTCGCGGAAGCCGTGATGGACGAAGCTCTCCTCGTGGCTCACGCGTCAGGCATCGAGCTCGACCGCGATTCGGTTCGCGCGCGGGCTCTGGAAATTTGTCACGCCGCGCACGCGGCCACATCGTCAACTCAGCAGGACATCGCCCGCGGACGCCCGACGGAGATCGATTCGTTGAACGGGTTTTTCGCCATGCGGGCGGAGCAGTGCGGATTGAAAGCACCCGTGAATGGCACGCTCGCGGCGCTGGTGAAGTTGAAGGAACTCGTGACCACGGCCGGTCATTCAGGCGCGTAGAGCGGTTTCTTACGCGCGGCGATTCTCGATCCGCACCAGTTTCCCGCGGCGCTTCACAATGTTTTTGTAGTCCCACTGAATCTTTCGCGCCTTCGTGAGCCACCGCTTCAGCACCGTCGGCTTGATCTCCGCGGCATCCGTGTAGAACCGCGATGCGTCCTTGAACTTGGCCCCGAGGACGTCGAGCCCCGGCTCGTCGAAGTCGGCGCCGCTCCA
>JANLSZ010000169.1:0-5585 GCA_031362685.1 Vicinamibacteria bacterium | reverse complement strand
ACTGGGTTGGCCGCAGCTAGGGAGGAATTCCATGCACTATGACCCCGAGGCCCCAGCAGACCCAGCGAAGTGGCTCGAAACGCCGGAGTCTGACCGCCACGAGGCCGTCCAGCGCCACCACACGAGAACGAATTTCCAAGGCGAAAGTCTCAAGATGCATGCCGTCATCCACGTGGTCATCGAGAACCAGCTCGCCGAAGGACATCCAGCCGCCACCGCAGCCCTGGGCCGCCTGCTCGCTGAGGGCCTTGATCGTCACGACGCCATTCACGCCATCGGCGATGTGCTCAGCCGGGAGATGTATGCCGTCATGACGGAGAAACGACTTCACGATTCCGAGCTCTACGCGCGCAATCTGAACCAGCTCACCGCAGCCGCCTGGCTTGCGAGCTGGCAGAAGTGAGAACGCGACCCTCCATTTGACTCGCCGAGATAGGCGAAACAGTCGGACCAACGTATCCGCGCCCCGGCCAGGGTGCGGCCGGTGCTCAGATCGTTCGGCTGCGGACTTCGGCGGCCAGGCGCCTCGCACCCTCCAGGATGAAGGTCTGGTCGGAGGCAAGGAGGAAGAAGGAGACACCGCGGTCCATCCATTGATGCGCTTCTTTAACCGTCGGCACAAACATTCCCACGCAACGGTCGGCCTTCCGACAGGCCTCGACGATCCTCCCCACCGCCTCGACAACCTCGGGATCCTGCGGAGTGTTTGCGCGCAGCGAGACCGTGAGGTCCATGCGGCCTACGAAGAGGCAGTCGATCCCCTCTACCGCGGCTATGGCGTCCAGGACGGGGAGAGCATCCGCATCCTCAATCTGGGCGATGACCGCAACCGACTCATTGGAGGCTTTCAGGTGGTCAGCCATCGGCCGGGTGGTGAAGGACGCCGCGCGCGTGGAACCGGCATAGCCGCGGCCGCCGGGGCCGAAACGGCAAGCGCGGGCCCCGGCCATGGCGCTCTCCACGGAAATCACATGAGGGAGCACAACCCCACTAGCGCCGCAGTCGAGGGCGTTCAGAATCTGGTAGGGGTCAGCGGTAGGTACGCGCACAAGAGCAGGTTTCTGAGCGGCGCGGAAAGCCGCGAGGCACGCGTCGATGTCGCCTCGGTCGAAGGGCGCGTGCTCGGCGTCGATGCAGAAACAATCGAGCGGGGTGAGCGCCAACACGTCACACACGACTCTGGAAGGCGTCTTGACGAACGTTCCCACCATGGGCTCCCGTCGGATCAGCCGCTCACGAAAGCCTAACCCGGTAGAGGCCGCGTTGGTCATGATGCGCGCCTCCACAGCCTGGCCGTGGCAATTTGGGCGCCCTCCGCCATCGCTTTAAGTTTCGCATAGACGATGTCCTCGTCGACGCGACCGAACCCGGCGAAGGTCGAAAATCCACAATCGGTCCCCGCGATCACGCGCTCGCGCCCCACCACGTCCGCAAACCGGCACAGGCGCTCCGCCACGAGCTTGGGGTGTTCGATGAAATTCGTGACCGAATCGATCACGCCAGGGATCAGGATTTTCTCCGCGGGAATCTTCGTCTCGCGGAAGACGGTCCACTCATGGGCATGGCGGGGGTTCGAGCTCTCGAAAAGAAGCGCCTGGGGCTTGGCGCGCAGGGCGATGGGAAGTACCACTTCCATGGGGGCGTCCCGGTGATGGGGCCCCTCGTAGTTTCCCCAGCACACATGCATCCTCACGCGATCCGCAGGGACATTGCGAAGAGACTCATTCAGAATGTCCACGTGCAGGTTCACGAGTCGCACATACTCGGCCTCGCTCTGATCCTTGTACATAGTGTGGCGGCCCAGGCCAAGATCGGGCGAATCGATCTGTAGAACGAAGCCTCTGGCCACGATGCCCTCGTATTCATGGCGCATCGCCTCGCCGATGGCCTCAAGATACGCCTGGTGCGAGGTGTAGTGCTCGTTCGGTTGAAACAGGGCGATCACGCCGGGGGAGGCGGCGGTCATGAACGCGTCCACCGGCTGGGCGGCCTCGCAGGCCGCCTTCATGTTCTCGAGGTCAGTGATGAGTGGTCGATCATCCTTGATCTCGATCCGATCCACGCATTTCGGGCGCTTGTAGGTAGGTGTTCCTCCGCTTGAGGCGGTGCGGGTCATGTAAGCCGGAAAGTCTTCAAGGTCTTGGGGCGCTCGCCGAGGCGAGTCGCCATCGAAACCCTTCAGACGATCCTTGATGTAGGTCGCGTAGCTGATCTTCGACTGCTCTCCGTCGCTCACGACGTCGATACCGCTCGCGACCTGCCTGCGAACCACCTCGCCCACGGCGGCAGCGATGACGCGATCGGATTCCTCTGGATGCGGATCCGATCCGGCCTCACGGCCGAAGACGATGTCGGTAATGGCGCGCGATCGAGGCAGGCTGCCGACGTGGGTCGTAAGAACGCGATCCTGGCTGTGTTTCAATGGAGACCCTCCGAGGGGCTGAGCAAGAGACGGACGATTGCACTGGACACTGCGTCCGGCCGTTCCAGGGGCGACAAATGACCGCACCGACCAAGAAGAACGATATCGGCGTGCGGCATGAGCTCACCCATCTCCATCTGAATGGCAGGCGGGCAGAGCCGGTCGTCGCGGCCACCCAGGATGAGCGTCGGGCAGCGGAGGCCGGGCAAGGTCGGGCGACTATCGGGTCGGGCGAGAAGGGCGCGGGCCTGGGCCTCATAGACCTCCTCGCCCAGGTCCTGCGACATCCGGGCCAGGAGAGCGCGAAGACCGTCCGACTCGGGCCGCTCCGGACCCAGGTAGGCGGACTTCGCGGCGCGCGTGACCTCGGCGAGCCGGCCCTCGCGGACGGCCGCCATGTCTCGTTCACGCGCCTCTTGGCGTTCGTGTGACTCAGGCCGGGCGTTCGTATCGAGCAACGCCAGGTGGGTCACGCGCTCGGCCTGCTGCCGCAGAATTTCGAAAGCAACAATCCCACCCAGGGAAAGGCCGACCAGGGCGAACCGCGGCGGAGCTGTTTCAAGAACGGAGGCGGCCAGCGCTTTCACGGTGTCCCCGGAGGAAAGAGCCGCGACCGAAGAGGGCACGCCTATCCCCGCGAGTGCCAGGATCTGCGCGCCGAATAACCTCTGGTCGCACATGTGTCCCGGGAGGAATACAGCGCTAGACCGGCCTCCAGCGCTTCGCCCTTCACCGGCTGCGATCACGTTTTGGATCCTGAGACTTTCGTGAGGCGGGCCGATCCCCCCTCGATGAGCGTTCCCGCAAAGAGGCGTTTTTCCGGGGGACGTTCGGGGTTCTCCATGCATGACATGAGGAGCGACACCGCTGCCCTGGCCATCTCTTCGACGGGCTGACGAAAGGTGGTGAGTTGGTAGCTCTTCCAGCGAGAGGGGCCCACCCCATCGAACCCCACGACGGAGAGGTCGGCTGGGACCTTGAGCCCAAGCTCGTTTCGCGCGGCGTCGATGGCGCCGATGGCGTTCACGTCGTTTGCAGCCAGGAGTGCGGTGGGCAACCGACGCGCCCTCTTCTTGATCTCCAGAAGGCCGGCAAAGCCGCTCTCATAGTCGAAGCTCCCGCGCACCAGATGAATGTCCTTCACTCCGAGCGAGACGAGGGAGTGTTGAGCCCCCCGAATGCGTTCTTCTCCCACCACGGAGTCGGTTGGACCGCCGAGGATCCCAAAAGAGCGATGGCCGCCTTCGTACAATCGTTGGGCCAGTAGTGCGGACCCTTCGAATTGATCGCAACAGACCGCGTTCGCTGGAATCTCGCGGAGATAGCGGTTGTAGAAGACAACGGGTACGCGCCTTCTGGAGAAAAGGCCAAGTTGTTGGGCCGAAAGTCTGGCCGCCGCGATCACGCCGTCCACCCGATAGCTGAGAACGGAATCGAGAGCGTCGTCCACGTCGCTCTCGTGCGGCAGGTTGAACAGCAGGACGTGCTGGCCTCTTCGCTGGAGGGATCGGGAGAGCTCGGCGAGAACCTCCGGGTAATAGAGGTTGGTCAGCGAGGAAATGAGGACGGCGACGGAGTTCGATCGCCGGGTGATGAGACTGCGGGCCACTTCGTTCGGGGTGTAGCCGAGATGTTTGGCCGCTTTGCCAACCCGCTCCCGCATCCGAGGGGACGCCGACGCCCCCTGCTTGAACACCCTAGACACCGCCGACTGTGAGACACCGGCGAGCCTGGCCACATCGTACGAAGTGGCCGTTCCTTCTGGGGGGCTTCGTTTCAATCGAGGCATCCCTGCGCGCGGCGCTTCATTTCCTGGAACGTGTCGACGCCTAGCTGCAACAGCAAGTCGGGCAGGTCGATAAAGACCCAGTTCTCATCCAGGTAAAGGCCTTCGCGCCGCCAGAAATCCATGACCCGCATGGTGATTCTTTTCCCGGTGGCGGGCAGGCCAAGAAATCCGCTTCCCGAATGAGTGGCCTGGATGCTGGGCCAGCCCGTGGATGCGGTGTAGGCGCCTTCGCCGATGCGGCACTTATGGTGTCCGCCGATTCGGTCTGGAAATGCCTTGAGGAAGGAGCGCTGGTGGTGATCCTGGAAACCCTTAAGGCCGCGGGCTGTCCCAATACCCGCCGGTCCATACCACATCATTCGGGGGCTCCAGAAGCGCTCCATATGCATGCTGTCGAGGCTCACGCCATCGTACTGCATCAGGCCGCCGATCATACCTTCGACGAGTTCGAGGGTCCTTCGGCCGTCTTCGTCGCTGGCGCCGGAGACGATGCCGTCCTGGGTTCTCGGCGCCTGCCAAGCCTCGCCGCCGCCGAGCGGTGGCACGAGGGGATAGACGCTCGCCTGGCGCATGAGGTCGAGCCAGTCGAGAATGCAGTACATCTCGACCACGGCGCCGTTTTCGAACCGGCAAAACTCGCCAAACCGGATGCTCGCGACCCGGGAGGTTGGAGGGATGCCGAACAGGCTGCGCTCCAGGGTACCAACGTAGTGACCCTGACACACGACCCACGAGCCCCCCTTGAAGTCGCCCTCCAGGGCAATCGCGGTCTCGCGCGAGAGGTCAGGCAAAGATTGTCGCAGCAGCGCGAAAACGCTGGTGTCGAGTGTCTGCCGTCCCGCCACGTCGTTGACCGGATGCCCGAAGAAGGATCTGATCTCGGGGCTCCACAAGCTTGACCCCGAAACCTGAGATCGGCCCTCGTTCCAGTCGGACCAAAAGCCCAGGAAATTCGTCTTCATTTTCGCCAAGATTTCTTCTCCAGTCCGGCCAAGCCAGAGAGACGTCAGTCTAGAGCCTGGCGAGAGGCCTCACTCAGGACACCTTGCCAGGACCGGCTGAGAGGGGCGACTACGATCCGCCTAGAAGTGGTAGCCCAATCTGACCCCAAAGATCCGCGGCGCGGCGTAACTCCCCTGGATGAAGTCGTCGCCTCCGCGCAAGGCGCGCAAGAGCACGGCTTTGTTCTCCAGGTTCTCGGCGAAGGCCGAGGCGGTGAACTTCCCGCCCTTATGGACGAAGGAGAGGCGCGCATCGGTCTTGGTGTATGACTTCTGAACGTTCGGCGCATCGGGTCCGAAGATGATGTCCCACGCGCTGTAGCTCGACGACGCGTACAGTTGAACCGAAGGTGTGAACGTCCCCGCGGATCCT
>JANLSZ010000166.1:0-4793 GCA_031362685.1 Vicinamibacteria bacterium | reverse complement strand
GCCTTCCTCTATGGCTGGACCGTCCTGCTCGCGGTCTTCTCTGGTGTGATCGCTGCGGTCTCGCTCACTTTCGCCCGTTATGCGGCGGTGGCCCTCCCTTCGCTCATTGGCTCCGAGAAGGCGGTCGCGCTGTTGCTGGTGATCGTCCTGGCCCTCGTGAATTACCGCGGGGTGCGGTTCTCGGGCAATCTGCAGAACCTGCTGGCCCTGGCCAAGTTCGCGGCTATCGCCTTCCTGATTCTGCTGGCCCTCGGCACGTCCAACCTCCCTCAGATCGCTGCCACCGAAGCTCCGCCCGACGCCAGCACGTTCCTCTTCTCGTTGCTGCCGGTCTTCATGAGCTACGGCGGCTGGTACACCCTGACCTTCCTGGCCGGGGACCTGAAGCGGCCCGAGCGCGCGATGCCCATCGGCATCGTCGTTGGCCTCACCATCGTGATTGCGACCTACACTCTGATCAACGCGGCCTATACCAGGGTGCTGAGCGTAGCGGAGATCGCCGAATCGCCCGCAGTGGCGGCTTTGCTGGCCGAGCGCGTGCTGGGTCTCTCCGGAGCGCGTTTCATAGCCATCCTGGTGATGATCTCGGCGCCCGCGGTGGTGAACGTGCTGATCCTGGCCGGTTCGCGGCTCTATTTCGCGATGGCGGAGGACGGCCTGTTCTTCAAGGCCGCCACCAGGCTCCACCCGCGCTACCGGAGCCCGGTCTGGTCGATCGTGGCCCAGGCGAGCTGGAGCAGTGTGCTTCTGGTCTCCCAGACCTACGGCCACCTCCTGCAGGACGCGATGTTTGCGGAGTGGATCTTCTTCGCCCTTATCGGGGCATCGGTGTTCGTCTTCGCCGGCCGCGACCCTGGCTTCTATAGCAGCCGGGGTGAGCGTCTGCTGATCAGCGTTTGCGCCGCGGGCTTCACCCTGATCGCCATCGCCGTGGTCATCAACACCCTCTACCAATCGCCGCGGCAGTCGCTCCTGGGCCTGCTGCTGATCCTGGCCGGCCTTCCGGTGTATCGCCGGTGGCGACGGGACATCCGTTCCTTGAAACCTTTGACCCCGCCCGACCGTCCCATACTCACATGAGCAGACTCCGCGACAACGCCCGACACTTCTGGATTGAATGGGTGCGGCCCCTTCTCGTGACCGCCCTGATCCTCGGTTCGTTTCGCTCCGCGGTCGCGGACTGGAACGATGTGCCCTCCGGTTCGATGCGGCCGACCGTGCTCGAAGGCGAGCGGGTTTTCGTGAATCGCGCGGCCTACGATCTCAAGGTCCCTTTCACCACCTGGCGCCTGGTCCAGTGGTCGGATCCGACGCGGGGCGACATCGTGGTGTGCTACTCACCCCATGACGGTAAGCGGCTCTTGAAGCGCGTGGTCGGCGTTCCAGGCGACCGCATCGAGATGAAAGACAACCGGCTGATCGTCAACGGAACAACCGCGCTCTATCGGGACACCGCCAATCCCGACGGCGACTCTGCGGTCCTGCGCGAAACCGTCGGCCAGCGGGAGCATCTCGTCGAAGTGACGTCCATCGGAAGTTCCGCGTCGACCTTTGGTCCGGTGGTGGTGCCGCCCGAGCGCTACCTCGTGATGGGCGACAACCGCGACAACAGCTTCGACTCGCGTTTCTTCGGATTCGTCCCCCGCTCGGAGATCCTCGGCCGGGCCACCAGAATTGTCGCTTCTGTCGATCCGGCCCGCAGTTTCCGCCCGCGGTTCGAGCGGTTCATGAAAGCGCTGGAGTAGATTTCCGAAGAGTTGGACCATGGTCTTTGACCATAGTATGCTTCCCCCATGGATGAAATCGCCGTCTCGAAGTTCAAGGCCACGTGCCTGGCCGCCCTCGACCGCGTCCGCCGCACGGGCCGGCCGTTGCGAGTGACGCGCTTCGGGAAACCGCTCGCCGACGTGGTGCCCCCGCAGGTCAGGGCCAAGGGCCCTGGGTGGCTGGGCGCCATGAAAGATCGTGGCCTCGTCACGGGAGACCTGGTGACTCCGGTTTCAGACGCCGCCGACTGGAGTGCGCTGTCGTGAAGCTTCTGCTCGACACCCACATCTGGCTGTGGAGTCTGCTCGAGCCCAGGCGCCTGTCGCCGAAGGTTGTGGCGACCCTCACCGCTGACGATACCGAGCGTTGGCTGTCGCCGCTGAGCATTTGGGAGGCCTTGCTGCTGATCGAACGCAAGCGCCTTGATGTGGATCGCCCCGGCGAGGCCTGGATCCGGGAAGCGCTGGAGCGCGCGCCCATTGTCGAAGCGCCGCTCAACCGCGAAGTGGTTATCGCCAGTCGACGTCTCAAGACCCGACACCGTGACCCGGTCGATCGATTTCTCGTGGCCACCGCCCAGGTCTTTGAACTCACGCTGGTGACCGCCGACGCCACTTTGCTGGCGCTGAAGGGCGTCGATCTGTTGCCAAACCGCGGGCTCCAACATCCCTGACCCTTGCCGGCTCACGTCGCGCGCCGAAGGCTCGGCCCGAGAGTTGGAATGCTTCGTGGAGCCTACCGCCCCGAAGGGACGTTCCTCATTCTCATCGGCGGCACTGCAGTTGTGGCCGCCCGCTCAGGCGCGCGCGGATCGCCTCTCGCCCACGCGCACGGGCTCCGCCGCGGTTCGGTCCCCGAGAAGGACTCGGGCGCGTCTGAACGCCGACTCGCGATCGGGAAGGAGATTTTCCGAGCCCAGGACCGGCAGAAGGGCCTGCAGAATGCGCTGCGGTTGGGTGGTAGCGCCGTAAAGAATGAGGGTGTGCTGCCGTTTCGCCAGATGGTCGTGCAGGGTTTCGAGCGTGGTGTAGGCGGTGGTGTCCATGTAGATCACGTGGGTTAGATCCAGCATCACCACGGTTTCGTCGGGTTCCTTTTCGAGAAGCGCCTCCAGCTTCTCGGCCGCGCCGAAGAACAGCGATCCGAAAGCGTGAAAGTGGGCGATCCCCGGTTCGCGGGTCCCCACCCGCTTGACCTCCGTCACCTCCGCGATGTGCGCGATCAGAACCAGCGCCGCGATCAGCATGCCAAGTTCGACCGCGATGGTGAGGTCGAAGATCACAGTCACGAAAAACACCGAGAAGAGCTTGAGATTGCGGGTCAACGCGAAGTTGTGGAACGTCGAGAAGACCTTCCAGTCACCCATATCGATGGCCACCGACATCAGAATCGCGGACAGCGCGGCCAACGGCACGCTCTTCGCAAGAGGGGCCGCGATGAGGATGATGAGCAGAAGCACCACGGCGTGGATCATTCCCGCGATCGGACTGACCGCACCGCTGCGGATGTTCGCGGTGGTGCGGGCGATGGCTCCGGTGGCGGGAATGCCTCCGAAGAGGCTGCTCGCGAAGTTCGCGATGCCCTGAGCCATCAGTTCCTGATTCGCGTCGTGTTTGTCCTGGCTCATCTTATCGGCCACGACCGCGCACAGGAGGGACTCAATGGCGGCGAGCAGGGCGATGGTGAAAGCGGGGACGATCAGATCACGGAGCTGAGCCAGACTCACCGCGGGCAGGGCCGGCATCGGCAAAGAGCGCGGAATGCCGCCGAAGCGGGAACCGATGGTCTCGACGGGCAGGCCAAGCAGAGCGGTAGCGGCGGTGGCCAGAATCAGCAGGAGCACGGCGGGCGGCGCGCTCTTCGCCCAGGCCCTGGGCCAGAGTCGAAGAAGCAGCAGTCCGCCGACCGACAGGGCGACGGCTGGAAGCTGGGCGGTGTCGAGATGGGAGGTGAGCGTCTTCACCATCGAGAAAAATTCCGCGGGAACCTTGTTGACCCGCAGGCCGAGGAAGTCGCGGATCTGGGCCAGGAAGATGAGGACGGCGATACCGTTGGTGAAGCCCACGATCACCGGTTGGGGCACGAACCGGATGAGTCCACCCAGCCGGAAGAACCCCATGGCCATCAGCATCGCGCCGGCCATCAACGTGCAGATGATCAGATTCGCCACCCCGTATCGATCCACGATGCCGTACACGATGACGATGGAGGCGCCGGTGGGACCGCCCACGGCGAGGCGGGTTCCGCCGAGCGCCGAGATCAGGAATCCGGCGACGATGGCAGTGACGATTCCAGCTTCAGGTTTAACGCCCGAGCCGATGGCAAAGGCCATGGCCAGGGGCAAGGCGATGATCCCGACGGTGACGCCGGCCGAAAGATCGGCGAGGAAGGACGCGCGGGTGAGGGTCTTGAGGGTCTCGACCAGCCGCGGGCGGAAGGCGAGGCGAATCATGCGGTGTCCGTCGAGATGGCGATCACAGGTCTCGTAGTGCTGCTCCCACGGGCATGCGGGCGGCGCGAACCGCAGGCGGCACGCCCCCGATGATCCCCATGGCGAGCGCGAAAGCGAACCCCCCGGCCAGAAGCTCAGGCGTGATCCGGAACGCGAACGACAGGTGGGAGAAGGTCTGGAAGTTCATCGTTCCCGTGGTGAGGCCATTGACCGGAAGCACGAGGATACAGCCGAGCGCTCCGCCCACCGCCGATATCAGGAGCGCCTCGAGGGTGAAGGAAGCGATCACGTTCCCCGCTCCGAAGCCGATGGCGCGCAGGGTCGCGATCTCCCGTCCGCGTTCGGCCACCGCGGTGTACATCGTGTTGAGCGCGCCGAAGATCGAGCCTATGGCCATGATGATGACCACCGGCACGCCTATGCCGAGAATCAGCAGAGTGAGCTGCTGGGACGACTTCTCGTAGTAGGTGGTCTCGCGATCGACCTGCGAGGTCATTCGAGGGTCGGTATTGATGGCGGAGGCGAACGCCTCCAGCCGGGTCTTGTCCAGGAGCCTCGCCGTCACCGACTGGAA
>JANLSZ010000021.1:0-2576 GCA_031362685.1 Vicinamibacteria bacterium | reverse complement strand
TCTCTTCGAAGACTCGAAGTTCCGCCTTCCCATCACGCCCCCGCCGCTTCAGAACCACGGCAACTACGTGATCAGCCTGAGCAATCTCGTGAAGTGGCTAGCCGGTGAGGCCGAGAAGCGGGGCGTCGATTGCCTGCCCGGCTTTCCCGCATCGTCACTCCGGTATGAAGGTGGCCGTGTGGTCGGCGTCCGCACCGGCGACAAAGGCATCGACAAGCACGGGAACAAAAAGGGCAACTACGAAGCCGGCGTGGACATTCGCGCGAAGGTCACCATCCTGGCCGAGGGCGCGCGGGGAAGTCTCACCAAGGCCGCGGTTTCAAGGCTGAAACTCGACGCCGGGAAGTTCCCGATGGTCTACACCCTGGGTCTCAAGGAACTCTGGGAAGTCCCGAAGGGCCGGATGCAGAAGGGCGAAGTCATCCACACCATGGGCGAGCCGCTGGGGTGGGAGACGTTCGGTGGAGGCTTCATCTACGGCCTTTCGGACACCCAGATCTCGTTGGGCCTGGTGGTCGGTCTCGACTATCGCGATCCGTTCCTCGATCCGCATGGCCTCTTCCAGAAGTTGAAGGCGCATCCGCGGGTGGCCGAGTTGCTGCAAGGCGGGAAAATGGTGAAGTACGGCGCGCGCGCCATTAGTGAAGGCGGCTGGTACTCCATTCCAAGAACTTACGCGGACGGCCTGCTGCTGATTGGCGAGGCCGCGGGTTTTCTGAACGCTATGCGTCTCAAGGGCATTCACCTGGGCATCAAGACGGGAATGCTGGCGGCGGAAACCGCGCTCGAGGCTCTGGAGCGGAACGACTCCTCCGCGGGCGTGCTCAAGGGCTTCGCGGACCGGGTCAACAACTCGTCGGTGAAGAGGGAACTGTACGGCGTCCGCAACTTTCACCAGAGCTTCAAGCACGGCTTCCTCGGCGGCATGATCAACACCGGTCTGCTGATGGTGACGGGCGGCCGGGGTCTGGTCGATCCCCTCAAACCGTCCGGCGGTCACGCCGACATGGAGAAGCTCATCGACCGGTATGGCGCGGGGACGACGCGCGATTTCTTCCAGCGCGGCAAGGCCGATGGCAAGCTCACCTTCGATCGCCTGACCGACGTTTTCCACTCGGGCACGATCCACGAGGAAGACCAGCCCGCTCACCTGCACGTGGCCGATCCGAACATCTGCGAGACGAAGTGCCGCGAGGAGTACGGAAACCCCTGCGAGAAGTTCTGCCCGGCCGCGGTCTACGAGATGGTTCCGAAGAACGACGGCAAGCCGAAGTCCCTCAAGCTCCAGATCAACTTCTCGAACTGCGTCCACTGCAAGACCTGCGACATCATGGACCCCTACCAGATCATCACCTGGGTGACCCCGGAAGGCGGGGGCGGACCGAAGTACGACGGTCTGTAGGCAGGCAGGGAATCGCAATGGCTCCTCTCCCTCGGAGCCTTGCTAGTCCTTGTCGTCAGGTTCGATGAAACACCAGGCGATTTCCGGGAACTTCTGTTTGATCCGGACTTCGAGCTGGTTGATGTGGTCGACCGCTTCTTCGATGGAAATCCCGGGGTTCATCTGGACCTTGGCCGCGAGCATCACCTGGGGTCCGAACTGCATGGTGAGGGCGTTGAGCAGTTTCAGGATGGCCGGATCCTGGTCGATTTCCTCGCGGATGGCGTCCTCCACGTCTTCCTCGGCCGATCGACCGACGATCAGGCCCTTGATCCTTCCGGCGATGAAGATGGCCACGGCCACCAGGACCACACCAATGGCGATCGAGCCCATGGCGTCGAACTTAGGGTCGCCGGTGAGCGCGGTCAGCGAGACGAAGCCGAAGGCGAGGGCCAGACCGATCAGCGCGGCCACATCCTCGCCCAGCACCACCACCAGTTCAGCGTTGCGTGTGTTCTTCAGCCAGTAAGCGAAAGGCTTGTCGCCCCGAAGGTGGGCGACTTCCTTCAGGCATCCGGCCAGCGACCCTCCTTCGAGAAGGATCGAAACTCCGAGCACGGTGAGGGCCACCCAGAGCTTCGACACCGGCTCCGGTTCGTGGAGCTTGTGCCAGCCCTCGTAGATCGAGAAGAGGCCGCCCATGGTGAAGAGCAGGAGGGCCACCACGAAGCTCCAGAAATAGGTGACCTTTCCGTAGCCGAGAGGGTGTTCGCGGTTGGGGGCGCGCTTCGCCTGCTCGATCCCGATGAAGAGCAGGACCTGGTTGGCGCAGTCCGAGAACGAGTGGATCGCCTCGGCCAGCATCGACCCCGAGGCGGTGTGAATGGCGGCCAGGAGCTTGGCCACGGCGATGCCGAAGTTCGCGATCAGAGCGTACAGGATCGCCTTGGTGGACGACGAGTGGTCAGCCATGGAGGGGATTCTCCCCGATCTGTGGCCAAATGGGGATTCGCTTCCGCTGGTCCACAGCTATGCTTCCGCCAGTTCTTGGAAGCGAGCCGGGTCTGGTGACCTGCACGGCCTTCAAAGCCGCTGACGTCCGGGGTCTCCCCGGAGGGGTGGGTTCGATTCCCACGCGCTTCCGCCAAGTGGTTCTTCTAGGTGGGGGGCCGCAAACGCAGCACGGACTTCCTGC
>JANLSZ010000152.1:0-7116 GCA_031362685.1 Vicinamibacteria bacterium | reverse complement strand
ATCTCATCGAAACCGCTCTCAATCCGCAAGGCTCGGAGATTGCCCGCACGCGCAACCTCCCCGATCCATCGGGAGACATCGTGGGCCCCTCCGACGATCAGATTCTTTCCATCGTCGAGGAGAGCCTGCGCTCGTTCTCGTCCTCGCAGTACTTGCTGACCAACTTCGCCGATCATCACGCGTTGGGCGAGGGAGCGGAGCTTGGTTTCGAAACCAACGGGAAGCACGTCCACTGGGGACTCACGGGGGCGGCCTTCCGGGCCTCGGGCCAGGGCGGCAACCGGAGCCTGCGGGTCTTCGAGAACGACTTCGGGGTGGTGGGCGAGAGCTTCGATCGAACCAACGCCGACACCTACGGCTATGGCCGTCTCTTCTTCGACCGCGCCTACAGTCTTCGCATGTATCTCACCGCCAACAACGTTCGCGGCTTCACGTTTGGCGCCCTCGGCCGGTACGACGACGGCCAGCCCTTCGCGCGACTGGTGATCCAGGACGATCTTCCCCAAGGCCCCGACTTCGTTCAGGCCATTCCCCGCGGGCGGGCCCGACTTCACTACACGCTCTCGGTGGACGCGCGCCTGGCCCGGCGCTTCAAGCTTGGGGCAGCCGACCTCGAGGTCTCAGCCTCCGTGTTCAACGCCCTCGGTTCCCAGTTCGAGGCCGAGGAGCAGGTGGTGTGGCAGGCGGACTATCGAAGAATCACCATGGTCCAGCCGCCCCGCGCCTTCCTGGTCGGCGTCCGCATCGAGCGCTGACCTTCACCACACCCTACCGGTTTGTCCTGCTGGCCGAGCCACCGCCGGAGCTAAGCTCGTCGTTGTGGGAGCCTCCTTCACAAACCTCCAGGTGCGGGTGGGACTCGGGGATGCGGACGCCGAGGTGGCGGCGGTACGCGAGGCCATTCGGGCGGCGCTGTCCGTGGACTTTGTGGAGGCCGGCCTGGACGAAGACGCGGAGCGCACCGCCGTGATCGCGCCCCCGCTGCGGGGCTGGATATCGGTATACGACGAGGAGCTCGACCGCCAGGCCGAGGAGCCAATGGTGGGACTTGCCCGGGCGCTCTCGGCGCGCCACCGCGTGGTCAGCGTGCTCGTGCATGACAGCGACGTGGTGGACGCGCGTCTGTTCGAGGCCGGCGAGGTGGTGGACCACTACGTCAGCGACCCTGACTTCTTCGAGATGCCGCGGAGTGTACGCGCGGCCGTAAAGGGCCGCCCGGAGGCGTGGGTCCCGATCCTTGCCCCGGGCGCCGCCTCGCGCGCGTTGGGCCAGGCGTGGCAGCTGCGACCCACGTTCGCCGAGGAGATCGTGGCGGCCATGGTGCCCCTGCTGGGCTGGGACGCGGACCGCGCACTCGCAACCTATCGTCACCTCGCGGAGCTACCGGGCAGCGACGGTTTTCCCCGTCTGCGGCTGCGCGCACGGACCCGACCAAAGACGCCCTCCCTCCCTCCCGCATTCGAGCTGGGCGGATGGAACCCATCTTGCGAGCTGGCCCTGGGCGAGCCGCTGGGCAACCTCGGCTTCACTGTGCGGAACGTCGGCGTGGGGGCCCGCGGCCTTGTGGTAGTGGCGGGAGGAGAGGCGATCACATCGGGCCTCGTGCGCCTCACCTCGGCCACGCTCGCCACCCAGCACGGCGCCGGCGCCGAGGGTTTCCGACGCGCGAGCGCGCCTTTCGCCGCGGTGCCGGAGAGGGACGACCTCCTGGCCGCGCGCTTCCCCGACTTCGAGGTGCCTGCTGCACCCGCCGTGCCCAAGGCCGCCGCGTCGCAGGCGTTTGCGGAGGGCCTGTCTCGGCAGCTGTTCGTGAACGTCCTGGGCGAGGTTCTCGCTCCCGGCCAGGGCGCCCTCCACCTGAGCGTCTTCCCCCTGGCGAACCCCCCGGGCGGCACGGCCCAGGTCACGCAGCTCACCATCCATCCCGCCCCACGACGAACATTGCGCGCGCGTCCCGAGCTGGTTGCTCAGCTGCGCGCTCTCGAGGATCCCGCGGTGCTCTCGTTGCTCGTGACGCTCGCCGACGCCGGGCCCGCCGCGTGCGCCGGGGCGACCCACGCCATCGCACAGTGGAGCGCGCGCGTCCTTCCTCCGAAAGCGAGCTGGGACATCACCACCGCGGAGCCCTCGCTCGGCGCCCGGCCCCGCCGGCAGAAGCTGAAGGCGCAGGACGTGGGCCACGGCCCGCGCTGGGAGCGGCTGGCGGCCGGCCTGCCCTCCCTTGCGCTGATGAGCGGCCAACGGTCCGCGCCCCTCGATCCCGCGTCCCTCCTCCAGGGCGGCCATCCCTTCCTGCGCTCCACAGGCTTCACGGTCCAGCGCGGCAGCCCGATGTACGTCGAGGCGGAGCCGCCGCTCGTCCTTGGCCTGTGGTGCCCGGGCGGCGACGACGCCACTCTGAAGCATCTGGCGTCGATCGCGGACGCGTTAGTCGCCGCAGGCGCGCTCCAGGCCTTCGTCGCGCGCTGGGCGTGGGCGCCGTTCTTCACCGTCGACGCGACGCCCTACGAACTCGGCGCCGGCATCCACGGCCAGGCGACCACCACCCGAGCCTGGTGCGTTCGCTGGCTGCGCGCGGTCACCCCGCTGGTGTGGATCGGGCCGGACCTGCGTGCCCATCTCGACGAGACGGCCCTCGCCGCCGTCGCCGACCTCGCGCCGTGCGGCGCGGGTCTGCGAGTCACCTTGCGCGCGGGCCAGACGCTGGACGCCCTCGAGCAGGCCCTGGCCCCGGCGCTGCCGGGGCACGATCACTGGGCGCAGGCCAGCCAGACGATGCGCGAAAGTCTGCGGAGCCCGAGCATCGGCCGCGACCCGCGGACCAGGTGAAGGTTTCAGTCGCCGACAAGTTCGAGGAACGGGTCTCGCCGGTTTGCGAGCCGCTGGCCTTGGCCCGGCTGGGCGCGGATGGAATCCCCGGCGACCGCATCGTGGACGTTCTCGGGCCGGAGGGCATTCGTACCTCGCGTCGTCCCTGGCTTGAAGCGTCCGACGGGAAGGCTACTGAGATGTCTGCCCTGGCCTGCGGCCGCGGACGCACCCTGCTCCTCGTGAGGCTCAAGGGGGAGATCCTAAGATAGGCGTCCACGACGATCATGAGACTCGCCCTCCAAGCTATCAACGACCTCGAACGCGAAGGCCTGATTCAGAAAGCCGCTATCGGCGGGGCAATGGGCGCGACGTTTTACCTCGAGCCGGTGTCGACGTTCGACCTCGACATCTTCGTGATCTTCGAAGGCCAGCCGTTGATCGTGAGCCTCACTCCGATCTACGACTTTCTGAAGGCGCGCGGTCATCTGCCTGAGGGCGATGCCGTGGTGGTCGGCAACTGGCCGGTCCAGTTCCTGCCCGCCGAGACGCCGCTGCTGCGTGAAGCGGTCGAGCAGGCTCGGCAGGTGGACTACGAGGGTATTCCCGCGAGGGTGATGTCCGCGGAGCATCTGATGGCGGTTGCCCTCGCGACCGGGCGAGCCAAGGATCACGCGAGGCTGGTGGCGTTTGTCGAATCGGGAGTGGCCGATCGCGCGCGATTGAATGACATACTGTCCCGGCACGGCCTGAAGGCTTCCTGGAAGCGCTTCGAAGCCCGTTACCTTGATCCCCAATGAGCACTCTGATGCGACAGATCGTCGATCAAAAGCGGCAGCGTCGTATGGTCCTCGCTGCCCTTACCTTCCCGGAAAAGGTGAGGATCGTCGAGCAGATGAGGGCGTCCATCGCCCTCATCAAGACGAAGGGTGGAGCCGCAGCGGTGAGGCCTGCGGGAACCCAGATGTCGGCCTCGGGGCTCCGGCCGGCGGGCGTCTCAAAATAGCTCGCCCAGCGTTATGGAGCGGGAATTCCGCGCAGATCGCGGATGGCTTCGAAGACGGCACGAAACTGACCATCGTATTTTCGCTCCAGGGCGTCGAGCCGGCGTGAGAGGTCCGCGCTTTGATTCGAGAAGGCGTCGCAACCGGACGAACGCCCGCATGATCTCCACATTGACGTCGACGGTGCCGAGGAGACCGCAGAACGCTCGACAGCATGGCGACGCCTTGTTCTGTACGCTGTGAAGATCTGGCGTGAATCAGACCCGGAGGCTCCGGACGGCGATTGGCACAAGGACTTCGGCTCCTTCAAGACCTGCGGTCGAGGCCAGGCGGTACCTAGGGAGTTCCACGGCCGCGAAGGCTGGCCACGAAGCCGATGACCTGGGGGTCGCCGGGCTGAAGGGCCAGAAGTTTGTTCGCCCATTCCAAGGCCCGGTCTCTTTGCCCTTTCTGCGCGTAGAAGACGGCCAGGGCATAGGGAATGGTCGGGTCTACAGGGTCGAGCTGCTGAGCCCGAAGCAGAGCGGCTTCGGCCGGGCCGCTCTGGCCGGTCTGCTGCAGCGCAAGGCCATAGTTGTAGTGGACGTTCGCGCGATCCGGCAGCAGCTTCGCGGCTTTCCCCAGGGCGTCGGTCGCCTCCTTCATGCGCTTTTCCTCGGCCAGCAGCAGCCCCAGTGAATACTGAAGCTCACCGAGCAGGGGCAGGCGTTCGAGTCCCTCGCTCAGCACGCGCACCCCGTCCTGGTTGCGCGCCATGGCGTTGTACAGCCGGGCGAGGTTGGCGCGCGCGGGGGTGAAATCCGGATCGATCTTGAGCGCGCTCAGATAGTGTTGCTCCGCAAGCTCGCGCCTGCCCGTGTTCTCGTAAACGACGGCCAGGTTGAGGTGGGCGCCCGGCATATCCAGCGAAACCTCCTGGGCCGCGATGTATTCGCTCAACGCGGCCTCGAAGGCCGGACGCGTGGCTGCGTTCAACTGGTCGACGGGCAGGAACGAGAGGCTTCGAGCGGCGGCGATCCGCACCGCTCGGAAAGGATCCGTGAGCAGGGGGCTCAGGGCCTGAACTCGCTCCGGACCGCTCAGTCCTTCCAGGCTGGTGGCCGCGGCCGCGCGCACTTCGGGGTCGGCGTCCCGGGTGGCCCGGATACGAGGAACGGACCCGATCGCGGGGTCGTCGCGCAGTTCGGCCAGGGCACTCGCGCGCACGATGGCGGGAATCTGCCGGTTGCCGATGAGCTGGGCGACCGCCTCATTTCCCGAGCGCTGGCCCGCGCGGGCCGCGGCAAACGCCTCGCCGTAGTGCGTCCCCTGCTTTCGAACCGGCCCGTACCATTTGATGACGGCGTTCGCCGACCATTGGGCTTTCTTGCCCGCGTGGCAGTTCGTGCAGGCGTCGGGCACGCCGATCTTCACCGAAACATCGGGACGCGGAATGCGAATGCTGTGGTCCGGGCGCCGCTGAATCACCATGTAGGGCGTGGCCGGCATGTGGCACTCCACGCAGAGGGCGCCTTTCGAGCCCGCCTTGTGGAAATGGTGCTTGGGCGAGTCGTAGTTCCCTACCGCGGTGGGAAAGCTCGGATTCGGATCGGGCTTGTGACATTGCACGCAGACCTCGTTTCCCTTGAACTTGACCTTGCCGGTGTGAGGGTTGTGACAATTGGTGCAGGTCACGCCCCGCTGGAACATGAGGCTCTGGCGGAACGAGGCGTCGACATAGACCTCCTCGAGCTGTTGACCATCGGCGTGATAGAGCCGTTCCACCAGGAGGCTCGGAAGGAAATTGTCCAGGATGGGCTGGCCCGGCGGGGGTGAGGAGACGAGTTCGCTTCGCCTGGAATGGCAGGGCGCGCAGAGTTCGGTTCTCCTTCGGGCATCGGCTCCCTTGATGTCCACGGTCAGGCCGTGAGGCTCTTTCGGTGTGACCGCACCCGGCCTGCCCGCGCCTCGCAGTCTGGTCTCCCACTCGACATGACGGCTGCCCGGGCCGTGGCAGGCCTGGCAGGACACGTTGATTTCCGCCCATCGCGAAGCGAAGGTGTCGGTCGCGTCGTCGTAGCGCTTCTCGAACTGGGTGGTGTGACAGACGAGGCACATGGTGTTGGCGGTCTGGTACCGCCCCGTCCAGTGCAGCACGTCCCCCGGCGGCGTCTTTTCATTCGGGAGGAGATGGAACCATTTCTTGTTGGCGCTGTCCCAGGCGATGCTCAACGGCTGCAGGCGGCCGCCCGGTATCTCAATCAAGTACTGTTGAAGCGGCTCCAGACCGAAGGTGTACTTGATCTCGAAATCGGCGAACTTGCCGTCAGCCCCTTCGGTGTTCACGAAAAATCTGTTGCCCCGTTTGAAGAAGCGCGACGTGACACCCTGATGGGTGAATTGCCGGTTCGTGAAATCTCCGAGCACACTCTGCGCCGTCGGAAGGGCCATGGCTCTGGCGTGGTGCGACTCCGTCCACTGTCTTCCCTCCTCCCGATGACAGGCCAGGCAGATCCCGTTCTCGACATACTTCGCGGGATTTGGTGATGAAGCGGGCGAAGGCGCAACCGATGGACCGCGGCGCAGCCACCTGACCCCCGCGAAGACGAGCACTATCGCGAGTCCAAAGGCGCCCAACCGACGAGCGGCTAGTCGCCGAGCCACAAGTCTTGCGATCGTCGATGGCGGCGGGACACTCTGGGCCTGATCGGTCGGCGCGGCCGGCCGCGACGATTTGACCCTTCTCACCCTACCGCCCGATTGCGGCCCCGTCGGGAGCTCGGCGATCCGACCCGCCTTCCAGAACTTTTTCGGCCTTGTTCCACACAATGCCCTGGGCCACCCCTTGGCCGAACGGAAGCTCGACGGCGGCGTGGCCGCGCTGCTTCAAAATCGCCAGAGTATCGGGGGAGATCCCGTTCTTTTCGTACACAATCCGGTCGGGCAGCCACTGGTGATGGAACCGGGGAAAATCGATCGCGTCCTGAATGTTCATGCCGAAATCGACGACGTTCAGGATGTTGAGCAGGACGGTATTGATGATGGTGCGTCCGCCCGGCGAACCGATGACCATGAAGAGGTCCCCGTCTTTCGCCAGAATCGCCGGCGTCATCGACGACAACATCCGCTTTCCGGGCAGGGCGAGATTGGGCTCGGTGCCGACCAGGCCGTTGACATCCGTGAGTCCCGGGCCCGCGTTGAAGTCGCCCATCTCGTTGTTGAGGAGGAAGCCCCCTCCCGGGACCACGATCTTCGAGCCGTAGCCGTCTTCCAGGGTGTAGGTCATCGATACGGCGTTCTGGTCGCGATCGACCACGGAGAGGTG
>JANLSZ010000070.1:0-11152 GCA_031362685.1 Vicinamibacteria bacterium | reverse complement strand
GGATCGGTACGTCGATCCTGGGGCAACCTGGAGTGCCGGATTCGGCCGGCTCAGGCCTTGGCGCGGCTTTCCGCATCCAACCAGATGAGATTCGGGAGGCCAGGATTTCGATTGACTCGTTGCAGGAAGTCCTTGGGCCACCGAAGCAATCTCCCGAGAGATTGCTTCAGGCCATGCGAACGGACAGGGGCCTTCGCAATGACGGTCATGGGGTTGCTTCGTCGGCCGGCCTTCGGCTGGCCTCCTCGCAATGACGCTACCGGGTCTACCGGCGACGGCGGGCGGCGGGGCTATGCGGGGAGGCCCTTCGCGGCCACCTGCTCCATCTCGTCCGCGAAGGCGTCGATCTCTTCGACCGTGGTGTAGACGTTGGGGGTGATGCGAAGTCCCTGGTACTCGGCATGCATGATGGCCACGGTAAAGATGCGCTTTTTCGCCCACAGGTGCCCCTGCAGTTTGCTGGTGTCGACGTCGCGTATGCCCACGTTGCCGATGGCGCAGCCCATCTCCGGATTGAAACTCGTGTTGATCACGAACTTCGGTTGAGTGGAGAGGCGCTTCATCCAGCGATCACGAAGATAGCGAAGGCGCGCCGCCTTCCTCTCCGCACCGATCCCGCGGTGGAAAACAATCGCTTCGGCGATGGCGTTGTGGTTCGCGGCCGGATGGGTGCCGATCTCTTCAAACTTGCGGATGTCGTCGTCCTGCTTCGACTCCGCCGCCATCAGGGGCCAGAGCGACTTGATCCGGTTCTTCCGCACATACAGGAAGCCCGTGCCGATGGGCGCGAGCATCCACTTGTGCAGGCTGACTCCGTAGAAGTCGCAGTCCACATCCTTGTGCTTGATCGGCCACTGCCCGAAGGCATGGGCCCCATCCACGATGACTTCGATGCCTCGCGAGCGCGCGAAATCGCACACCCGCTTCACCGGAAAAATCTGGCCGGTGAGGTTGGTGACGTGGCAGATCAGAATGACCCGGGTCTTCGGGGTGACGCCCTTCACGAAACGCTCGTACAGATCGTCCATCGAAGGCGCGGGCACCGGGAAGGAGAACTGCTTCAAGACCACCCCGTCGCGGCGTTCGCGCTGCTTCCAGGCGGTGATCATCCGCGGATAGTCCTGGTTCGTGGTCAGGATCTCGTCGCCCGGTTTCAGGTCGAGGCCCATGATGCAGATCTCGAGCGACTCGCTGGCGTTCCGGGTGATGGCCATCTCTTCGGGATCGCAGCCGAACTCGGCGGCGAGATCGCGCCTTACCGCTTCGATGCCGGGCTCGAGCTGTTGCCACATGTTCCAGACCGGGGCCTGGTTCGATTGATCGAGATAGCGCTTGAGCGCGTCCATGACCACCCGCGGCGACGGACAGACCCCGCCGTTGTTGAGGTTGATCATGGTGCGGTCAAGAGTGAAAGCCCCCTGGATCTCACGCCAGTAGTCCTCGTTGGTCGCCATATCGACGGCGCCCGCGTTCCCGGCGGCGGAGCCGGCGGCCTGAACCACATCGAGCGCGTGATCCCGAAACGTCACCGCCGCAGCCGAGGCCGCTCCCGCTTGAGAAAGAAACGCGCGTCGTGTGGCCATGGGGACCTCCTCGGTCAACGGCTTGTCATC
This sequence comes from Vicinamibacteria bacterium, assembly GCA_031362685.1. GTDB lineage: Bacteria > Acidobacteriota > Vicinamibacteria > Fen-336 > JAGNNV01 > JAGNNV01. Next base: position 9,539 of record JANLSZ010000070.1, on the reverse strand, counting down.
TCGCAGCATAAATCCAATGAAGCCCCGGGAGATCCAGGGGGCGATTTCAATCGGGACGCCTACGGTACTAAAGTCGGGTAAATGACCGTCGCTGCCTCCAACCGAGGACCCTCGGCTATCGACGCTCTCGGAGAAGGAATCTCGCACATGCGCGAGAAACTGTTCCCTTTCAATTTCGTCGGATGGATCACCCTTGGTTTCGTGAGCCTGCTCGAAAGCTGCGGAGCGGGAAGCGGGACGGGTGGAGTCCAGAATCCGGCCGGAAGCCCGGGCTCGTTCGAGGATCCGACCCAACTTCTCGAGTCGGGCTTCGCCTGGATCGCCGCCCACATGATCCTGTTCGTGAGCGTTCTGATGGGCGCGATGCTGGTGTCTCTCCTCGTCATGTGGTTGCGCTCGAGGACGATCTTCGTCTACATCGACGATGTGGCGTCGGGCCGCTTCGATCTGGTTCGTCCCTGGAACCAGCATGGGGCGCATGCCGATTCGTTCTTTATCCTGAGCCTGGTGGTCCAGGGAGCCTCGTTCATCCTGATGGTTCTGATCCTCGGCCTGGGCGGGTTTTTCGTACTGTGGGCAAAGGCAAACGGCTGGGCCAACGGGGCCATCGCCCTGGGCGTGATTCCGGTCGCCTTCATTTTCGTTCTGTCGCTTCTGGCCGCCGGCGTGCTCAACCTGGCCCTGCGCGACTTCGTCGCCCCCTTGCAGATGGTTCGAAACGTGGGGGCGAAGGAAGCGGGGGGCGTCTTCCTCTCCATGCTGTCCGCAAACCCCGGCCTCCTGATCGGCTACGCGCTCCTCAAGTTCGTGGCGGGAATTGGCGTGACCATCGCGGTTCTGATCGCGTGTGTCCTGACGTGCTGTATCGGAGCCCTACCGCTGGTCCACCAGACCCTCTTTCAGCCCGTCTACTACGCGGAACGCGCCTGGTCCCTCAAGCTTCTGGCTCAGATGGGAGAGGACGTCTTCGCGAACCTGAATCCTGAGGGCGCTCCACCGCCGTATGAGGGGCCGGAGGATTCGCCGACCGCACCGATCGACCTGTCCGAGGTAGATCTCGAAACGCCTCAGAGCTAGATCGCGGGGCAGGTGTGGGCGGGGGCCCACCCCCTCCGCGAGACGAGTGTGACGCTTCCCCAAGCGTCACACGCGGGCCCGGGTTCCCTCCGAACCTCCATATAGGCTGCTCGGCATGCGAGCCCTGCTCGACTCGGCCTTGTCGGCGCTGGCCGGGCTCATGGTGCGCGTGTTCTTCCGGAGCGTCGAGGTATCGGGCGGCGAGCTCATCCCCCGCGGGGTACCGCTTCTGATCGTCGCCAACCATGTGAACTCCATCGCCGATCCACTGCTGCTCTTGGCCTTGGTGGACGGCCGGGCACGCGTGCTCGCGAAGAGCACGCTGTGGTCCCACCCCGTGCTCGGACCACTCCTCGTCCTCACGGGCGCCCTGCCGGTCTATCGCCACCGGGACACCGGCGAGGATGTCCTGAAAAACCTCACTACCTTCGCCCGCTGTCGCGACGAGCTGAGGCGGGGCGGCGCCATCGCGCTGTTTCCCGAGGGAACCAGCCACAATCTTCCGCACCGCCTGCCCCTCAAGACCGGAGCGGCCCGAATCGCCATCGAGACCGAAACCACCAATCCCTCGACCGGGCTCCGCATCCTGCCCATTGGCATCGTCTACGAGGCCAAGGGTCGATTCCGATCCCGGGTCTTGATCAACGTGGGCGAGCCGATCGATCCGGGACCAGAGGCGAGAAGGTTTGCGACGGACGGAAGGAAAGCGGTGCGGGCCCTGACCGACCGGATCGCCTCCGGCCTGGAAAGCGTGACCACGAGCTACCAGTCGTGGGACGAGGCCCGCCTGCTGAACCTGGCGGCGGCGGTCACCGGCCACGCCTCGCTGGCGGAACGGTTCACCCGCTCGCGGGCCTTCCTCGCCGCCTACCGCGGACTTCGGGCTCAGGACCCCGCTCGCGTGGCCGGCGTGGTCAGGTCGGTGGAGAAATACGAAAGGCACCTCCTCGACCTGGCCCTCATGGATGACGACGTGGCCGCATCCTCGCAACGCGGTAGAGCATGGGGGGAACTGGCCCTGAATCTTCCGGTGGGGGTCGTCGGCGCGCTGCTTAACGTCGTCCCCTACCAGCTCACGGGCTGGGTGACGCGTCGTTTCGCGCGCACCCCCGATGAACCCGCGACCTACATGCTGATCACCGCCCTGCTCGCCTTCCCGGCGAGCTGGCTCGCGCTCGGATTGGTTGCCACGTTCGTGGCCGGCCCCACGGCGGGGGCACTCCTGGCGTGCCTCGCTCCCATCACGGGCGCCGCGGCCCTGCGTCTTCGGGAGGCCTGGCGGGTGCTCGGCCAGCGACGGCCGACGAATGGCCTGGTGCGCGAACGAGCGGCGCTGGCCGAGGAAATCAAGGAGCTTGAGGGCTTCTTCCTGTCCTCAACCGGCGCGGGATTTTCGTAACCGGGCAACCTCCCCACCCGGGTCATGCTCCGACAGGAGCACCGCTGGTTTCCGAGGGAACTGGCTCCGTCTGACTCGGAGCGCGGCGGAGCGCTCATCGATCCGGGCGGAGTTGTGATATCAGTATGAGCGGGCAAGCCTCGATGCGAAGACGACTCCTCAAGAAACCGGATAAAGGCGAGTTCGCGGGAGACGCGTTCGGGGTGTCCTACGTGCTCGAAGACGTATCGAGCCAGCGCGCCAACGAATTCCTGGACCGATTCGTCGAGGAGGCGGTCGAACCCCATGGCCTGGAATGCCACGGTGAGCGGCACGACCGTGCGTGGGACTTCCGCGTGGCCAGCGTCCACGGGGCAAAGCCCACGGCCGCTCAGCGCGCCGCCATCGTGAAGTGGCTGGAGGCCCGGAAGGAAGTGTCGCGGTTCGAGGTGGAAGAGCTGGATTAACTTCGACCGCCAACCCGGACGTGGATGAAAGGGTCTATCGTTTCCACGTGTCGATACGAGGTTGAGGGCAATGACCAGCCCGCACACTGCCGATCCGTTCCCGGTTCACGGCCAGATGAGCCGGTTGACGCGGACCATCGAATTGAGCTGCATGGTGATGGCCCTGGGGTTGGTCATCTGGCACGTCGTTCGAATCGCCGCGACCGATGCCCTTGGGAGCTGGTGGTCACCCATTCCGATCGTGCTGGGCATGATCGGTGCAGACCTGGGATCCGGCCTGATGCATTGGGCCGCCGATACCTGGGGAAGCGAGACGATGCCCGTCCTCGGACACCGATTCGTACGGCCCTTCCGAGTCCATCACGTCAACCCGGACGATCTCCTGGGGCGTGATGTCATCGACACCAATGGCGACGTCGCCATGATCGAGATCCTGTTCCTGCTGCTGGCCTTCTGGTTTCCTTTGACCACGCCCTGGGGGCAGGCCGCCGCGCTTGGCCTGGTCGCTTTCTGCATCTGCGGGCTCCCAACCAATCAAGTCCACCAGTGGGCTCACATGAGTGCCCCGCCCCGTCTGGTGCGCCCGCTGCAGGCATGGGGACTCATACTCAGCCGCACTGCGCATCAGAAGCATCACGCGGCGCCCTATGTCGTCAACTACTGCATCGCCACCGGATGGTGCAACCCGCTGCTCACGGCCGGCCGGTTCTTTCCGCGAATGGAGGCGCTCGTGTCGCGAATCACCGGACTGCAGCCCAGAGGCGATGATCGGTCCTTCGCCCACCGTGTATTTGAAGCCCGCTCGGCGGCGGTAGCGATTCCTCGGCCGGCTGAGCTTCCACTCGCGGCGGGCCCAGCGCATGATTGAGCCGGCGCCGCCGCTCCCGCCGGCCGGTCCTGAATCCATTCGCCGCTTCGGTTCCGGGTGGATCAGCGGCGTCCTCGCCACCGGCCTCGGTGCCCTGGGCCTGGGAGCGGTGCTGTGCTTTCATTTCCCGTCTCTGCTGACCATGCCGGAACTGCAGAAGCTGTATCCCGTCCCGCTGGTGCGGGGCGTATTGCATGTGGTGTTGGTGAGCGCATTCTTCTTCGGCGCCTTGAGCGTCTGTCTGCGACGGCACCTCTTGCTGGGCGCCATAGGGATTGGCTTCACCCTGCTCGGGGCGCTCCTGGGTGGCTCACAGGTTCCAATCGAAGGAGAGCTGACCAAGGGTCCGTTTCTTGGGCTCGACTGGTTCCTGCTGAATGTGATCGTGTACTCGGCGGTATTCATTCCGCTGGAAAGGTGGTTTCCGTTGCGGCCGGACCAGCCGATCTTCCGCAAGAGCTGGCGAGTCGACCTGACCTACTTCTTCATCTCCTCCCTGGCCGTGCAGGTCACCACCCTTCTCACCCTCAAGCCGGCGATGGTGTTGTTTGCCTGGGCCAGTGTGACCGGCGTTCGGGTCTGGATCGCCGCTCAGCCCTTCTGGGCTCAACTTCTTGCCATCCTGGTCCTGTCCGATGTAGTTCAATACTGGGTGCACCGGCTCTTTCACACTCGGTGGCTATGGCGGTTCCATGCGGTGCATCATTCGGCCGAGCAGATGGACTGGCTGGCCGGTTCGCGGTTGCACATCGTCGATGTGGCAATCACTCGCGGTTTGACGTACGTGCCGACCTACGTTCTCGGGTTCGCGGAACCGGCGATCTTTGCCTACGCCGCCCTGGTCAGTATCCAGGCGACATTCATTCACGCCAACGTGCGGTTTGAATTCGGTCCCTTGCGCTTCTTGATCGCGACGCCCCAGTTCCATCATTGGCATCACGCGGCCGATCGCGAGGGGATCGACAAGAACTTCGCCGTGCACTTGCCGGTGGTCGATTGGCTCTTCGGCACCTTCCACCTCCCGACCGGACGCTGGCCCCGAAAATACGGCTTGTCCGACGGAGAGCATCTGCCGGAATGGTTCACCCTGCAGTTCTTGTATCCGTTCCGGCGAGGAACGAACGCGTCAACGCAGTAGGACGGCGGGCAGAACGTCGCGAGCCCGGCGAAGAAACTCCGCGGATCCCCGCCAGTCCCCGACTAGACTCCGCCCGCATGACCCTGGCGCCCGGATCCCGGCTCGGCCCTTACGAAATCATCGGCCCCATTGGCGCGGGCGGGATGGGCGAGGTGTACCGTGCGCGGGATTCTCGGCTCGATCGCGATGTCGCGATCAAGGTCCTGCCCGAGAATGTCTCGGCCAGTTCCAGCGCGATGGAACGTTTCGGGCGCGAGGCCAAGGCCATCGCCGCTCTCTCGCATCCGGGCATCCTGTCGATTCACGACTTCGGGATGGAGGGGCGAATGGCCTACGCGGTCACCGAGCTCCTCGAGGGCGAAACCCTGCAGGAGAGACTGGCCCAGGGCGCCATGACCCCGCGCAAGGCGGTCGAGTTCGCGGTGCAGGTCGCGAACGGACTCGCTTCGGCCCACGAGCGGGGGGTCGTCCATCGCGACCTCAAGCCCGCGAACCTCTTCATCACCCGCGACGGGCGGGTCAAGATTCTCGACTTCGGCCTCGCCCGTTGGCAGGCCTCCGCGGCCGAGGCCAGCGGCGCCAAGACTCCCGAGGCGCCGACCCGGACTCGACACACCGAGCCCGGCCTCATTCTCGGCACCGCGGGCTACATGTCGCCCGAGCAAGTGCGCGGGCAGGTCGCGGATCACCGGGCCGACATCTTCGCGCTCGGATGCGTGATCTACGAGATGCTGAGCGGCCGTCGCGCGTTCGTGCGCGAGACCTCAGCCGAGACCATGACCGCGATTCTTCGGGAGGATCCACCCGATTTGTCCACCCCCGAGCGGCCGATTCCCCCCGGCCTCGAAAGACTGGTGCGGCGTTGCCTCGAGAAGCGTCCGGACGATCGGCTTCAATCCGCGGGCGACCTCGCCATCGCCCTCGATGCGGTGTCCCTCGGTGAGACCTCGACCGTCCAGACCGCGATGGCCGCCCCGCCCCGCCGAGTCTCCCGCCCGGTGGCGGCGGTCGCGGTGCTCGGCGTGCTGCTCGCGGCCGCGGCGTATTGGGTGGGCCAGCAGACCACCCCTTCCGCGACGCAACCGTTCCCGGCGTTCACGAAACTCACCTTCCGTCGCGGCCTGGTTTCGGCCGCGCGATTCGGCCCCGATGGCCGGTCCGTGGTCTACAGCGCCAGTTGGGACGGCGCGCCGATGCGCGTTTACTCGACCGATCCCGCGAGCGCCAAGGCGAGCACGGCCGCTCTTCACGAAGCGCATCTGCTCGGCGTCTCCCCATCGAATGAACTGGCGGTGATGCTGAAGCCGGCACTCGGGCTGCTCTACTCCGTGGGCACGCTGGCTCGCGCCCCTCTGGGGGCGGGCGCGCCCCGCGCGGTGCTGGAAGGGGTCCAGCAAGCCGACTGGTCCCGGGAAGGAGAGATGGCCGTGGTCCGGACCATCCTCGGCCACTCGCGTCTCGAGTTCCCGATCGGAACGTTGCGTTACGAGACCTCGGGCTGGCTGTCCGCACCCCGACTCTCGCCCCGGGGCGATTCCATCGCCTTCATCGAGCATCCGATCGAGGGCGACGACCGCGGGTGGCCCGCGCTCGTGGATCTCAAGTCCGGGGCCAAGCGCGATCTCACCAAAGAGTTCGGCACTCTGTCGGGGCTGGCCTGGCGTCCCGAAGGCAATGAAGTCTGCGTGGGCGCGGGGGTGTCGATCACCTGCGTCGGAATCAGCGGCGGCGAGCCGCGCCGGGTCTTCAGGGGAATGTCGCGCCTGATCCTCGAGGACATCTCGGCGGACGAGAGGGTCCTCGCGACCGCTTTCGGCCTGCAGGGCGCGGCGAAGGCTGGAAGCGTGGGCGGCCATGAGGTCGATCTCGGCGAAACCCCCGCAATCATCCCCATAGACATCGACCCGCGCGACGGGCGCGTGCTCTTCGAGTCCCTCGACTACGGGGTCTACCTCGAAACCCCGGGGAAGGGGCCGGCCGTCCGCCTCGGCGAGGGGATCCCCCTGGGCCTTTCGCCCGATGGCGCTCAGGTGCTGAACCTCGTTCCGGGCCAGCCCACCCATCTCTCGCTGATTCCCACCGGAGCGGGGGCCACCGTGTCGCTCCCGCGCGGACCGATCACGCGCCACACCGCGGCGGTCTTCGCCCCCGACGGAAAGCGCCTCGTGGTCGCGGGCTCCGAGAACGGGCGCGGCTCACGGTTGTATGTGCAGGAGCTGCCGGGGGGCGAACCCCGTCCGATCAGCGGCGAGGGCGTCCGGCTTCCCCGGCCTCAACCACGGCTCGTGTCGCAAGACGGTCAGTTCATCGCGGCCATTGGACCCGACCAGGCCATAGCACTCTATCCATTGAACGGCGGCGGTCCGCGTCCGATCCCCGGGCTCGAGAGAGGTTTCCTGGCCATCGGTTGGACAGATCGCCCAGGCGTGCTCTTCGTCAGCCCGGAAGCGCTCACTCGCCGGGTTCCGGTGTTCCGGCACGACGTGGCCACCGGACGGCGCGAGCTATGGAGGGAATTCGGGCCCCTGGACCCGATCGGCTCGCCCCTCACCCTGCGGCTCCAGGTCACGCCCGATGGCGGCCAGTATGCCTACCTCTACTTTCTGCCTACCGCCGAGTTGTACGTGATCGACGGCCTGTTCGGAAAGCGTCCGGACAAGTCGCGCCCTTCGAGCTAGCGTCCAATCTCGCCGCTGCGTGACCATCTGTCATTCGTCTTTGGAGGAATAGGGCCATGAGTTCCAAATCCGGGGCCAGAAGACCGTGGGCGGTGCTCGCGTACACCGTCGCCGACGACCGATCGGACGGCGACGCGATCGACGCGTCGGCCCAGAGGGAACTCCGGGCGATCTGCCACGCCGCCGACTACTTCGGGGAGATGAGCGTCGCCGCGCAGGTGGACTTCAAGCGTTCCAAAGGCGTGTTCCGGGGGGTGGTGGCGGAGACCCTGCAGAGTAAGAGGCGCTACGAGGGCTTCAAGCCAGCCAACGCGAAATCGCATCCCCTGTGGCGCGATATCGAGGCGAGACTAAAGCACAGCCGGCTGCGCGTTCTGGAGGATGACGTCGATTTGAACGCGGCCCGCGCCGGCGTGCTGACGAACTTCCTTCGCTTCGGCCAGGCGGAGTGCCCGGCCGATCAGTACGTGGTGTTCTTCTACGGCCACGGGTACGGCCCGGTGGGAATCTTCTTCGACGCCGACGCCTCTGAGAGCGAGGACGAGGCGAACACCCTGCAGCTTTCCAGCCTCGCGGACTCCGTGGAGACGATCGGCAATCGAGCCGCGGTCATCGTGTTCAGGGTTTGCGAAGTGAACACTCTGGAAACCGCCTACCAGTTGAAGGACGCCGCCAAGTTCATGATCGCCTCGCAGTCCGTGGTGCCGATCGCGGGCATCTGGCCGTGGGAGACTTTCATGACCGGGCTATTCCCGGGTGCGGCACCCGCCGACGTGGCCCAGTCGATCATCCGCCAGCTTTCTCTCTTCCTTCGGGAGCCCGCGAACCGCACGCCTTTCGCGGACGTGCCCTACACCCTCATCGATCTCGGCGCGGCCCACGCGATCGCAAAACCGCTGAGAGCGCTCGCGAACGCGCTCGACGCGGCGCGCGAACAGAAGGCCTGCGCCTCGGCCTGTTCGAGGGCGCTCGAGGCGTCCCGCGTCGGGTTCCCCGACGACCCCTCGGATCCGGGCGATCCGGCGCTTCTCGACGTGCGGACGATGTGCGACAACCTGGGGAAACTCACTCGCTATCCCGCCGTGTCTGCACCGGCCAAGGCCCTCGGTCAGGTGGTGGAGAAGAGGCTCGTGAAGTGGCATTCCTCCCGGCACGGCCTTCACCGGGGCGCGGCTCTCTTTTACAAGCCGACCACAAAAAACCAGATCAAGAGGTCGCACGTCTTCAACGAGGCGACCGCGGCGCAAGACGCGAGGAACTACCGCCGGCTCGCCCTGAGCCAGGCCACCGGCTGGCACAGGATCGCGCTGCGGCCCCTCGGCTGATACGAAGGACGCACGGGACAGGCTCGCGGCCGGCCCCGTGCGCCGCGTCGGGCCTACTTCTTCTTCGTCTTCTTCGCTCCGCCGCGCTTGCCGCCCATTCCGCCTTCTTTCTTCGCCATTTTGAGTGTCCTCTCGTTTTGGGGGTTGTCGACACGAACTGCCGATCGTCCGGCCTCGGCGCCCGCACTGTTCGGCCCAGCCGCGGCGCTGTGCCGCTCTGGAATGTGCGGCAATCTAGCCGATGACATGACCGCCGACAAGCATGCGCCCTGAAGTCGCGGGCTTCCCCTTCACTCGATGCGGGGATGGAGAGGTAGAGCACGTCCTCGGTGACTCGCAACTGCGGGACTTCTTTTTCAATGGCAAGCTGGGCCGCCTTCATCTCCGCGGTGCCGACCATCGCGGCCGGTGCAGGACGCCAACCTCGCTGCGAGTCTTGGGCTGAGCAGAACCCCGGGGGGGCTCGTTCAGAGTTCGCTACCCTTCACTCGCTGCGCGACTGGACCTCGTGGTGGAACGCGGCCGATGCGCCGTTCTTGTCCAGCTTGGCCAGGATGATCGCGGCCATCTCCTTCCAGGCGACCGGCGACTCGTCGGCCTTGAATGAG
>JANLSZ010000066.1:0-2020 GCA_031362685.1 Vicinamibacteria bacterium | reverse complement strand
AAGGTCGTCGTTCTACCAGCCTGAAGCCTCGGTGTCTTGGCCGAGGTGAACCGGAGCGAGCAGAGAATTGGGAGGCGTCGACTTCGCCCCTAAATCGATATTGCTGACGCCATTACGGCTGATTGGCCGAAAAGCCGACGTTGTACGGTGCATAAGAACAATCCGGGCACTGTCAGGGGAAATGAGCTTGCCGGGCGGGGCAGCCGCCCTACCCTCTGGGGTATGACCCGGCCCGCCATCTTCCGCTACTTCAAGACCTCGCCCGAGATCATCCGGCATTGTCAGATTAAACTGGAAGTGTATGCTCAAGCCCGGCTGGTTGTCCTGTCTCGACGCGGTCTGCAGGGGTTTCCTCTGCAGAAATGGCCTTTTTCACCCAATTCGATAAGGAAAGCTTGATCAATCAAGTTTCCTCTGACAGTGCCAAAAACAGGACGCTGGCTCAACATCCGGCCCGAGAACAGCCACCAACCTTTTCGAAGACGAGAGCGCGCCATGCTGCGCTTCCGGCGCATGCGAAGTCTGCAGAAGTTTGCCTCCCTCCACGGCTCCATCCACAACCACTTCAACCAGGAGCGCCACCTCACGCTCTCGCTTCGCGATGTCGAGGACCTGCTGCATGAGCGGGGCGTCGACATCACGCATGAGACGGTGCGCGTTTGGTGGGGCCGCTTCGGACAGGTGTTCGCTGCCGAGATCCGTCGCGCCCGCGTCGATGCCATGCGGGCACTGTCAGAGGAAAATCGCCTTGCCATCTTCCGGTTGAGTAGCCTAATTGTTTTGCGCCCCGGTTGCCCTGCCTTGAGCCGTTCTGTGAGCAACTGTCCTTCGAGATCGCCTTGTCATGTTCCTTTCAGAGCGGAAGGGGCGGCGAAGCCGGAGCGCAAGAATTTCCTCTGACAGTGCCCAGGCGGCAGCCGCCTCTCGCGGGTCAAGGAGGTTTCGCCTCCACGCCAGCACCGCGCACCGCGGCTGGCGCTCCTTCGCTCGCCGCCGAGTCGAGAAGGGCGCGGATCGTCGCCACGGCGCTGGCGCCGATCTCGCCGGGCGAAAGGTTCTCGCCGCGCCCCAGCGCGAGGTCGACCAGCGCATGAACCGGGCCGCGGCAGTGGTAGGTCCACTCGCCCGGGACGATGTCGAGCGACCCCTCGGTCCCGTCATTGAGGCACCAGACGCAGCGGTCGCGGTCCAGCTCGATCTCCATGAGGCCGTCGTGTCCGACGATGGCGATGCGCAGCATCCCGCGCCGGCCCTCCGGCATGCCGGCCGCGCCGCTCAAGCTGCCGACCGCACCGCCTGCGAACAACAGCGTTGCCGCGTCGGCGAGGTCGACCCCAGCCGGGGCGAAGGTCCGCGCGGCGGCTGAGACAGGCTCGAGGCCGGTCAGCCAGAGCGTCAGCGCAATGGAATGCGACAGCTGTCCAAAGGCGAAGCCGCCGCCCCGGGCAGGATCCTGCCAGGTCGAGCGGTCCGGCCGGAAGAAGCTCTCGCTCCAGCGCTTGAAGCCTGCGCCGCCCTCGAACACGGGGCGCGTCGCCGAGACGAATGTGCAGGCGACATGCTCGATCGGCCCGAGCCTTCCGCCTGCGATCATCCCCCGCACGGCGGGGAGATGCGGCAGGTAGTGATAGCCGTTGGCGACGACGAGGTGACGCCCCAGCGCCCTGGCGCGGGCCGCGAGCGCCCAGGCCTCGTCCGGATCCAGCGTCATCGGCTTCTCGACGAGCACATGCGCGCCGGCTTCGAGCGCCGCCATGGCATGCTCGAAGTGCAAGTGGTGCGGCGAGGCTATCACCGCGATGTCGGGCTTGCGGGCGAGAGCCGCGCGGTGGTCCTGCGTTACGAAGGCGAAGCCGAAGGTCTGCTTCACCCGCTCCAGCTCATCCGCTCCGATCCGGCAGACCGCGTCGAGCGCCACTTCGGGGCGCGAGGCGAGCGTCGGGATGTGGCTCTCGGCGGCGTACCAGCCCGCTCCGATCACAGCAGCCCTAAGCTTGGCCATGCCTCGCCTCCAGGATGC
>JANLSZ010000009.1:0-46034 GCA_031362685.1 Vicinamibacteria bacterium | reverse complement strand
CTCAACGCCCAACAGGTCACCGGCGTCGCGGCCGACCGCGAGCTGCCGGTGGTGTGGGCGGTGGCCAAGGGCTCGTTCGTCAACAAGGCGATCCTGGTGCCGGCGGCCCTGCTGATCAGCGCCTTCGTTCCGTGGGCGGTCACCCCGCTGCTCATGATCGGCGGAGCCTTCCTGTGCTTCGAAGGCTTCGAAAAGCTCGCCCACAAGTTCCTGCACAGCAAGCAGGAGGATGAAACCAGCCATGCCGCGCTGGCCGAGGCTCTGGTCGATACGAATGTGGACCTGGTGGCTTTCGAAAAGGAGAAGATCAAGGGCGCGGTTCGCACCGACTTCGTCCTCTCCGCCGAGATCATCGCCATCACCCTCGGGACGGTCGCGACCCAGCCCTTCATGACCCAGCTCTCCGTGCTCTCCCTGATCGCCCTCGTGATGACGGTGGGCGTCTACGGCTTCGTGGGCGCGATCGTGAAACTCGACGACCTTGGTATGCACCTCGGCCGGAAGGAAGGGGCGGGCCTGGCCGCGCGCCTGATGAGAAGCACGGGTTCGGCAATTCTGAAGGCCGCGCCGTTTCTGATGCGCTTTCTTTCGGTCGCGGGCACCGCGGCGATGTTCCTGGTGGGCGGCGGCATTCTGGTGCACGGCGTCGGACCGCTCCACCACTGGGTCGAAGAGCTGGGCCACGGAACGGGGGTGGTGGCCACCCTGGTTCCGATGCTGGTAAACGGCCTGGTCGGTGTGGTGGCCGGAGCCCTGGTTCTGGCCCTGGTGACCGGCGTGAGCCGGCTGAGAGACGGGAAAAAGACCGCGCACTAGGAGTCTGCGCGGTAGAACGCCAGACTCCTGTCCACAGGACGGTATTCCGTGGCCGATGCGTGAAGGGCTAGCCGCCGAAACATAGAATCACCTTCATGGACACCAAGGCGCTTCTCTCCCGGCTCGGCATCGAACCCACAAACTCAGGCGGCAAGGGCATCCACTGGACCCTGAAGCCTTCGGGCGAGGAGATCGTATCGACGAATCCCTCAACCGGCGAGGTTCTGGCGCGCGTGCGCGGTGTCAGCGAGGCCGAATACGACCGGATAGTCGACGAGGCGGCGGAGACCTTCAAGCGCTGGCGAGCGGTGCCCGCGCCGAAACGCGGCGAGATCGTCCGGCAGATCGGCGATGCTCTCCGCGCTCACAAGGACGACCTCGGCGCCCTGGTGACCCTCGAAATGGGCAAGATATTCGCGGAAGGCAAGGGCGAGGTGCAGGAGATGATCGACATCGCCGACTTCGCGACCGGCCTGTCGCGACAGCTCTACGGTCTCTCGATGCACTCCGAGCGACCGGGCCATCGCATGTACGAACAGTGGCATCCGCTCGGCCCCATCGGTGTGATCAGCGCCTTCAACTTCCCGGTCGCGGTGTGGTCGTGGAACGCGCTGGTGGCGGCCGCGTGCGGCGACACCGTGGTCTGGAAGCCGTCGGAACTGGTCCCGCTGACCGCCATCGCCACCCAGAAGATCGCGGACTCCATCCTCGAGCGCCACGGTTTCGCCGGCGTCTTCGCCCTCGTGATCGGCGGCCCCGCAATCGGCGCGCGACTCTCGGCCGACAAGCGACTGCCCCTGGTGAGCTTCACCGGATCCACCGCGGTGGGACGCAAGGTCGGCGAAGCCACGGCACGACGGCTCGGGCGTAGCCTCCTCGAACTTGGCGGCAACAACGGGATCATTGTCATGAAGGATGCCGACCTCGGTCTCGCTTTGCGCGGCGTGGTGTTCGGCGCGGCCGGCACCGCGGGCCAGCGCTGCACCACGACCAGACGCCTCTTCCTCCAGAAGGAAATCGCGGCCACGTTCACGGCCTCGCTCGTGAAGGCCTACGGGCAGATCAGGGTCGGCGACCCGATGGACTCGCAGACCCTGATGGGACCGCTCATCAACGAACGCGCGGTGGCCTCATTCAAGCGTGGGGTTGAAAACGCGGTGGCCGAGGGCGGGGAAGTCCTCTTCGGGGGCAGGGTCATCAAGGGCCAGTTCGTCGAACCGACCATCATCAAGGCGCGCGCGGACATGAAGATCGTCTGCGAAGAGACGTTCGCGCCTATTCTCTACGTGATCGAGTTCGACGAATTCGAGACCGCCATGAAGGCGCACAACGACGTGCCCCAGGGCCTGTCCTCGGCAGTCTTTACCACGAATCTGCTGACCGCGGAGACGTTCCTCTCTGCCGCGGGGAGCGACTGCGGCATCGCCAACGTCAACATCGGCACCTCGGGCGCGGAGATCGGCGGAGCCTTCGGCGGCGAGAAGGACACCGGCGGAGGCCGCGAGTCCGGCTCGGACGCCTGGAAGGCCTACATGCGCCGCCAGACCAACACCATCAACTACTCGAAGGATCTCCCTCTCGCGCAGGGAATTGTGTTCGGGTCCTAGGCGGTCTACCCCAGCGCCTTCGCGACCAGTTCGTCCTGTTCTCGGGTGTGGACCTTGTGCGAGCCGGGCGCCGGCGACGCACTTGCGGCGCGGCCCACGTACGTCGGCCCGCGATGTTCGAACCCGGGCACCTCACCGTCGAGGAAACGCTCGCGGATGAAGCGCCACGCGCCCATGTTCTGCGGCTCTTCCTGGGCCCACACGATCTCGGCGGTGACCGGGTAGGTGCGAAGCGCTTCGGCGAGTTCGTCAGCGGGGAACGGGTAGTAGCACTCGAGCCGGACAATGGCGACATCGTGGATGCCGCGGGTCTCGCGCTCCTTCATCAGGTCATAACCGACCTTGCCCGAGGTCATGACCACCCGCCGCACCATCGCGGGATCCACGCTGGGGTCGCCGATGACGGGCAGGAATCGGCCATTCGACAGGGCGCCGAGGGTCGAGACACAATGCGGGGAGCGCAGAAGGGACTTCGGCGTGAAGACCACCAGAGGCTTCCGCGCCGCCGACCGGCCCTGCGCGCGCAGGAGATGGAAGAACGAGGCCGGAGTTGATGGGTAGGCCACCCGCAGATTGCTCTCCGCGCACAGGTTCAAGAAGCGCTCGATGCGCGCCGAAGAGTGCTCGGGGCCCTGGCCCTCGTGACCGTGAGGCAGGAGGAGGGTGAGACCGACCGGCTGCTTCCACTTCTGCTCGGTGGCGGCGAGGAACTGGTCGATGATCACCTGGGCGCCGTTCATGAAGTCGCCGAACTGGGCCTCCCAGAGGACCAGCGCCTTGTCATGCACCGCTGAATAGCCGAACTCGAAGCCCATGACCGCGCACTCCGAAAGCAGCGAGTCGTAGACATCGAAGCGGGCGCCGCCTGCCGCTACCTGCTGGAGGGGAATGAACTCCTTCGCGTCGCGGTGGTCGTAGAGGATGGCATGACGCTGGGAGAAGGTCCCCCGGCCCACGTCCTGACCGGAAAGGCGGACGGAGACGCCTTCGAGCAGGAGAGTGCCGAACGCAAGCGATTCCGCGGTGGCCCAATCGACCTCTCCCTTGCCCCGGCCTTCGAGCAGGTCGGCGCGCTTCTTTAGAAAAGGCAGGAGTTTCGGATGGGGCTCGAAGCCGGATGGGATCTGAGTCAGACCCTGCAGCGTGGCACGAAGCCGGCCCGACATGGCCGAAGCGTCCACCTCTGGCGGTTCGGCCACCGCGGCCTTCGCCTCGGGAGGAGCACCACCCTCGGTCTGCTGCATCAGCGCGCGCTTCGTGGCCCAGATGTTCTCGAGATCCTCACGGGACATCGCCCCCGACGCCACCAGTTTTTCCCCGTAGATCGTGGCCACCGATGGATGGTTCTTGATGCGCGCGTACATGGTGGGCTGGGTGTAGGCGGGTTCGTCCCCCTCGTTGTGTCCCCAACGCCTATAGCCCACGATGTCGATGACCACGTCGTGCTTGAAGGTGCGTTGGAACTCGAAGGCCATCCGGGCCACGTGAATCACGCCGTTTGGATCGTCGGCATTCACGTGGAACACGGGAGCCGCAACCATCTTGGCCACATCGGTGCAGTAAGTGGAAGAGCGGGCGTCTTCGGGCAGGGTGGTGAAACCGATCTGGTTGTTGGTGACGATGTGGATGGCGCCGCCCGTCCGATAGCCCGACAAACCGGCCAGGTTCAGGGTCTCCGCTACTACACCCTGGCCCGCGAATGCGGCGTCGCCGTGCAGCAATATGGAGAGCGCGGTCACGTGCGCGCGATCGCCTCGCTGATCCTGCTTCGCGCGGACCATGCCTTCGACCACGGGGTTCACGAACTCGAGGTGGGAGGGATTGGGGGCCAATTCGAGGGCAAGCGACGAACCATCGGGCGCCGTGTGGCGGCCCTGAGCGCCAAGGTGATACTTGACGTCGCCCGAGCCCTGGGTTTCATCGGGGTCGGTGGAGCCTTCGAACTCCGCGAAGATCTGGTTCAGCGGTTTTTCGAGGACATTGGCGAGAATGTTCAGGCGTCCGCGATGGGCCATGCCCAAAACGGCGTCCTGGACCCCGGCCTTCGCGGCCAGGGAGAGTATTTCGTCGAGCAGAGGAATGGTGGCCTCGAGGCCTTCGAGTGAGAAGCGTTTGTGGCCCACGTACTTCGTGTGGAGATGACGTTCGAAGGCCTCGGCCTCCGCGAGCTTCTCCATCACCCGCTTCTTCTCGACCGGGGTGAGTTCGGTCCTGTTGCGCGTGGTCTCCTGGCGGTTCTGCAGCCACTCCTTCTGGCCGGGCGCGGCGATGAACATGTACTCGGACGTGACCGTGGTGCAGTAGGTCTCGCGCATCACGTCGATGATTTCCCGCAGCGTCGCTTTCTCTTTACCGAGCGCGCCGTTGGTGAAGAACTCCCGGTCGAGATCCCACAGGGTCAGGCCATAACCTCCGGGGTCGAGGTCCTTGACCGGCGGACGCTTGGCCCCCAGAGGATCGAACTGGGCGATAAGATGGCCGCGCACCCGGAACGCGTGAATGAGCTGGAGAACCCGAGCCTGTTTCTCGACTTCCTCGCGATTGGAAGCGCCGCCGCCCATGAACGCGGGAGCGAGCGCATCCATCTCGGTCCGCACCGGCGGATAGGGCACCGCCAGTTCTTCGAAGACCCGCTCGTAGAACCGATCGTCGCCCCGCAGGAGGTTCTCGATGCGGGCCAGGAACATCCCGGACTCCGCGCCCTGAACTACCCGATGGTCGTAGGTCGAGGTCACGGTCATCACCTTGCTGATGCCGAGCATCGACAGGGTCTTGGGCGCCATCGACCGGAACTCCGGCGGATAGTCGAGACTGCCGGTGGCGAGGATCAGGCCCTGTCCGGGCATGAGGCGGGGGGTGGAGGCGGTGGTGCCCACGGTGCCGGGGTTGGTCAGGGAAATCGTCGTGCCCATGAAATCGTCGGGCATCAAAGCGCTGCGTCTCGAGCGCGCGACCAGATCGTCGAACTTCTCGAGGAACTGGGGGAAGGAGAGCAGGTTGGCCCCGCGGATGTTCGGAACCAGCAGGGTGCGCGTCCCGTCCTTCTTCTGCACGTCCACCGCGACTCCCAGACGAACGTCGCCGCGATGAATGCGATGGGGTTTGCCATCCAGTTCCGCGTAGGCATCATTCAGGCGCGGGAAGGTGTCGAGGGCCTTGATCATGGCCCAGGCGATGATGTGGGTGAAGCTGACCTTGGGCGCGGAAGTGGCCGCGCGATGGCGGTTGACCAGGGCGCGATTTTCCTCGAGCGCCCGCACCGGGATTTCCCGCATCGAGGTTGCGGTCGGAACCGAGAGCGAAGCCTCCATGTTTTCGACGAAGCGGATCATGCCGCCGCGCACGGGCTCGACCACGTCGCCGGGCAGGATCAGAGGGGCGAGGGCGCGCGAACGTGGAGCGAGAAAGGAACCGGCCGAACTCGCCCCTAAAGGGGTCGGGCTCTTCGTGAGGGCGGCCGGGTCGTCCGCCTTGCCGACGGGAACCTCAATGTCAGGGGTGTAGGTTCGTCGATCGAAAACCTGGGTTTCGGTGGTCAGGACAGTGACGGGGGCCGAGGCCGGTTGTGGCTCCACGACGGTTGGTTCCGCCATCACCAACTCTGATTGCACTTCTTCCGCCGCCTTTGGCGCCGGCTCCTCGGCCGCGGGACCGGTGGTGGCCGCGACCACCGTCACGGGCTGACGCTGGAAGACCGCCGTTTCCGAGAACCCCTCGGGAGTGGGCAGACTCAGGACGTAGGCGAAGTAGTCCTGCCACTCCAGGCCGACACTGGTGACATCGGCCCGGTACTTCTGCAGTTCCTGAAGCGCGTACTCGGTGTTCGCGCCGAAGTCGGCCACAATCCGTTCGGCGATGTGACGGGAAACGGTCTCGGTATTCATGGGAGGGTGGAGGATAACTGTTCCCCAATTGGGGGGCCGCATCTCCCAACCGCAAGTCGTGCTCAGCCCCCTAAACCCCCGCGCTCCGGCCGGAGTGACAAACGAGCGAGCGTTCGCGAGCGACTTTGCTCGCGCGAAGCCTGCCCTTGGGGCATGGAGTGGGTCCGCGCAGCGGAGCCACTCAGGAATCCGGCCTGCGCTGGCCGGCCCGCTCGCCAGGGCTAGTAGAGTTCCAATTCCATGTTGATTGAGTGTGTCCCCAACTTCTCCGAAGGCGCGCGGGCCGAGGTCGTTCAGTCGATCGTGGCGAAAGTCCGTAGCGAGAGCAGCGCCCGAGTTCTGGATCTGCAGTCCGATGCCTCGCACAATCGATCGGTACTCACCCTCGCGGGCGATCCCGACTCTCTCTTTCGGGGCATTCTGGCCCTGGTAGGCGCGTGCCTCCCCGCCATCGACCTTCGTGCCCACAAAGGCGAGCATCCCCGCCTTGGCGCGGTCGATGTGGTTCCTTTCATCCCCCTCGAGGGCGCCACCATCGGCGACTGCGTGGCCCTGGCGCGCCGGGTGGGCGAGGCCATCGCGAAGGCCCACAACATTCCGGTTTTTCTCTACGAGGACGCGGCTTCCGCCCCCCACCGCAAAGGTCTCGAGGACATTCGTCGTGGCCAGTTCGAGGGCCTGACCGCCAAGCTGAAGGATCCTTTGTGGCAACCGGACTTCGGCCCGAACGAGCCACATCCTTCCTTCGGAGCGCTGGTGGTTGGCGCGCGCATGCCGCTTATCGCCTTCAACGTGAACCTCAACACCGATGACGTTGAGATCGCGAAGAAGATAGCCAAGGGGATCCGCCACAGCACGGGCGGATACCGCTTCGTCAAAGCCATGGGTCTCGGGGTTGAGATCGGCGGCCGGAAGGTCGCTCAGGTTTCGATGAACATGACCGACTTCACCAGAACCCCGCTCTTCCGGGTGGTCGAGACTATTCGCGGCGAGGCGGCGCGTTACGGTGTCGCCATCGTGGGTTCGGAAATCGTGGGACTGGTCCCCGCCCAGGCCCTGATCGACTCGGCCGAGCACTATCTCCAGCTCACCGGCTTCTCATCCAACCAGGTCCTCGAAACACGGCTGCGCAGCGAGTAGTGGCTGGACGGGGTTGCTTCGTCGCCGTACGAACGGAGTGGCTCCTCACAATGACGTGAGGGGGTGCAAGACGGACAGCACGGGGTTGGTAGCTGGAACCGTCGGTTGCGACACTGCAAACCCCGTACTGCACGTCACCCCACTACCAGGATCGTGCTGTCCGTCCTGTACCCCCTTACGTCATTGCGAGGAGCCACTCCGTCTGGACTGCGACGAAGCAACCCCCTCCTACCGCTACCAACCCGGAGTGTTTCTTCCAACAGTCACGGACGTAGTCCGTAAGGGGCTCGCAATGACGGTACCGCGATGGGCGCGGTGAGGGACGGGGTGGGCGTTACGCTTCGGCGGGGTCGGGGACGTCCGCGGCTTTCTTGGGGGCGATGAGGCCAAGCGCCTTCATCTTCTTGTAAAGATACGAACGCTCGACTCCCAGCGCCTCGGCGGTACGGCTCATGTTTCCACGGCAGGATTCGTGCTTCTTCGCGATGTACCGGCGCTCGAAGTCTTCGCGAGCCAGGGCGAGGGTCTCGAAGTCACTCGGGGCCGAGGTCGGGACCGATGAAGAAGTCGCAGTGTTCGTCTCCGCGCCGGCGACCGCTATTTCGAGAACAACAGGAGATCGCAAAACGCCCAGGTCGCTGACTTCCACCACATCGGCCTTCGCCATGATGACCAGCCGTTCCACCATGTTCCGAAGCTCCCGAACGTTCCCCGGCCAATCGTGCCCCACCAGCATTTCCATGGCCGCCGGCGAATAGTCCTTGATGTGGCGCCCGTACTCGGCCGCATACCCCCGGCTGAAATGCCTCACCAGCATGGGAATATCGGAGCGCCGTTCACGCAGGGGCAGCACGTGGATCGGAATCACATTGAGCCGGAAGTAGAGATCGTCGCGGAAGGTGCTTCTGCGGATTTCGTCCTCGAGGTTCTTGTTGGTCGCGGCGATCACGCGCACGTCCACCGTGACGCTCGCCGAACCGCCCACCGGTTCGATCTTCTGCTCCTGGAGCGCGCGCAGGACCTTGGCCTGCGTCTTCAGGGTCATGTCGCCGATTTCGTCGAGGAACAATGTGCCCCCATCGGCGATTTCGAACTTGCCCTTACGCGAGGCGGTGGCCCCGGTGAAGGATCCTTTGGCGTGGCCAAAGAGTTCGCTCTCAATCAATTCTTCCGGGATGGCCGCGCAGTTCACTTCCACGAAAGGACCGCCGCTGCGCAGACTCTGCTGGTGAATGCTTCGCGCGACCAGCTCCTTCCCGGTCCCGTTTTCGCCGGTGATGAGGACACGCCCGTTGCTGGGAGCGGCCTGAGCGATCACCCGGAGAAGTTCCTTGATTGCCTCGCTCTCACCCACGATCTGATGCTTGTATTCGACCTCGGCCTTGAGGGCGCGGACTTCCTGCTCCAGCTTCCTTCGGCGCAGCGAGTTCGAAACCGCGAGGAGAATGCGCTCGAGGGAGAGCGGCTTCTCGATGAAATCGGCGGCGCCGAGGCGAACCGCCTTTACCGCGGTCTCGACCGTGCCGTGACCTGAGATCACGACCACGGGAAGGTCGGGATCGATCGCTTGAATGCGAGTCAGGGTCTCGATCCCGTCGATTCCCGGAAGCCAAACATCGAGGAGGGCGAGTTCATAGCGATTCGATTCAACCGCCTTGACCCCGGCTTCCCCCGTCTCTACCGCGTCGACGCGATATCCCTCGTCGGAGAGAATCCCCGAGAGGGAGGCCCGGACACCGGCCTCGTCGTCAACGATCAGGATTCGTTCGCGCATGAAGGCCGGGATCCTAGCAGCCGGGACGATTTTGTGTCCTACGCGCCACAGACGATTATCGCCAATACCTTCGGGGCGCTTTGTCAGAACATCGGTCTTTGGAGACCGGGATGTCCTGCAACTATCCTCCGGTAAGCGACCCTGCAGGGGGCACCCGCGATATGGGATGTTCGAACCCTCGGCCTCAAGGGTCGGCGCACCGGCCTGCGCATGCATCTTCGAGGCGTCGTCCTCTTCAACCAAGGAAACCGTTACCATGACTTTCATCCTGGACACCGTCGAGGGCGCGGACGGCCTTCGTGAAGAGCCAAACCGAAGATCGAGAGGCGCACGCCCCAAGTGGATTCTCTTCGGCCTGTTCCTCTCCGCCTGCGGAACCGGCGGTCCGGAGGGTGGTGCGGGAGGTCCCGGTGGCGGTATGCCCGCGACCGCCGTCGAAATCGTGAGCCTTTCGCCCAGACCGGTAGAACAGACCACCGAGTTCGTGGCCACCTTGAAATCTCGTGGTTCCAGCACCATTCAGCCCCAGGTCGAGGGCTTCATCACGCGCATCGCGGTGCGGTCGGGGGAGAGGGTTGCGCAGGGGGCAACCCTCTTCGAGGTCGATTCCGCGACCCAGCAGGCGGTGCTCGCCTCTCAACAATCCATGCGGGTCATGCGCGCGGCTGAAGTCGACTACGCGCAGCAACAGGCAACGCGCACCCGCAAGCTGTTTGAAGCGGGCGCGGCCTCCCAGCGTGACGCCGAGGAGGCCGACACCACCCTGCTCACCAGCCAGGCTCAACTGAAGGCGGTCGAAGAGCAGGTGCAGCAGCAGCGGGCGCAACTTGGCTACTACAAAGTCACGGCGCCGACCGCCGGAGTGGTAGGCGACATTCCGGTGCGCGTGGGCGATCGGGTCACCAACGCGAGCATGCTCACCACGGTGGACCAGAACGACGCTCTGGAGGTTTACATCAGCGTGCCGGTGGCCCAGGCCGCCGACCTGAAGCCGGGAATTCCGGTGCGCATCATGGGCGATGCGGGCCAGGTCGTCGCCACCAACAAGGTCAGTTTCGTTTCGCCCAAGGTGGACGACGCCACCCAGACCGTGCTGGCCAAGGCGACCCTGGTTGAAGGTCGGGGGCAATTCCGCGCCGACCAATTCATTCGGGTGCGCCTGGTGTGGCGGGCCGAGCCCGGTCTCACCATTCCCGTGACCGCGGTGATGCGGGTCAACGGCCAGTACTTCGCTTTCGTGGCCGAGAAGGGCGAAAAGGGCGGTCTGGTGGCGAAGCAGCGGGCGGTCCAGCTCGGCGACATCATCGACAACGATTACGTGGTGCGCGAGGGATTGAAGGCGGGCGAACAGCTCATCGTGGGTGGCCTGCAGAAGATCGGCGACGGCGCGCCCGTGAGCGCTGTGGCCCCCGCGCCCGAACCGACGAAGGGCAAGTAGGCCATGCTCGCTGACGTCTTCATCAAAAGGCCCGTCTTGTCGACGGTCTGCTCGCTGCTCATCATTCTCGCGGGCGCGGTGTCGATTCCCACCCTGCCCATCGCCCGCTACCCCGACCTCGCCCCGCCATCCCTTACCGTCAACGCTTTCTACACCGGGGCCAACGCGCAGTCGGTCGAGAGTGCAGTGACCACACCCCTGGAGCAGGCCATCAACGGAGTGGAGGGGATGACCTACATCACTTCGTCCAGCACCAACAGCGGCTTCTCCACTATCAACGTCACCTTCGACATCGATCGCAACATCGACCTCGCCGCCGTGGATGTACAGAACCGAGTGAACCAGGCCCTCGGCCGCATGCCTGCCGATGTCCGCACCAACGGCATCACCGTGATCAAGAACACCGCGGGCTTCATGGGCGCCCTTGGTTTCTTCTCGGAGAAAAACCGCTACTCCTCGCAGTTCATCAGCAACTACATCGATCTGTATGTGCGCGACGCCCTCAAGCGCGTCAAGGGCGTCGGCGACGTCATTATCTTCGGGGAGCGCAAGTTCGCCATGCGCCTGTGGCTCGATCCGGCCAAGCTCGCGGGGCGCCGGATCACCGCGGCCGATGTGATCGGAGCGCTGCGTGAGCAGAACGTGCAAGTGGCGGCGGGTGCTTTGGGCGACGCTCCTTCGTCGCTCGACCAGGCCTTCACGATCAGCGTGCGCGCCATGGGCCGGCTCTCCGAGGTCGCTCAGTTCGAAGACGTGGTCATCAAGGCGGGCCGAGACGGCGCGATGGTGCGGGTCAAGGATGTCGGCCGGGTGGAACTGGGCGCCGAGACCTACTCTTCAAGTCTGCGCTTCATCGGTCTCGAGGCGCAGGGGGTCGGCATCACCCTTCTGCCTTCGGCCAACGCGATCGACGTATTCAAGGGCGTCATGGCGGAGATGGCGACGCTCGAGAAGAGCTTCCCGCCGGGGCTCGAATGGCGGGTCGCGTTCGACAACGTGGTGGTGGTGCGGGAGTCGATCATCGAAGTCGTCAAGACCCTGGCCGAGGCGATCACCCTGGTCATCCTCGTGATGTTCCTGTTCCTGCAGAACTGGCGGAGCACCGTGATCCCCGCCATCACCATTCCGGTGTCCCTCATCGGGACGTTCGCGTTCATCAAACTCTTCGGGTTTTCGATCAACACCCTGACTCTGTTCGGCATCGTCCTCGCCACCGGCATCGTGGTCGACGACGCCATCGTGGTCATCGAGAACATCGAGCGGCACATGAGCGAGTACCACAAGTCGGCCCGACGCGCGGCCATCGACGCCATGCGCGAAGTGTTCGGCGCGGTCATCGTCATCGGCCTGGTGCTGGTGGCGGTGTTCGTGCCGGTCGCGTTCTTCCCCGGCGTGACCGGGCGTCTCTATCAGCAGTTTTCGCTCACCATCGCGTTCGCGGTGGTGCTGTCCGTGTTCAACGCGGTCACCCTGACCCCAGCACTCTCCGCGCTGTTGCTGGACAAGGAGAGCCACACCCACGGCCGGTTCTTTTCCTGGTTCAACCGCCTCGTCGACCACGGCACCGCCTCCTACGCGGCGTTGGTGCGCCGGGCCATGGGCCTTCGTACCGCCATGATCGTCCTCTTCATCGGCGGCCTTCTGGCCACGTGGGGGGTGTACCGGATCGTGCCAAAGGCGTTCGTGCCGGAAGAGGACGAGGGTTACATCATGACCCTGGTCCAGGCCCCCGCGGGCGCCTCGCTCGAGTACTCGGGCAAGATCGCCAAGCAAGCCGAGCAGATCATGCTGAAGGATCCGGATGTGATGGCCACCTTCTCGGTCATGGGCTTCAGCTTCTCCGGAGCGGCGCCGAACGTCGGACTGATCTTTACCCGCCTCAAGGACTACGCGGAGCGACCCGGGGCAGGGCACTCGCTGAACACCGTCCTCAACCGGTTGCGCGGGCCGTTGTTCGGCATTCCCGGGGCCATCGTCGTGTCGTTTCCACCTCCGGCCATCCAAGGTCTCTCCGTGTTCGCGGGTTTTCAGTTCGAACTCCTCGATCAGACGGGCGCCAGCACGGTCGACGGCCTGGCGGCAACCCTGGGCGGACTGATCGGGCAGGCGACCGAGGGGGGCAAGGTGCAGGGCCTCTTCTCGAGCTTCCGCGCCGACGACCCCCAGCTGGTGGTCGACATCGACCGCGACCAGGCCCGTAGCCTTGGACTGCCTCTTCAGGAGGTCACGGACGCGCTCCAGGTCTTCCTCGGTTCCCAGTACGTCAACGACTTCGACTTCAACAACCGCGCCTATCGCGTGTACGTCCAGGCCGACCAGCAGTTCCGATCGGGACCACGGGACCTCCGTCAGCTTTACGCGCGGAGCGCCAACGGGCAGATGGTGTCCCTCGACTCGGTGGTCAAACTCCGCGAGACCACGGCGCCTCAGGTCATCAGCCACTACAACCTGTTCCGGTCCGCGGAGATCACGGGAAGCCCAGGCATGGGCGTGAGTTCGGGCCAGGCCCTCGAAGCCATGGAAGAGCTCGCGAAGAAGCTTCCCGCGGGCTTCACGTATGCCTGGTCCGGGCAGTCTCTCGAAGAGATCAAGTCGGGTTCGCAGGCGGGCGCCATCTTCGGGCTCAGCGTGGTGCTCGTCTATCTGGTCCTTGCGGCGCAGTATGAATCCTTCGTGCTGCCCCTGATCATTCTCCTCGGTGTCCCCCTCGCGATCTTCGGCGCCCTGTCCGCGCAGTTCGTTCGCGGCTTCACCAACGATGTCTTCTGCCAGGTAGGCCTGATCCTGCTCATCGGCCTCGCGGCCAAGAACTCGATCCTGATTGTCGAATTCGCCGAACAGCTTCGCGAACGCGGCTTCTCCATCGTCGATGCGGCGGTCGAGTCGGCGCGCATTCGCCTCCGGCCGATCCTCATGACCTCGCTCGCGTTCATCCTCGGCGTCCTCCCTCTCGCCTTCGCCACCGGTGCGGGTGCTTCGGGTCGGAACTCGATCGGCACGACCGTCGCAGGCGGCATGATCGCCTCCACCGTCCTCTCCATCATCTTCATACCCGTGTTGTACGTGGTGATCCGAACCCTCGCTCCCGGAAGGGGACGACGGTCGCATGAAGAGGAAGAGGGCGGATCCGCTGCTTCCGCCCCAGGCGGGCACGGCATCGGCGCCGCCGGAGTGGCCCTGCTGCTCATCCTGTCTCTGGTGGCGCCGGTCCGCGCGCAGACTGCGGCGGCGCCCGCGATGGAATCGGTGACCTTCGACCAGGCAATCGCCCGCGCCCTTGAAAAGAACCCGACGGTCGCCATCGCCGCGGCCGGCATTCTGCGCTCCCAGGGTCTGCTCTCTCAGGTGCGTTCGGCCAGTCTTCCCAGGCTCACCGCCGGCGTCACCAACACCACTCTCGACCAGGCTCTCTCCTTCGACGCAAGCGTGGTCCAGCCGCGGAACCAATCGGTCTTCGGGCTTCAAGCCTCGGTACCGGTCCTCGCCGCCGCTCAATGGGCGGCGACCGCCCAGGCCAAGGACAGTCTCGAAGTGGCGCGGCTTTCGAGCGCCGACACGCGACGGCAGGTCGCGGTCGCCGCCGCCGCCGCCTACCTCTCGGTGATCACCCAGAAGCGCCTGGTCGAGATCGCGGAACGCTCCCTCGACACCGCGCGCGCGCAGTTCGACTACAACCGCAAGCGCCGCGAGGGGGGACTCGGGAGCCGGCTGAACGAACTGAGGTCCTCTCAGGTGGTGTCGGTGGACGAGACGCTGGCGGAAACTTTCCGATTGAGCGTGCGGCGGTCGCAGGAGGCCCTCGGGGTTCTGCTTGGTGAGGACGGCCCGGTCGACACCACGTCCGAGCCGGTCTTCGACGTCTCTCCTTCGGATAGCGCGGACGATTGGATGAGCACACGGTCGGACATGCGCCTCCTCACCGCGGAGCAGCGTGCGGCGCAGAACGTGCTGCAGGGCAATTCGAAGGACTGGTGGCCGACGGTGACGATGCTTTTCAACCCGCAGTACCTGACGCCCTCCGGCCTGTTCCAGCGGTCGAAGACCTGGAGCCTGTCCTTCCAGCTGCACCAATCCATCTTCGTGGGGGGGGAGCGGAAGGGCGCTCATCTGGAGCGTCAGGCCAACGCCGACGCCGCGGACTACGCGCTCGCGCGGAAGCAGATCGAGGCAAGGGCCGAGATCCGGAATGCCCGCGTCGCCGCCTCCGGGTACGGGCGTGTCCTCTCGAGCGCCCGTCTCGCCGCGGAACAGGCGAACGAGGTTCTGAAGATCACCATCACCGCCTTCGACGCCGGAGCCTCCACGAACATCGAGGTCATCGAGGCCCAGCGCTCGGCCCGGGATATCGAGGCGGCGGTGGCCCAGGCCGAGGACGCGCTGCGTCAGGCTCAATTCGATTTGCTCGTAGCCCTCGGCCGTTTTCCGAAGTAGGCGTGGTCGAGGAACCCGATCCCGCTGCGCCGGTAGATCGTGCGAACATTATGAAGACTTGTCGGGCGGACCGACGAGCCCCGAATCTGGAGACGACCATGGAACTCAATAGACCCAAAGACTTCGACCAGGGTGTTTACGACCTCTTCGACAAGTACGTTCACGGCGATATCGATCGGCGAGCCTTCATCGACGGCGCGGGCAGATTCAGCGTCGCGGGAATGACCGGCGCCATGATTCTCGATACCCTGACCCCGCGCTTCGCCGAGGCGGAGGTGGTGGCCAAGGACGACAAGCGGATCGTCGCCGAATTCGTCGAATACCCGTCGCCGAACGGCAACCTCAAGATGCGCGGTTATCTCGTGCGGCCGGCGGACAAGAAAGGGAAGCTCGCCGGGGTCCTGGTCGTCCACGAGAACCGCGGCCTGAATCCGCACATCGAGGACATCGCTCGTCGCGTCGCGCTCGAGGGGTTCATGGCCTTCGCCCCGGACGCCTTGTTCCCCCTCGGCGGCTATCCCGGCGACGAAGACAAGGCGCGCGAACTGTTCCCGAAACTCGATCAGGCGAAGACCCGGGAAGACTTCGTGGCCGCGGCCGGATGGCTCAAGGGCCGCGGCGACTGCACCGGCAAGGTGGCGGTGGTCGGCTTCTGCTACGGGGGCGGGATCGCGAACATGCTGGCCACCCGGATCCCGGATCTGGCGGGCGCGGTTCCCTTCTACGGCGGGGCGCCGCCCGCGGAAGACGTGAAGACCATCAAGTGCCCCTTGCTTGTTCATCACGGGGAGAAAGACGAGCGCCTGGTCGCGGCCTGGCCCGCCTATGAGGCGGCCCTGAAGGCGAACAACGTCCGGTACGAGGGTTTCGTCTATCCGGGCGCGCAGCACGGCTTCAACAACGACACCACGCCGAGATTCGACAAGACGAACGCCGACCTCGCGTGGAAGCGCACCATCGAGTTCTTCCACAAGAACCTGAAGTAGACCGGATCGATAGGGGTCATCGCGTCAAGCGATGGCCCGATCTCGATGCAGGTCGTTTCGCCTTCGGCGCGATGAGCCGATAGCTCTCCTCGACGAACGCCTTCACCTGACGCCAGTTCATCTTTGCGCTGACCCCCATCGAAACCCAGCCGTAACGCCCCACAAACGGGGCGCGCCAGAACCGCGGGTCCTGGACCAGGGCGTCCGCGTGGTCCATCTCCAGTTTGAAGCCGATGGCAAGCCGACCCTTCTCATCTCCGATGCCGCAGAAGATCTTGTCGCCCACCCGGAAATGCGGGCTGCCCCAGGACAGGGTTTCGCGGGTGTTGGGGAACGCGAGGCAAATGGTACGGAGTTTGGCGAAGGCTCGGCTGTTGCTGGTCGCGGCCGCTTTCGATTCGGTCTGCTTCGGCATCTCGGTTCCGTGTCCCTCAGCCCTAAAGCCGGAACAGGTAGCTGAACTTCACGAAGAACCCGTCGGTGGATCGGCTGAGCCGGCGGAACGCGAAAGCATCTTTCTCCTGCAGCGAACTGCCATATCCGGCAAAAAAGACGGTGCCGGGGGATGGTTGCCACGCGAACAGGGCATCGAGGCGGAGGCGGTTGGTGCGATTGGCGAGGGCAGGTAGGTAGATGCCGGTGGTTGCGTTGCGAAGGAGAATACTAGAACAAGTCTCTTATATCCATTGTGTTAATACCAATAGAGAAAGAAATATGTTGACTTCTTGAAACATAGTAATCAAACTTAACGTTGTTCACTACAGGAACGAGGTTAATGGACATGGGAATCGTGCAACGAAAAGAGCGGGAGAAAGAGGACGTGCGGCGCCGGATCATTGAAGCCGCGCATGACCTCTTCGAAACCCGGGGCTACGAGAACGTCACGATGCGCGCGGTGGCCGACGCCATCGAGTACTCGCCAACCACCATCTACCACCACTTCGCCAACAAGGACGCGCTGGTCGAGGCCTTGTGCTTCTCGGACTTCGAGAAGCTGTCCGCGGCCATGAACCAGGGGCCGCTCCCGACCAATCCGGTCGACCGGATTCGCGCGCTCGGTCGCGCCTACGCTGCCTTCGGCATGACGAACCCGAACCACTACCGTTTCATGTTCATGACCGCGGGCGACTGGAAGACGCACGCGAATGAGCAGGGCACGCCCCCGGCGCGTTCGTACGCGGTGTTGCGCGAAGCGGTCGTGGACGGCATGGAGCAGGGACTTTTCGAGAAGAACGATGTCGATCTGGTGTCTCAGGTCCTCTGGTCGGGCATCCACGGGATCGTCGCGCTGGTCATCACGTTCAAGCCCGAGCAGTTTCCGAACGTGCCCCCGCACCCCGGACTTGTGGACGCCTCGATCGAAGCTTCGCTGCAGGGCCTCCGGGCCAAGCGAAAGGAAAGGTAGATGGTCTCCCTCGCTCGAAAGAACCTCCTGCACGACCGGATACGGTTTGCCATCACCCTCGCCGGCGTGGCCTTCGCCGTGACCCTGATACTCGTTCAAGTGGGCCTCTTCCTCGGCCTGCTGGACAAAGCCACTGTCTCTATCCGGCACTCAGGAGCCGACATCTGGATCGTAGGCAAGAACACGCCCAATATCGACTTCGGCAAGCCCTTTCCCGACACGACGTTCCTCAGGGCGCGTGGGGTGGCTGGTGTGGAGCGGGCGGACAACGCCATCGTGCAGTTCTTCAACATTCAGCTGCCGACGGGAGCGACCGAGAACGCGCAGGTCTATGCCCTCGCCGACCCGGCCTACTGGCGGCTGCCCTGGAAGCTCGAAGCCGGGCGGGCGCAGGATCTCCTGCACGGCTACAACATCATCATGGATCGGTCGTCGACCCAGAGGTTTGGGGCCTTCGAGGTTGGCGACTATCGGGAGATGAGCGGCCGTCGCTTCCGGATCATTGGTCGAAGCGCCGAGGCGGAGTCGTTCACTACCACCCCGGTCGTCTTCATGGACTTCGCCAATGCGCAAAATCTTCTTTCGCAGCTCGACGGACAAACGACCTACGTGCTGGTCAGAGTCGCGCCTGGCTTTGACGCTGCGGAGGTGGCATCGCGCCTGCGTCCAATGTTCCCCTACAACGATGTGCACACCCGGGATGAGTGGGCGGCCAGGTCGCGTGGTTACTGGATCAAGTCCACCGGCCTCGGCATGAGCATGGGCGTCACGGTGTTCCTGGGGATCCTGGTGGGCGTGGTGATCGTCGCTCAGACGCTTTACACCTCGGCGGTCGAGAACATCCGCCAGTTCGGCACGGTGAAAGCGATCGGCGGATCGAACTGGGACATCTACAAGATCCTCGGCGAGCAGGCCCTCATCGCGGCGGTCTTCGGCTTCCTCCTCGGCGCGGGCGCCTCATACGCGGTCCGGCCCGCCATGGCCAGCCTCCATCTGACCGTTCTGCTGAGCCCGCAGTTCTCAGGCCTCGTTTTCGTCGGGACGGTGACCATGTGCCTGGCCGCGGCACTTTTCTCCTTCCGCCGCGTGGCTCTGATCGATCCCGCACTTGTGTTCCGAGGGTAAGGCTCATGAAGAAGGTTCTGGAAGCCCGGGTCGTCCGCAAGACGTTCGAAGAAGGATCTCAGCGCGTGGAAGTCCTGCGCGGCGTGAGCCTCGATGTGAGTGCCGGCGAGATCGTCTCGCTCGAAGGTCCATCCGGCTCGGGCAAGACGACGTTGCTTTCGATCATGGGCTGCATCCTCACCCCCAGCGCGGGCGAGATCCACATCGGTGGGCAGCGCATCAGCGGAAACGACAACGCTTTGCGCGACGCCCGCCGGAAGTCGATCGGGTTTGTGTTTCAACAGTTCAATCTCTTCCCCGCTCTCACCGCGCGCGAGAACATCATCTACGCGCTCGGAATCAAGGGGCACAAGGGCGCTCGCGCTCTGGTGGAGGCCGACCGCGTTCTGGACGCGGTCGGGTTGACCGACCGCAAGGGTTTTCTCCCTCGCGACCTTTCCGGCGGCCAAAAGCAGCGCGTGGCCATCGCCCGGGCTCTCGCCGGTACGCCCGACGTGATCCTGGCCGACGAACCCACGGCCAACCTCGACTCCGCGGTGGGCGTTCAGATCCTCGATCTGTTCCGCGACCTCGCCAAGAGCGAGAACAAGGGTCTCATCATCGTGACCCACGATCCCAAGGTCCGCCGCATCGCGGACCGGGTGGCCGGCATCGCCGACGGCCTTCTTCTTCAAGAGGCCCAGGCGGCCTGATTCACAAAGGAAAAACACCATGCGATCAAGTCTTGTTGTGCTCTCACTCTCCGGAATCGGCCTCGCTCTTCTCGCGGGCACGGTGATGCAGGCCCAGCCTCAGGGGCAAGCCCTGCCCAGCGCCTCCGCCGAGCGCGCGGCCATGGCCGGGGTGGCCGCCGAAGGACGCGTGGTCGCCTACCCCGGGGCGGAAGTCACCATCGGCGCGGACGCGGTCGGCCGCCTGCTGCGCGTAAACGTGGAGGAGGGAGACCTCGTGAAAAAGGGTGAGGTCCTGGCCGAGATCGACGCGAGCGATCTGATCGCGAGCCGCGACGAGGCGAAGGCCCGGCTCGAAGAGGCGGTGGCCGAGAGGCATCTGGCTCAGCTCAACGCCGATCGAAAGGCTCGCCTGTTCGCGGAAGGAGTCATTCCCGCGTTCGATCGCGATGCCGCGTCGCGTGACGTGGAGATCACGCAGGCGAGAATCGAAACCGCCAACGCCTCCATCCGCCGCCTCGACGCCACCATCGCGAAGACCCGGATGATCGCGCCTATCAGCGGCACCGTGACCTCGCGCATCGTCAATGCCGGGCAGATGGTGGATCGCGGCGACGCCGCGTTCATCGTCGCCGACCTCAACCATGTGCGCATCGAGGGCGAGGCCCATGAAGCCGATGCGGATCGCGTGGCCATCGGCGCCCTGGTCGAGATCCGCGCGGATGGCTTTCCCGGACAGAGCTTCCACGGCCGGGTCGAGGAGATCCCCGGCAGCGTGACTCTGCGCCGGATCAAGCCTCAGGATCCGGCGAGGCCCACCGACGTCCGCGTGCTCGCCCTGAAGGTAGCCTTCGACGGAAAGACCCCGCTCAAACTCGGCAGCACCGTCGATCTGGTGGTCAGCACTCCCGCGAAGTAACAGGTAAGTTCCGAGCCATGGGGCTCTTCAGGTCAAAGTCCGCGGTCGCGCCACTTTCGGAAACGGATCTCGCCTTTCTTCGAGACTGGTCGCTTCCCTATTCGGAAATGACCGGCGCCCTCAAGGCCGAGTTCGAAAGCCAGGCCGCCCACTTTCTCGCCACCCGAAGAATCACCGGGGTGAGCCTGAAGGGGGCGGTGGAACGCGAGGACAAACTGCTGGTCGCGGCCTCCGCCTGCACGCTCTCCTGCGGTTGGCCCGGGTATCGATGGACGGATGTCTCGGAAGTCCTTCTGTATCCGGACGACTTCGATCGCGACTACCAGATCGCGGACCAGGACGAGGAGGCCGGCGGGGAGCTCTCGGGTGAGGCCCATCCGTGGGGCACGGTCATCCTCTCGCTCCCTTCTCTCGAAGAGAGCTTCGAAGATCCGCACGACGGGTATCACGTCGGGTATCACGAGTTCGCGCACGTCCTCGACCGCGACACCGCGGCGAGTGTGAGTTCTGAAGGTGACGGCGGCCTTCCGTCGAACATCAACGGGAAATTCGCCATCCTCATGGGAAAGGCGCTTCAGACCGCTCGGGCTGCACTTGAGGAAGGACACTCACCCCTTGATCCTTATGGCCTCAAGTCCCCGGCGGAGTTGTGGGCGGTGGCCGCCGAAGGGTTCTTCGAGACCTCGAGTGCTATGGCGGACGCGCATCCGGAGTTGCACCAGCTACTGGACCTGTACTTCAACCAGCGCCCGAGGAATTAGCCGATCAAGGGGCGGCAGGCGGCGGCTCGGGGAGTCCCGGTCGCACCTTGAGGGTTGTTTCCTTCCGGATCTGAACGGTGCCGACTTTGGCTCCGCGCGGCTTTGAGACGTTTCGTGCCTGCGTGCAGCTGACGGGAACCACGCCTCCTGCGCGCGCCCTGCTGTGATACGCGGCGATGGCGGCCGCCCGCTTCAAGGTTTCGCGATCCGGCTTTTCGCCCTCGGGCCCTTGAAGGACGACGTGGGATCCCGGCAGACCATGAGCGTGAAACCAGTAGTCGTCGGGCTGTGCGATCTTGAGGCTCAGACACTCGTTGTCCTCGTCGGTCTTGCCAGCGAGAACGGTCCATCCGCCCGGCAAGGCGTACTCAAAAACCCGAAGCTCCTCGCGGGGCACCATGGAGCCACGATATGCCAACCTGGCCCCGGCGCGGACGCGCGAGGAATCGACGAGTTCTGATATCGTTCGCCTCCTTCCGAACGACGTGGGCCTGTGGCGCAGCTGGGAGCGCGCTTGAATGGCATTCAAGAGGTCAGGGGTTCGATCCCCCTCAGGTCCACCATTCTCTAGGCGGGGGGCCGCAAAGTACTTTGCGCGCCTGCTCAGCCCCCCACACCCCCGGGCGCTGCGGCCCAAGTAAATTGGGCCTCCGCTTTCTTCCGGGCGGGGAGCAATGCACTTTGCGCGCCTGCTCAGCCCCTTCACCCGCGGGCGGTTGCGGCCTGCTTCCGGTCGCCTGCGAGAATTGAGCCGTCATGGCGAAGCTCAAATCGATCTGCGTCTACTGTGGCTCGTATTCCGGCACAAGACCCGAGTACGCCGAGGTGGCGAGGCAGCTGGGCGGAGAGATCGCGGCTTCGGGACGCACCCTGGTCTACGGCGGCGGCAGTGTAGGGCTCATGGGTGAAACCGCGCGCGCCGCCATGGCGGCGGGCGGGCGGGTCATCGGTGTGATCCCCCATCACCTGAACACCACCGAGCGCGCCTACCGGGACGTGGAACTGCGCGTGGTCGAGACCATGCACGAGCGAAAGCAGTTGATGGCCGACCTGGCCGACGGTTTCATCGCCTTGCCCGGCGGTCTGGGAACGTTCGACGAACTGTTCGAAACCCTGACCTGGAACCAAATTGGACTCCACGGGAAGCCGGTGGGTCTCCTCAACATCGCGGACTATTTCGAAGCGTTGCTCGGCGTCATTGAACAGGCGGTTCGTGAAGGCTTCGCGCCTGAGACCGCGCGGTCGAGACTATTGGTGGCGGAAGCGCCCGCGGGGCTGTTGACGGCAATGGACGCCTACCTCGAGTCGTGAAGACGGACCTCGAATCCGGACGGATTTACGCCTTCGGCTTCATCGGGGGCAGCGCGCGGGCTTCGATCATCGAAGCGAAACCGCACTTCGCGTGCGAGCCATCGCAGAAGGGTTTGTTCGCGGACTGGCCGCAGCGGCACAGACCGATGGCTTCGCGTCCGGCCAGGTCGAAGGTCTTGCCGGTTTCGTCGAGGATCTCGAAGTCCCCCTCCACGCGGATGGAGCCGTTGTTCTTGACGATGATCTTGGTGGCGGGCATTGGGCGGAGTGTCCTTGCTTTATTGAAGGCGGGGCTGGTGATGATATCGGACCGGGACCAGTAAGCTTGCGGCCTTGAGAAGTGAAGACGCCGTCACGACCGTCCGCCGGGAGGCGGGGTGGATCAGGCTGGATCGGCTGAGCCTGATTCGAGTCGGCGGCCCCCATCGGGTGAAATTCCTGCACAACCTCCTGTCGAACGACATCACCGGCCTCACACCCGGACACAGCCGACTGGCCGCTCTGATGAATCTCAAGGGGCAGCAGGTCGCCTGGATGCGCGTGCTGGCCGAGGCCGACGCTCTCATCTGCGAACTGCCGGTGGAAGTGCGGGAGACCGTGGTGGAGACGTTCGTCCACTACAAGGTCGGCGCGCCGGTTCGATTTGAGAAGCCCGACGCGGCGATCTTCGGCCTGTTCGGAGCGAAGGCGCCCGAAATCATCCGTGCCCTCGGCATGAGCGACGCTCCCGCGGCCACCGAGACTTTCACGTCAGGTCCGGGCTTCTCGGGGGCGCTGCGGGTCAGTCGTGGCCTGGACCTCCCGGCCTCGGGTTTCACCCTGCACACGGAGGTCTCAGCCGTCGCGTTCGAAGGGAAGTTGCGCTCCCTCCTCGGCGAACCCATCTCGCCCACTACCCTCGAAACCCTGCGCGTCGAAGAAGGCATTCCATGGCACGGTATCGATGTGAAAGAGGAGAACCTTCTGCACGAAACGGGTCAACTTGAGATCTACCACTCGTCCTCGAAGGGCTGCTATCTCGGCCAGGAAGTGGTGGCCCGGCTCGAAGGCCGAGGCGGCAACGTCAACAAGAAATTCCGCGGTTTGAAGTGTTCGCAAACCGTCTCGGCCGGAGCCGAGATCCTCGCCGACGAGAAGGCGATCGGTCGCGTGACCAGCGCCGGTCTTTCCCCGAAGTTCGGCGCCATCGCGATGGGGTACGTGCATCGCTCTCATGCGGATCCGGGAACCCGCGTAAACCTGGCCGGGGGCGAGGCCGAGATAGTCTCCCTCCCCTTCAAGGACTGATGCCCACAACCCGCGCGGCGCGCAAGCTGAAATGGACGCTCTTCGGGGCCCAGGCCATGGGATCGGCCGGGTTCCTGGTGGCCTCCACGGTCACGCCGATTGTGGGCGCGCAGCTTTCCGGCCGACCCTCTTTCGCGGGCGTTCCCACCGCGTTCTATTGGGCGGGCGGCGCCCTGGCCACGCTCCTCTGGGGTCGCTTGATGGATCCGATCGGGCGGAGGAAAACGCTTTCCCTGGGCCTCCTGGTGGGGGTCCTGGGCGCCACGGTCGCATCGTTCTTCGTGGCTACGCATTCATTCCCGGGCTTCGTCCTTGGCCTCGCTCTGATGGGCGCGGCCAATTCCGCCCTGCAACTCGCCCGGTTCATGGCCGGAGAAGTGCATCGCCTCGAAGAGCGCGGGCGGGCGATTTCTACCGTGGTTCTGGGCGGAACGGTGGGCGCTGTCCTCGGCCCCTCCCTGGTTGCCCCGATGTCCGCTCTGGCTGAATCTCTTGGCGGGCCGCCTCTGGCCGGACCCTACGCGGCGAGCGCGGTCTTCTTCTCTTTGGGGGCGGTGCTGGTGGTCACCCTTCTATGGCCAGACCCCCGGGACCTCGCAAAGGAGATTCAGCGCGTAAGCGCCGCCCCGGTCCCGGCCATTCGTTCGGTCCGGGAAATTCTGAGCGACCCGGGCGTTCGGATTGCCGGCCTGACCATGGCCATCGCCCAGGTCGTCATGGTCATGCTGATGGTCATTACGTCACTCCACATGTCGCATCACCATCACGCTCTGTCCAGCATCGCGGCAGTGATGTCGTCGCACGTCTTCGGCATGTACGCGTTCTCGGTAGTGTCCGGACGCGGGGCCGACAAATGGGGACGCGGGCCGCTGATCGGGGTAGGCGCCATCGTGCTCGTGATTTCGTGCCTGACCGCCACGATCTCGACGAAGGTGGCGCCTCTTGCTTTCGCTCTCTTCCTTCTCGGGCTCGGCTGGAACTTCTGCTACGTGGGCGGATCGACGCTTCTCTCGGACTGTCTGTCTCCGGGTGAGCGAGCGCGGATTCAGAGCATCAATGACTTCGTGCTGACCAGTCTCGCCGGCACGGGGAGCGCTCTCTCCGGTCTCGTCTTCTCGACCGTGGGCTATGCGGTGATGGGCTACGTGAGCGCAGGCGTTTCGCTGATTCTGGTCTGGCTGAGCCGCAGCGTGTCGAAACGCTCCACCCCATAGGCGCACACCGGCTGCCCGGGCGCACAACCTGGTCGCGGCTCACGCGCCAAGTCGGGAGGCCAGTTCATCGAGCGAACGTACGCGCACGCAATCTCGATCGTGATTCAGGTTCGTGGGATCGAGCAGAATCGCCTCCAGCCCCGCGCGACGCGCTCCGACCACGTCAATCTCGTAGAAATCGCCCACATGAACCGTGGTCGCCTTCTTCGAGCCGCTTCGCTCGAGAGCGATCTCGAAGAAACGTGGATCGGGCTTCTCCACCTTCTCCACATGCGAATCAAAGACGGCGTCGAAATACGGGGTCAGACCGAGACGATCAAAATGGGCGTGGAGCGTCCCGTTCGCATTGGAGACCACCACCCGTCTGAGGCCGCGAGCGCGAAGCCGTTCGAGAAACGGGATTACATCGCTGGGCACGGTTTCCCAGAGGTTGTTCGCCGCGTGATACCCGCGAAGCTCGGTGAGGGCTTCGCGAACCCGGTCGTCGATTTCGATGCCGGCCCGCCGCAGGACGGTCGCGAAGTAGACGAGGCCCCGACTGTCGTCGTCGGAGCTCTTTATGAACGTCGGATCCTCAAGGTCGCGTTTGGCCAGAGGCTCGACGGCACGAAGGGCCTCACCGCTGGTGGGCACGCCGTGATCGGCGAGAGTCGAGGCCACCCGATCGAAGTTCGGGTGGACCAGCACACCGCCCGCGTCGAGGAAGACCGTTTCGATCACCGCCCTATTCTCGCAAGACCCGGTCGTTCCGCCGGAGAAAGCATCTAGACTCTCCACTCCCCTACCAGACGACCTCATCGCATGCGTTTTTCTTCCGCCCGAATCCGGGCCACTGCTTTGCTCTGCCTCACCGGCGGAATGCGCCTCCATGCCGAGGAGACGTGCGCGGGATCGCCGTTCGTAAACATCACAAGACCCCGGGCAATTGAAGAGTCGGCGGGCGCCATCGTGGGCCCGCAGATCTTCGACGTTGCTCAACATCCCCGTGGGTTCGTCCTGATGGCGAATAACTCCGGACTTCTCGCCTACGATGGCGTGACCTGGCGCCTGAGACCTCTGGGGCGATCGGCGGTTGCGCTTTCGGTTGCCGTGGGTCCGGACGGTCGCATGTTCGCGGGCGGATCCAGAACGTTCGGCGAGGTGGTGGAGGATCCGACTGGCCTTTTGCTCTATCAACCTTTGGAGTCGCGCCTTTCCCCTGGAGACCGTGGCTTTTCAGACGTGTGGCAGACCCTCGTGTCGCCGAAGGGCGTCGCGTACTTCCGGTCGCGGGAAAAACTGATTGTCGTTCATGACGGTGTGATGCGGGCTCTTTCTCCGGAGGGTCGTTTCTCCGCGGCCGGCCTGGCCCGGGGCAACTTGTACGCACAGGATAGCGGGGTGGGGCTGGTCGTAATCGAATCAGGGGGGGGCGTCTCGGCGGTGCCGGGCGGCCGAGTTTTCAAGGACGTTTCGGTGACCGCCATCGCCGAAGGCCCAAACGGTTCTCTTCTCGTGGGCACGCGGGATCGAGGTCTCTTCCAGTTCGACCTCGAACGGGGCCAGGCTCAGCCGCTGGCTTCTTCGATCGCCGAACTCGCGACCTCCGAGATTCTGAGTGTCCGCAGACTGCCGGATGGCCAGATCGCAGTGGGCACCTTGAGAAACGGGCTCTTTGTGTTGGGCCGCGAGGGCAAACTGCGTTTCCGGATGGATCGCGACAGCGGCCTGCCCGACGACGCGGTATTGGCCCT
Source organism: Vicinamibacteria bacterium (assembly GCA_031362685.1). Classification (GTDB taxonomy): domain Bacteria; phylum Acidobacteriota; class Vicinamibacteria; order Fen-336; family JAGNNV01; genus JAGNNV01. The sequence goes on along the minus strand of JANLSZ010000009.1, from coordinate 19,532 downwards.
GCAGGCCGCGAACGGTTCGTTGTGGGCCGGCACCAGCGGCGGGGTGGCCCAGTTGCTCATGCCGAGTTCGGTCGAGAACTTTGGCGCGCGCGAGGGCCTGCCCGGCCTGGTTGAGTCGATCGTTCAGCATCAGGGGTCGATCTACGCGGCCACCTCGCAGGGAGTGTTCCGGCTGACCTGTGGGGGACGGGCCTTCGAAGCGCTGCCGTCTCTGCGCAAGCAGTCGTTCGCTCTTGTCTCGGCCGGAACGCTTCTCGCCGCGACCGCCGACGGGATCTATGAAATCAACGGAACGGGGGCACGCCTCGTTCGGCCCGGACTCGCGCGCGGTTTCTCAAGATCAAAGGACAGCGGCAGAATCTGGGCGGCCACCCAGGCGGGTGCGGTGGGGCTACAGAAGAAGGGCGACGGCTGGGCCGCCCACTCGCCGCTGACCATCGCAACTGTTTCCGGCGAGTTGGAGGGCGGGGGTGAGGTCGAAGCCACCAGCGTCGGCGAGGACACCGATGGGCGACTCTGGATCACGCTCGTCACCGGCCGGGTGGCGTCGGGCCTGCCAGTCTTGACGGAGGCCGGCCTCGAATTGACGCAAGTCCGGACCTTTGGCGAGGCCGAAGGCATCTCCCCTGGTTTCGCGGAAGTCATTTCGCTCAAAGACGGGATTCGCATTGGAACCGGAACCGCGGTACTGCGACCCCGGGCCGAGTTATTGACCCCCGACCCCGTATTCGCGGGCGCTTTGGGATCGGGCCGAGGGGCCTTTCGAATCGAAGACGCGCATGACGGGGGCTACTGGGTGGCCTCGGCCAAACGCCCGATTCGCCTGGTCAAAGAAGGACCAGGGGGCCAGATCGCGGTTCGAAGCACCGCCTTGCTCCGCACTCCCGCGGGCAGCCGGATCCTCGATTTCCTCGAGGTCTCTGACACCGAGGTATGGATCGGCACCGACGACGGGGCTTTTCGATACAACCCCGCGGCCGAGGCCCAGTCCACCGGGTCGATCTCGGCCCAGGTCCGGAGTGTGCAGTCAGGCCAGAACGAGCTTTTCTCCGGGGGAGCGACCGACTCGCTGGAGACCCCAAGGCCGCACCTGGCCCCGCTTCGCTTCGAGGTTGCCTCATCAAGTCTCGATGATCCGTCTAGGAATCGCTTCCGATTCCGGCTCGACGGCCAGGACTCCGACTGGTCGCCCTGGACTGCGGAACCTCGCAAGGACTTCACGAACCTGGGCGCCGGCCTCTACCGCTTCCGGGTCGAGACCCGCGACGTCTACGGCCGCGTCGGAAAAGAGGCGGGGTTCTCCTTCGCGGTTTCGACGCCCTGGTACCGCAAGGCGTGGGCGATGGCGCTGGGAGTGGCGGCCTTGGCCGGCCTCTTCTGGGTGGTGTTGAATCTCCGCACCCGGGCTTTGCGCAAACGACAGGATGAACTCGAGACCATTGTCGATCAAAAGACCACGGAGCTGCGCGAGGCCTCGTTTAGCGATCCGCTGACCGGCCTGCGGAATCGCCGCTATTTCGCGGAGGTGATCGATAGCGAGGCATCCCTGGCCGCCCGACCCGGCTCGTCCGCTCTCCACATGTTCCTCATCGACCTGGATCACTTCAAAGAAGTGAACGATACCCACGGCCATGCCGCCGGCGATGCCATCCTTCGCCAGACTGCGGCCCGTCTCAAGAAAGCCACTCGCACCTCCGACCTGATCTTCAGATGGGGTGGCGAGGAGTTTCTGATTGTGGCCCGGGGCGCCCCCGACCTGCCCCGCAACGAAATCGCCAATCGGATCGTGCGCATGTTTGGCGGGGCGCCCTTCGACATCGGCACGGGAACGCCGCTCCGAAAGACCTGCTCGGTGGGCTTCGCCACCTACCCCTTCTACCCGGACAATCCAACCACCGTTCCCCTGGACGCGGTGATCGAACTCGCCGATCTCTCCTTGTATCGCGCCAAACAAACCGGCCGCAACCGCGCCGTGGGTGTTTCGCCTCAAACCGGCGCCCCGAGTCCCGGCGACGTCTGGAAGAACCAGGTTCTCGAAAAACTTGAGAAAGAAGCGGTGTCGGTGGAAGTTCTGGAGGGGCCAGGACCTCAGACTTCCTGAGCGGGAGCCAAGGCGCGCGACTCGACACCGTAGAATCCTCGCCCCGTGACTTCGGACAAACCCTCCGCAGACCGTCTCACCCGAGGCCAGTTGGTCGAGCTCTACTACTTCCTCAAACTCAATAGAGGCCTGGAGGAAAAGCTCTCGAATCTCTATCGGCAGGGGAAGGTGGTGGGCGGCCTCTATCGGAGCCTCGGGCAGGAGGCCTGCTCGATCGGAAGCGCCTATGCGCTGGAACGGGGCGACATCTTCACCCCCCTCATTCGCAACCTGGGGGCCATTCTGGTTCGCGGCGGTTCGCCGCACGACATCTTCTGCCAATACATGGCGAAGGCCGACTCGCCCACTCGCGGACGCGACCTGAACGTGCATTTCGGATGGCTCTCCCCCGAGGGTTCGATGCCTTCGGTGATCTCGATGCTGGGAGACATGATCCCGATCCTTACCGGCGCGGTCATGGCCGAACGCATGAACGGCCGGCGCACCGTGGCCCTCACCTGGATCGGCGACGGCGGGACCTCGACCGGGGCGTTTCATGAAGGACTGAATCTGGCCTGCGTCCAGAAGGCGCCGCTGGTGCTTATTGTCGAGAACAACGGCTGGGCCTACTCGACCCCGACCGCTCGGCAGACCGCCAACCCGAGATTCGTCGATCGGGCCAAGGCTTACGGGTGTTTCGGAGAACAGGTGGATGGCAACGACGTCCTCGCGGTGTACGACGCGACGCGCACCGCGATCCAGAGAGCGCGGCAGGGCCTCGGACCAACCCTGATCGAAGCGTTGACCATGAGGATGAAGGGCCACGCCGAGCACGATGATATGAAGTACGTGCCCCAGGAACAGGTGGACATGTGGGCGCAGCGGGATCCGATCGCGCTCTTCGAGAAGGTTCTTCTCGCTCATGAAATCGCCGCGAAGGACCTTCAGGCGATCGCCGCCCGGGTCGAGGAAGAGCTGGCCACGGAACTGGCCAGCGCGGAGGCCTCCCCCATGCCGGAGGGAAGCACCGGAAACACCGACGTGTACTTCGGATCCACCGCTGAGGATGCCACCCCTGAAATCGTGCGGGAATCAAAGCGGGCGCGGGAGCACTAGAGATGGCGATGCTCACCTATCTCGAAGCCATTGGTCAGGCCATGGATGAAGAGATGACCCGTGACCCGCGGGTTTTCATTCTGGGCGAAGACGTGGGCGCTTACGGTGGCGCCTTCCGGGTCACCCAGGGCTTCCTGGAAAAGTTTGGTCCGGAGCGGATCATCGACACGCCGATCTCCGAGACCGGCCTGATCGGAGCCGCTATCGGGGCCTCTCTGTTCGGAATGCGTCCGATCGCCGAGTTGCAGTTCATCGACTTCATCGCCTGTGGCTTCAACCAGATCGTGAATTACGCGGCGAAGAGCCGGTATCGCTGGGGCGGCGGTGTCCCCATCGTGATCCGCGGTCCGGCGGGAGCCGGGGTCCACGGCGGGCCATTCCACTCCCAGAGCCCCGAGTCCTACTTCATGAACGTGCCGGGCTTGAAGATCGTCGTCCCCGCAACCCCGACGGATGCGAAGGGCTTGATGATCGCGGCGATCCGCGACCCCGACCCGGTCATCTTCCTCGAACACAAGTTCCTCTACCGGCGGCTGAAAGAGGAGGTGCCCGAGGGCGACTACGCCACACCCATCGGCGAAGCCCGCATCGCCCGCGAAGGCGACGATGTTTCGATCATCACCTACGGCGCGATGGTCCACTCGTCGCTGGAGGCCGCGGAGATCGCGGCTTTGGAGGGGGTGAGTGTCGAGGTCCTCGACCTGCGAACCCTGCTTCCGATGGACCGTCCCCGGATTCTCGAGACGGTGAAGAAAACCGGGCGGGCCCTGATCGTCCACGAAGCCACCAAGACCGGCGGGCCCGGAGGGGAGATCGCCGCCCTCATCGCGGAGCACGCTTTCCTCCATCTCGACGCGCCCATCGTCCGCGTCGCCCCTCCCGACACCCCGGTTCCCTACTCGCCCCCGCTCGAAGAGTTCTTCCTGCCCAACGCCTCAAAGATCGCCGACGCGATTCGGGCCCTCGCCGAATACTGATGGCCAACCCCTCGGGCCGCGCTAGACTAGGGACTTCCGCTGTTCCCGACCGTTCTGGCTACGCCCTTCCTTTCCGTGTGAGGTACCAATGACCGACGTGATCATGCCGCAGATGGGCGAATCCATCGCGGAAGGCACCGTCACCAAGTGGCTCAAGAAGATCGGCGACACCGTCAAACGGGATGAACCGCTCTTCGAGATCTCCACCGACAAGGTCGATGCGGAGATTCCCTCGCCCATCGCGGGCGTGCTTACCGAGATCCTGATTCAGCCGGGCACCACGGTTGAAATCGGCACGGTGGTGGGAAGAATCGGAGTCGCCGGAACGGCGGTCGGGGCACCCGCTCCCCCCCCGCCTCCGCCCGTCGCACCGCCGCCCGCCCCGCCTGCTTTCGTGGCCCCGCCTCCACCAAGAGCCCCGGCCGTGGCTTCGGCCCCGGCGCCCGCACCAGCGGACCCCGCCCTCTCTGGAACCAATCTTGTTTCGGACCGTCCTCGCGAAGGAATGACCACGGGCGAACTCCGAATGGCCCGCAGCTCCCCGGTGGTGCGGAAGATTGCCCTCGAGTACGGAGTCGACATCAACGAGATTCCCGGCACTGGGCTTGGTGGCCGGGTCACCCGCGAAGATATCCTGTCCTATGTCGAGACGCGGAAGAGCGCGGCCATCCGCAGAGATGCGCCCGTGCCCCCCTACGCACCGCCTCCCTTAGTCGTTGCCCCTCGGCCACCCACCCCAGCGGTTGCTCCTCAGCCGGTGGTGCCGCCTCGGGTGGCGGCGGCGGTAGCGCCACCCCCGGTACCCCGTATTCCGCAAATGGTCCCGCCTCCGGCGCCCAACATCGGCCCGACCACCATGGCGCTCGTCTTACCCGGCCCCCCGCCCTCGGCGAACACGGGGTCGCCTTCGGCGGCCAGGTCCGCCGCGGCTCGGGTGGACGTAGTCCCAATGTCCCCCATTCGCAAAAAGACGGCCGAGCACATGGTCATGTCCAGGCGGACATCGGCTCACGTGTCCACGGTCTGGGAAGTCGACATGACCCGGGTGGCCATGCTTCGGGCGAAGTACAAGCCAGCCTACGAAGAACGGAGCAACGTAAAGCTCACGTATACGCCGTTCATCGTCAAGGCGGTGACCGACGCCCTCAAGACCTTTAAGGTCCTCAACGCCAGCGTTGAAGGCGACTCGATCGTCTACCACCGAGATATCAACATCGGCATGGCCGTGGCCCTTGACTGGGGCCTCATCGTCCCGGTAATCACCGCGGCCGACGAGAAGAACGTGCTCGGACTCGCCCGAATCGTGAACGATCTCGGCGAGCGCGCGCGAACGAAGAAATTGAAGGTCGAAGAAGTCCAGGGCGGGACCTTCACGATCACGAACCCGGGCTCCTTCGGTTCGCTGTTCGGCACGCCCATCATCAACCAGCCCCAGGTCGCGATCCTCGGGGTGGGGACCATCGAGAAGCGACCGGTCGTTCGCGAGGACGCCATCGCCATTCGCACCATGGCCTACTTCTGCCTGACCTTCGACCATCGCATCGTGGACGGATCGGAAGCCGACAAGTTCATGGCCCACTTCAAGAACGGCCTTCAGAACTTCGACGAATCGGCGCTCTAGTACGACTTCAAAGCCAACCTCGGCCATCATCTCGGGCGGTCAGGCTGTGCCGCTCGACATCCGTCATCTTGGCCGGATTTCCTACGCGAAAGGCCTCGCTCTTCAGGAGCGCCTGGTTGACGAACGGAAGCGGGGAGAGGTGGGCGACACGCTGCTGCTGCTTGAGCACGACCCCGTGGTGACTCTGGGACGCAACGCCCGGGCCGAGAACCTTCTCCTCTCCGAAGACCTCCTGCGCGCGCGGGGGGTCGATCTGTTTGAGGTCGGACGCGGTGGCGACGTTACCTATCACGGTCCCGGGCAAGTGGTGGGCTATCCGATCATTGAGATCAAGGAGGACCGCCGGGACGTTCATCGTTATGTGCGCGATCTCGAAGAAGTGATGATCCGGGTGTGCGGCGACTACGGCTTCCGAGCCGCGCGGATCCCGGGAAAGAGCGGCACGTTTGTAGGAGACGACAAGATCGGGGCCATCGGCGTTCGGATCTCCCGGTGGGTGACCTCCCACGGCTTTGCCTTCAACGCCAACATCAATCTGTCGGGATTCGACCTGATCGTCCCGTGCGGCCTGCGCGACCAGGGCGTGACCTCCCTGTCAAAGCTGCTCGGAAAAGAGGTCGATCAAGCCGAAGTCGAAGAGCGTCTCGGCGCTCGCTTTAAAGAAGTGCTCGGCTACTAGCTATTAGCTAGACCCCGGTGGCCAGCAGGTACATCCAGTTGAGGATGGCCAGAGTCACGCCGGCGAAGGTGATGACTCTCAGCGATGGCCCCTCTATGCGGACGACGGTGCGCTTCGAGGCGAGAAAGAGGAGAGCATCGAGGCCACCCCAGATCATGAGCCCAAGCGTCCCCGCCGTGACCAGGGGCTGAATCGCGAACGCGTTCGGCACGTCGAAACGAGAGAGATGGCCCAGGGCCCGGGTGGCGCCGCAGGTCAGGCACGCGTGGCCGGTAAGGGCCTTGAAATAGCAGAAAGAAATGCCCGCATGATCGAGCCCGGACAACCTGGTGACCGCGCAGGCAAGCACGGCCAGGCCAGCCAGGGTCATGGGCCCGGTGAGAACTCGCTCACCCGCGCTCGGAACGACGCAGACGCCAAAGGACCTCTCCGTCATGGGCCGCTATAGTACGCGGGCTCTATGGTCGAGATCGAAGACAAACTTCTCACGCACATCGCCACCCTGGCCCGCCTTTCCCTGACGCAGGAGGAAACCCGGTCCCTCGCCCACGACCTCCGCGACATCCTGAAATACGCGGAGTCGCTCGAATCCATCAACCTCGATGGCATCCCGCCCATGAGCCACGCCACCGAAGGCGAGCGCTTCCGGCCTGACGAGGCGAAACACGAACTGACGCGTGACCACGCCCTTCAGAACGCGCCCGACCAGGAGGCGGGCCTGTTCCGCGTCCCCCAGGTGATCGGAGGATGAACGCTCTCACGTCAATGGGGGTTGGCGATCTCGCGGTCTCGATAAGGGGAAGAAAGACGTCGGCGAGCGAGGCGGTGGATGCGCATCTGGCCCGCATCCGCGACAAGGATGGGGCGATCGGCGCGTTTCTCGCGCGGGCGGACGAGGCGGCGCGGGAAGAAGCGAAGGCCATCGACGCGCGACTCGCCCAAGGCGAAGATCCCGGCCCGCTGGCCGGCGTTCCTATCGCGGTCAAGGATGTGATGCACGTTCGCGGACTCCCCACCACCTGCGGCTCAAAGATACTCAAGGGTTTCATGCCGCCGTACGAAGCCACCGTGATCACGAGGCTCAAGGGCGCGGGTGCGATCGTGCTCGGGAAACTCAACATGGACGAGTTCGCGATGGGTTCTTCAAACGAGAACAGCGCCTACGGGCCGGTTCGGAATCCCTGGGATGTCACCCGCGTGCCCGGAGGGTCGTCAGGCGGGTCGGCGGCCGCGGTCGCGGCGGGCTTCGCGACCATGGCGCTCGGATCGGATACCGGCGGATCCATACGACAGCCGGCGGCCTTTTGCGGAGTGGTGGGTCTCAAACCGACCTACGGGCGGGTCAGTCGATATGGCCTGGTCGCGTTTGCCTCCTCCCTCGACCAGATCGGCCCCATCGCCCGGTCCTGCGCCGACGCGGCACTGGCGCTGTCGGTGATCGCCGGCCAGGATGTTCACGACGCAACCAGCAGCCCTCGGGCCGTCGACAACTACGAGGCGGCTCTCTCTCAACCGACCAGGGGTCTCCGAGTGGGCATTCCGCGCGACTTTCTGAAAACCGGCGTAGAGGCGGGGGTGATGGCCGAGTTCGACAAGACCATCGCCGCCCTTCGGGCCGATGGAGCGGAGATCGTAGAGGTGGCGCTCCCCAACGCCCCCCACGCCATTGCCACGTACTACCTCGTGGCCACGGCCGAGGCGTCATCGAATCTGGCTCGTTTCGACGGAGTTCGCTACGGTCTGCGGGTCGATTCGGCCGCGGCGCGGGCCACCCTCAAGGACATGTATGGAGAGACCCGGGATGCGGGCTTTGGCCCCGAGGTCAAGCGCCGAATCATTCTGGGCACTTTCGTACTGTCCTCGGGCTACTACGATGCCTACTATCTCAAGGCGCAGAAAGTCCGGACCCTCATCCGCCGCGACTTCGAAACCGCGTTTGCCTCGTGCGATGTGATCGCGACTCCCACCACCCCATCACCCGCCTTCAAGCTCGGGGAGAAGACCGCGAATCCGCTCGAGATGTACCTCGCCGATGTCTTCACCGTTCCCGCGAATCTCGCCGGCGTCCCGGGGATCTCCGTGCCCTGCGGTTTCTCGAATGGCCTGCCCGTGGGCATGCAGTTCGTGGGTCCAGCCTTCGCGGAAACCAGCCTCCTCCGGGCCGGCCACGCCGTGGAGCGGTTGATGGGCGCGAGCGAAAAGCGGCCGAAGCTGTAGACCCCCCTGACCTCAGGCAGCCGGCGGCTGGGGTTGTGAGTGAAGCGGCGGGTCGTCCTGGTGAGAGCCAGAGTGTTTGATCGCGCGGGCCTCGAGAAACCTTCGTGCGAGCGCGTAGGCTAGGATGCCGACCAGGGAGGCAAGAATCGTGTTCCCCAAGACGAACGGCCACAGGAGCGCACCGAGCCCGCGCAGCGCAGTGCCAAAAGACCTGAAGGCGTGGCGCCAGTCTCCGACCAGAAAAGAGGAGAGGGAGGCCCAGACCGATGAGTCGGCCCGATCCCAGTCGATCCGATCGAGATGGCGGGCGTCAACGCCCAGGAGCAGGGCTCCGATGAGAGTGCCGAAGGCATAGCACGGCAGCAACGCCCAGGCGTTGATCCACGCTCCGGCGACCACCGCCACCCGATTCAGCCGAAACACAAAGGCTACGGCGATCGCGATCAAGGTATGAAGGCCGAGCAGGGGCGAGAAGGCGATGGATACTCCCACTCCGAAAGCCAGGGCGGTTCGGCGAGGAGGATCCTTGAGATGCAGAAGGCCCCTAAGAGCGTCGGTCAGCAGCATTTCGCGGTTACGTACAGATGAGACATCTCAGCGGGTCTGGCCGACCCGCTACGTAACCGAGGGGGCGGGTGAACTCTGGAGCTCGTTGAAGCCGAAATGGTCGTGGCCTTGAGACTTGAGCGGTTCAATCCACTCGCCCACCTGGACGGAAACCACGGGCGCGCCCACCACGAACTGACCAATGACCGTAATCGGAAGGTCCCATACGAATGCCATGTCTCGCACCGCATCGATGGTCTCGGGCGAAACCGCCATCAGCAACTGGTAGTCCTCGCCGCCATGAAGGGCGAGGGGCAGAGGATCTCCTCCACGGGCGCGCTCGATCTTGGCTACCGCCGGATCCACGGGAACGGCCAGAGGGTCGATGAGGGCGCCGATGGAATTTTCGGCGCAGAGTCGGATGAGGTCCATCGAGAGACCGTCGGAGAGATCCATCATGGCGCGAACCATGCCCACGGTTTCGGACAGGGCGCGGGCGAAGGCAAGGGGCGGGGTGGGATCGAGATGGGCGCGAACACACCGCCCGAGAGGGCCCTCGGAAGAGGGCGTCCAGATCCCGGTGTCGATGACCATGCCGTCGTCGGCGAGTCGAACACCCTCGCGAAGAAGGCGGAGCCCTTCGGCCGCGGCGCCAAGGCCGCCGGTGATCACGACCAGATCGCCCAGCTTCACTCCTTGACGGAGGACCGGGCGATCGCCCACCCCGAGAAGGGTGACCGAAATCGTGATGGGCCCGGTCGTAGCCGAAAGATTCCCGCCCACGATGCCGACGCCCACTTCCGCGGCTCGTTCGATGAGGCCCTCGTAAAGACCGTCAAAGAACTCGACTGGGCAGGAGGGAGGGAGGCAGAGATTAACCAGCGCGTAACGAGGAACGCCGGACATGGCGCCGATATCGGAAAGGTTGACCGACAGAGCCTTCCGACCCAGAAGGCGCGCCGGGGTCAGGGTTCGATCGAAGTGAATCCCCTCGACGAGGGTGTCGGTGGTGAGAAGAGAGGCCGGGGGAGTGTCGACGAGAGCGCAGTCGTCGCCGATTCCTACCTTAACCCCCTGCCCTGAGGCGATACGGGACCGCAAGCGCGCAACCAGGGCGCGCTCCCCCAAGGAGGAAACAGTTTCGATGCGTTCGTCGCTCAAGCAGGGGTAACTCGTCTGGAACTCTACCAGCGTCTTTGTCTCGCCGGCGCTTGCGGCCCTCGATCTCAGGCCTGCGAGGTCGCCCGGGACCTGCCTTCACGGAGCCTGTCTGAACAGGTGTGCAGAGCAGGTGGACAAGCCCCGGGGCCGCGGCAACGACCGGTGTATCCTCCCCCCAAGCCGCCCAAGCAGAAGTTAAAGAATGGTAGACGCGACCTTCCTGAAGAGATGTTCCGTGGTAGCCGCGGCCACCGCGATTCTCGGCTTCGGAGCCCTGGAAGCCCGAAGTCAGGATCTCGCCCGCGTCAATCAGGATGAACTCGCCTCCTTCTACGGCCGTATGAACGTGGTGGTCGGCTCCGGCGCCCGGGCGTTTGGAATGGGCGGCGCCTTTCTGGCCCGCGCCGATGACGCCACCGCCGCTTCCTGGAATCCGGCTGGCCTCAGCTATCTAAGGCGTACCGAAGTGTCTCTGGTTGGCGTCCACAACGATTTCTCACAAGAAATCCCGAGGGTGAGCCTGTCCGAACCGGTCACCACAATTGACCAACTTCGCGGCTCGGTGGCCGACTTTGCGGGGTTCGTCTATCCCCTTCGCCTCATGGGGCGGACCGGCGCGGTTCAGGTTTCGTATCAGCGAAGTTTTTCCTTCACCGGAACAAGACGAAGCGAGGGACCGGTGGGCGTCAAAGGCTTCCTTCCGGAAGGAGAGAAGATTCTTCCTACGGAATTCACCGTCGATGGAAGCGGAGGCTTCGACACTCTTTCCCTGTCATCCGGCTTCGAGGTCGATACGCGGCTCCGGCTGGGCCTGAGCGTGAACCGCTGGATCAAGGGGTTCTCCCAGACCGTCAATCGCCCGGATGCTCAGACCGGTGGCTACCGACGAATTGACAGCACCTGGGATATCACGGGGACAAACTTCAACCTCGGGGCGCTGTTCACCCCCACGCCCAAACTCAATCTCGGGGCGGTTCTAAAGACCCCCTTTGGCGCACCCGTGCGATTGACCAAGACCCGAACTGATTTGGTCCCAACCAGTGCCAGTGTTGAGGCTGGCGAGCCAGCCATCCCATCGATCAATGCGGAGTCCGGGGATGTGCTGATCCGGTTTCCCCGGGTGTATGGGTTCGGAATCTCGTACCGCGCCACCAATACCATCACCGCTTCGGCCGACTTCACGCGTACCGCGTGGTCGCAAGCCACCATCACGGATTTCTTCTCGCTGGCGCGGAAGGGCCTGCGGCCGAGTGATATCGACCGCTATGGCGAACTCCCATTCCCGGCGGTGGAAGAGGGAGCGAACGGGCAGGCTGATACGAACCAGATGCGAATGGGCGCCGAGTGGGTTCTGCGTTTGGGTCAGTCCGGCAATGTCCTTCTCCCGGTGAGGGCGGGATTCTTTCGAGACGGCCAGCCCGTCATCGTCAAGCTCACGAATCCGGACGGGTCGCCGCTGGAGATCAAACCCACTTTCTCGGGACTCACCGCCGGGATAGGAGTGACCGCCGGAGGCATGCTGCTTGATGTGGCCTTCATTCGCGAGTTCGGGACGGTTCCGGCCTCGAGATCGAACAACGGAATCGCCGATTCGACCCGGAAAATCCGCTACAACCGGGTCTTCGCTTCCATGATGATTCGTTTCGGTCCAAGGCGCTGACCTTGGCGGCCGCACCCGGTCGCTCCCCTTCCCCTGGTTAAGACGGTCGCGTCCTCGATAGGCTCCGACGGCAGAGGTCAGCCAACGGCGGCGGCCGGGGTTCAAACCTCTACGCCTAAGAGATTTAGCCTCTCAGGCCGCTCGGGCATGATCGTTGCTTTGACTCAGAGTACGACCCCTCGGGAGGATGTCCCATGATTTCAAGACCCGCCGTGCCCGTTCGACAAGCAGTGGTAAGGCTTGCCCTGGTGTTCACCTCTTTGGTTGCGACCGCCTCCGCTCAGGAGCTTCAGTACCGGGACGGGCGGTTCCTCGAGACTCTGGGCGGCGTGACCATCCAGAGAGCTGACGAGGCAAGCTCGGATGAAGCCGTCCTCAACATGCCCTTTCTGGCGGGGGACCGGGTTTGGACCGACGATTCCGGCCGGGCCGAAATCGTTTTCGCTCAGGGTGAGATCCTGTGGATCGCGGAACGCAGCAAGGTGGACTCTCTCGGGCGAGGTGGCCGGGATCAGGACGAACGACTCGGTCTGCGCGTCTTCGCCGGCTCTTTCGGCGCCCGGGTGCGCGCGGGCGGCCCGGGCTTCGAGTTCCGAGCCCCCGGCGGAAGCATCAGCACCACCGGCGCCGCCGCCTTCAGGGTCGACGTGCGAGCAGGTGAGACCGTGGTCTCGGTGAGTGAGGGTGAGATTCTGGCCGATCTTGGAGGCCAGCGAATGACCTTGCGCGGCGGAGAGCGAGTGCGCTACGCCGACGGCGGCGTCGACACCCCGTCGCGATATGAGCGTTCCAGCGGCGACCGTTTCGACCGCTGGTGCGAAGAGCGGTCCGCGGAGTTGAGTCGCGTCGCCCGAAGCCGAAGCAACGACCGATTGCCCGATGAACTCGACGGCTACGGCGACGAGCTCGATCGAAATGGAGATTGGGTTTACGACGAGCCCCAGGGCTATGTCTACGTGCCCCGGGTCGCCAACGACTGGGCGCCCTACACCTACGGCCGGTGGACCTTTACGTCTTACGGCTGGACCTGGGTGGCGAACGAACCCTGGGGGTTTGTGACTTCTCATTACGGTCGCTGGGGATACTCGTCGCGGATTGGCTGGCACTGGATGCCGCGGCTCGGTTTTTCGGGCGCATGGGTGAGCTGGTCGTCGCCCGTCGGGAGGTGGAACAACACCATCGGCTGGTGCGCCCTTGGCTTCAATGATCGCCCGGTGGGTTCTTTCGGTTACGGGGCTGGGCGCGAAGGCGCTCGTTCGGCTTCAGCTGGCAGGGGCTGGTCCTTTGCAAATCGAGCCGACATGGGCCGGGCCAGTGCCCACCGTCGACGCGTGGACGTGCCGGCCGATGAGGCGGCGAATGCTTTGGTCTGGAACCCGGGAGCTTCTCCCGACCGGGAGTTCCGCGAAGTCCGGGGCGGCTCCCAAGGCCGCGGGCGAGCACCGGGGCCAGCCGAGTCGACCGGAGCGGTGGGCCGTGGCGAGGGCCGCGCCGGTGGCGGATCCAACCATGGAGCGCGAATCTACGTCGGCCCCTCCCCGGGCGACAGCACCCCGGAGCTCCGCTCGGATCCGACCACCACCATTCCAAGTCCCGAATCCCGAAGGCAGCGCACGATGGGCCAGGACGGCTTCAAGGAAGAACAGGACAAACGCAATGAGCGGACGAGGCCTGACCTTTCGAACTTTTCGGCCGAAGGATGGCGTTCCTCGCCAAACTCCGATTCGGCGAGGCCGCGGCGGCCAGAACGCGCAGCTTCTGCGCCCCGGGCTGAATCATCCGCCGCTCAAGCCGGGTCGGAGCCAGCCCAGGCTGGATCAAAGGGCGAGTCGGCTCGCGCCGATAGCAGCGCTGTGCGCTCAACCCGTGACCCGTTGTTGAGCCGCTTCTTCCGCTCGATCACTCGTCCGAACTCCACGGATCAGGAGTCCAACCAGCCCCGGAGCGATGACACGTCGGCCCGCAGGAGAGAGCCGCAACCGCGCGACGACTCGTCGACCCGAAGAAGAGAACCTGAATCACGCGACGACGCCTCGGCCCGTGAGAGCACCCCGCGCGAACGATCGAGACCCACAGAGGCGAGACCCGCCGAACCCAGGCGCACAGACGAGAACCGGGAAAGAGCTCGGCCCCGACCTTCTCCTCACCAGGGGTCATCGGACGAGCGAGGAACCAGGCGAAAGCCGCAGCCGGAATCCTGAGTCCTCCGTTTCATGGAATCCGGCAGGAACGACGGGCTGATTTAAGACCATCGGCTCTCGGGGTCTTAAAGTAGAGCCGGAATGAACTTCGGCTTCAAACGACTGCGGGCCGCCCTCAAACAGAATCGAGGTCCCCTTCTGGTGGCGGGATTCATCGTGATCGGCTCGCTGGTGGGCGCGCTGATGGCGATCGGAAGCGATCTGCCCCAGGTCGAGGAACTTGAAGAACTCAAGCCGAACATCGTGACCCAGGTCTTCGCGGCCGACGGGTCGATTCTGGGCGAATTCGCGATCGAAAAGCGGGTTCTGGTCAAGTACGAAGAGATTCCCGAAGTCCTGCGCAACGCCATCATCGCCACCGAAGACGAGAACTTCTTCAATCACATCGGAATCAATCTCTGGCGAATCCCGGGGGCCCTGTGGGCAAACTTCCGCTCCGGCCGAAAGGGCCAGGGATTTTCCACCCTCACCATGCAATTGTCCCGACTGCTCTTTCTCTCTCCACAAAAGACCTATGAGCGAAAGTTGCGGGAGATTCTGCTCGCCCTGGAGATCGAGCGTCGCTTCACGAAGAAGGAGATCTTCACTCTCTACTGCAATCTCGTGAACTTCGGCCACGGCAATTACGGAGTGGAGGCCGCGAGTCGTTTCTACTTTGGAAAGCCGGCCAAGGATCTGAACCTCGAAGAAGCAGCCCTGCTTGCCGGCATCCCGCAGAGCCCCTCCCGACTCTCGCCCCTCGACCATCCGGAGGCGGCACAAAGGCGCCGGAATCACGCTCTGGACCGAATGGTGGCGGAGAAATACCTCACCCCCGCCGAGGCCCAGGTCGCCCAGTATCTTCCCCTCGGGATCATCGCGCGACGTTCTCCCTTGTCCATTGCTCCCTACTTCCTAGAGGAGGTGCGAAAGACGCTGGAGCGCGATTACGGTTTCTCCGGTATCTACAAGTCCGGCCTCAAGGTGTACACGACCCTCGACCCCACTCTCCAGATCGCCGCCAACCGAGCGGTGCGCGATGGGATCCTGCGGAACGATCGCGGGGCCCGCGGCTTCAAACCGGTTCATGAATCCGCCTTGAAGGATGGAGCCATCCCTGAGGGATTCACGCTCGCCGACTGGCGTCAGCCCGCGGGGGTGGGCGATGTGGTGCGGGGTGTGGTCACCGCATCGAGCAAGGACGTGGCCACCGTGCAGCTCGGAGGGATGGAAGGGCGGCTCCCGGTGAGTGCCATCGCGTGGACGGGGCGATCACGCCTCTCCGAGGTGGTCAAGACCGGCGATATCGTGCCGGTGAGAATCGTCAAGCTCGAGGGTGCCGGCGAGAAGCGGGTGGCGGAGGTGGCGTTGGAGCAGGAACCCGAAGCCGAATCCGCCTTCCTGGCCATGGACACCAGATCGGGCGCGGTCAAGGCCATGGTGGGAGGCTTTGACTTCGAGCGCAGCAAGTTCAATCGGGCGGTGCAGGCTCATCGCCAGACCGGCTCTATCTTCAAGGCGATCGTCTATTCCGCCGCGGTCGAGAGTCTCGGCTGGGGACCCGACACTCTGATTGTCGATTCGCCCATTTCGTTCACCTCGGCCGGTTCGCCAACCTGGTCGCCCCACAACTACGACATGAAGTTCGAGGGGACGATTACGGTTCAACACGCGATCGAGGAGAGCCGCAACATCCCCGCGATCAAGACGCTCCAGGCCATTGGCGTGGAGAAGGGGATTGAATATGCAAGGAAGATGGGTCTCAAGGACGAGCTGCCTCCCTACCTTCCCATCGCGATTGGCGCCGGCGAAGCCACCCTCGATGAGATGGTCGCAGCCTTCGGCACCATTGCCAACGAGGGGCTGCGCATGACCCCCCAGATCATCACCCGGATTACCGACAACGAGGGCAATATTCTCGAAGAGAAACTGCCGGAGGCTCACGACGCGCTGCGACCGGAGACGGCGGCCACGATGGCCAACCTCCTCCACGGCGTGGTGCAGCGCGGCACCGCGGTCCGGGCAAGATCGCTGAGTCCGCCTCTTTGCGGGAAGACCGGGACGACCGACAACTGGAGCGACACGTGGTTCGTGGGCTTCGAACGCGACCTGGTGGCCGGGGTCTGGAGCGGTTTCGACGACAAGCGGAATTCGCTCGGTCGAGGACAGGATGGCGCAAGGACCTCGCTTCCGATCTTCATGGACTTCTGGAAGGAGGCGATGAAGAACCTGCCGAAGGATCAGAATTTTCCGCCACCTCTCCCGAACGCCCAGGCCGACATGGCGGAACCCCAGGTGATTCCGTAAGGGGGACGGCGACCCTTACGCGGGGGGATCCGGCTTGGCCGAAATCTCGAGGGCCAGGTCGTCGTCAAAGCGCGCGGATTCCCGCAGCTCAGATCTGAACTCCGGCAGTTGATCCTCAATGGCCTTGCGTCGATTGGGACCAAAGCCGCGCAAATGAACCAATACGAAGCGAACCCGCAAAGTGCGCAGAAGGGCGATCGCCTCGTCGGAAGGGAAATCCTTCATCACCTCACGCACCTTCGCGTAAGCGGGCGGCTCCGTTCCGGCATAGCCGTTGACCAGTCGCTTCCAGTGCGTGGTCGACCTCAGAAGGTAGACACTGTCGTCGAATCTGGGGCGTTGAAACAAACCATCATTGGGAAGAATGGGCAACTCGATGACCGGCTCGTCGGGGGTCTGCGCGGCGAGCCAGCGGTAGACGGCAGGGGTCGGATCCGCGGCGTTTGTGCATCGGTCCGCGGCGACCACGTTGAGCGGCGCCACCGCAGCCTCCAGCAGAGCCAGGCCAAGAAGCGCCACTCGCCATCCCGGTTTTCGCACCCCGTCCAGTCCGAAGCCCGCCAGCATCGACAAACCCAGGCCGAGGAAGACCGAAGCTCGCGCGGGCACCCGGATCATGCGAAACGTTTCGAGTTCACGCAGCCAGGCGAACGGACCGGCGAAGAGAGTGGACCCGAACAGTCTGACCTCGGGACCAAGAGCCACCAGCCACGCGCACAACGCGAGAGTGGCATAGCCGAGAATGACGCGACGGTTTGAGGAGTTCCGACGCAAGCCCAGAAGAGCTATCGAGGCCAGAACAAGGACGGTGAAGCCCTGGAAAAGGTCGGCCTCCACGATCGTCCTCAGGTTCTCGGTGAGGGCGCCCCAGACCCGGTTCGATGCGGAGGTGGAGAAGAAGCCTTGGAGCGGCGCTGAAAAAAATGCCGTCTCACCGGCCGTCCGTTCGTATCGCACCACTTCGAGGGCCTGCTGGTGGAGCCACTGGAGCGGAAGCAGAAAGGCCAGGGCCACGGCCATTCCAACCGGTGCGGTCCGAAGGAACGCCCTTCGCGCCAGCAGGACGAGTATCGGAATGGGCAGGATGGCTATGGCCAGAAGCGCGTGGTACCCGCACGCCCAGGCGGAGAGTCCGAAGAAAAGACCGGCGAGGGCCGCGGCCCGGGCGGAGCCGCTGCGCGTCCAGCGATGGAGGAACAGAAAGTAGTAGGGAAGAAACTGAGTCCCCAGGACGGACAGATGAGCGGGCGATGACACGCGGTTCGACGAGAAGGAGAAAAGCGCGCCCGCGGCAAAGGCGGCGAGAGGCGAGAGGCCGAGACTCAGAGCCAGGGCGCGCACCCCCAGCGCGGAGAGAAAGAAGATCAGAAGCCGAACCCCATTGAGGGTGAGGATGGGATCGCTGGTCACCAGACGAAGCGGCAAGGACAGAATCGAGGTGGCCACGATGGGCTCGTCCAGAAAGAGCGCGTAACGAAGCGGATGAAGGGTGTTCGCGTGAGGCAGACTGAGCGGATCATTCAGCAGGGCTCGCGTGGTCCAGGCCATCGCCCAGGCGAAATAGGAGGAGTCGCCGGCCTCCAACAGGTTCAGCCGCGAGGCCAGCGGCCAGGTCATCAGGACGGTCAGGACCGCGTAGACAAAGGCGGCCCCCGCGTGCGACCTAAAGCTCACTCTTCGCTCGCCGAGACACCCTTGGACAGCTCGCCCCGGGCTTTCGCCACCAGCGCCGACTTGATGAACATGTCGAGATCGCCGTCGAGCACCCGATCCACGTCGCCCGTTTCCTGCTTGGTCCGGTGATCCTTCACCATGCGATAGGGATGAAGCACGTAGGAGCGGATCTGCGACCCGAAGGCGATCTGCATCTTCGCCGCTTCCACCGCGTCGAGCTTCTCGCGCTGCTTCTTCATCTCCAGATCGAACAGGCGCGACTTCAGGACTTTCATCGCCACCTCCCGGTTTCGGATCTGGCTGCGCTCGTTCTGACAGGACACCACGATGTTGGTGGGGAGATGGGTGATGCGGACCGCGGAGTCGGTCACGTTGACATGCTGCCCGCCCGCGCCGCTCGAACGGTAGGTGTCGACCCGAAGGTCTTTGTCGAGAATCTCAATCTCGATGCTGTCGTCGATTTCCGGCCAGGCGAAAACCGCGGCGAAGGAGGTGTGCCGGCGCGCCGCGGAATCGAAGGGCGAGATTCGGACCAGCCGGTGGACGCCACTCTCCACCCACAGCGTCCCGAAGGCGTATTCGCCGGAGACGAACATGGTGACGCTCTTGATCCCCGCCTCTTCGCCCTTTTGAAAGTCGGTGACATCGACCTTGAAGCCGCGGCGTTCGCAATAGCGAAGGTACATGCGGAAAAGCATCTCGGCCCAATCCTGGCTCTCCGTTCCGCCCGCCCCCGCGTTGATGGACAGAATGAGATTGGCGGCGTCGTGCTCGCCGCCCAGAGTATGGGCCAGCTCCGCCTCGTCGATGCTCTTCTGCCAGGCCAGAGCGGTCGTCTTCAGCTCGCCTTCCACCGCCTCTCCGCCCGCGAGCCACTCCTGGAGAACCGTCACATCCCCCTCCTGGCTATTGACCCGGCGCACCAGCTCAAGGCTCCCCTCGATCTTCTTTCGCTTGCGCTGGACCTTCTGAGCGTGACGCTGGTCGTTCCAAAAACCGGGCTCGGTGATTTCGCGATCCACCACAGCCAGATCGGCAGTCAGCTTTGCTTCGTCAAAGATAGCCGCGGACGTCCGCAGCCCTCGCCTTGAGCCCGACACAGAGCTCGCTGATTTCGTCTTTCAATGAATTCTCGTTCTCCGGGCCAAGCCGTCTAGGCCGCGGAGAGTCTATGCGAGGCGGCGGGCGGGACGAACATGGCGAGCAGGGCGGCGAAGGCGGAGACCGCAACCACCGACCATGCAAAAACGTCTCCGTGACGCGCGTAGAACGTCATCTCCGAGATGGCCCGAACCTCGCCCACCAGAACGCGCG